>JAKSAW010000613.1 GCA_022361455.1 Pseudomonadales bacterium | reverse complement strand
CTCATTAATATCAATGAGAGAAAAGCATTTGAAGACCAACTAAAATATTTAGCAGAACACGATCCCCTTACCGGCTTTTTCAACCGCCGCGCCTTTGAATCAGCAGCCAAAGATAAGCTGGAAAAGGTAAAGAATTTTTCTGAACCCTGCTGTCTTATGTATATGGATTTGGACCAGTTTAAGATCGTGAATGATCTATGCGGCCATACCGCAGGTGACATGCTACTACAAAAGCTCAGCAAGCAATTGCTCGATAAAACCCAAGAATTGGGTGAAGACCATATTATTGCCCGGCTGGGTGGTGATGAATTTGGTATTTTGTTAGGCAACATTCATCTTGAAAAGGCTCGTTTAGTGGCAGAGTCGTTTCGTCAAGCAGTAGAGAACTTTCTTTTTATTTGGCAAGGCAAACGATATACATTGGGCGTTAGCATTGGCCTTGTTGAGATCTGCCCTTTCCATCACTCCGTTGAACAAGTGTTAGTAATGGCAGATACCGCTTGCTATCAAGCAAAGGATCAAGGGCGTAATCGAGTTCATACCTTCGAGGAATCCGATAAAGAATTAGAACTACGCCAATTGGAGATGCAGTGGGTCTCCACCATTAAAGATGCCATCAAACAAAATCAGTTTTTCTTAGTCTTTCAAAATATTGCTACCAATCACGACAACGGTGACTCGCACCATTACGAAATTTTATTGCGCCTAATGAACTCCAACGGAAACCTATGCGCACCAGGACAATTCATCCCCGCTGCCGAACGATATAATTTGATGCCCAATATCGATCGCTGGGTATTTAAAAGCTACTTTTCATGGTTACATGAAAACCCAGAACATTTAGACAATCTAGCCTGTGGCAGTATTAATGTCAGTACCCAGAGCCTGGGCGACGATACATTCCCTGAATTTCTAGTTGCTATCTTTAATGAATACCAAATTCCATACCACAAAATTTGTTTTGAAATAACTGAAGGAATGGCGATTACCCATATTGATAACACCCAATCGTTTATTCGCAAGTTCCGAGACTTAGGATGTCGATTTGCATTAGATGATTTTGGTACTGGTTTCTCTTCCTATGCCTATCTCAAAGATCTTAGCATTGACTTTATAAAGATAGATGGAGTGTTCATTAAAAACCTCGCCGACAATGAAGTGGATAATGCCATGGTAAAGTCCATTTGCGATGTAGCTAAAGCCATGAACATTGAAACAGTCGCTGAATTCGTTGAGGACGGCATAATTCTGCAGCGTCTCAAAGACATTGGTATCGACTATTCACAGGGGTACTATCTTCACAAACCCACCAAGTTAGAGGCTCAGGCATTTAAGCTTGGAAAGCGGGTTCCTTAACCTAGCCATCATTTGACCAGACAATCCCACCCCCACCCTAGGTTATCTGTAGTAGTATTTGTCATCTAGTCGTCATAAACACCTAGTAATCAAAAGCTATAGTCTGACCAAGATGACTCGGCGTTATAAACCGAATGTATAGTGAACTTTAGTTTATGGGAGTGTAACCGTGGAAAATACCCATGCAGTAAATCAGTTCAATCAACACATGAGAGAATGGCAAGGGTTTGCCCAAGGAGAATGGAATCAAACGGTCTCCGTACGCGACTTTATTATCAAAAACTATGCTGTTTATGAAGGAGACAGTAGTTTTTTAAAGGGCCCCACTGAACGTACTAATACAATCTGGAAACAAGTTCTGGATCTAATGAAGCAGGAAAATGCAAAGGAGGGTCCGCTAGATTTCGATCCAGACAAACCATCAAGTATTACTTCACACCCCCCAGGATATATCGACAAAGAACATGAAATCATTGTGGGCTTGCAAACCGACGCCCCGTTAAAACGATCCATTATGCCTTTGGGTGGATTAAAGCTAGTAAAGCGATCATGCGATGTATACGGCAAACAACTCAACCCGCATGTAGAAGAAATCTTTGATCAATTTCGGAAAACCCATAATCAGGGTGTGTTTGATGTGTACACCCAAGATATCTTTGCATGTCGCAAAGCAGGAATCATCACGGGGCTTCCAGATGGCTATGGCCGTGGGCGTATTATTGGTGATTATCGGCGGGTAGCTCTGTATGGCATCGACTGGCTGATTAATGAAAAAATCAAAGAAAAAGCTGAATTGAATCCTGATGATATCGATAGCCCAGCAATACGCTTACTGGAAGAACTTAGCGAGCAAATCCGAGCATTAGCCAGCATGAAAGAAATGGCTGCAGAATACGGTTTCGATATTTCCAGGCCAGCTAGCAATGCCTTTGAAGCTATACAATGGACATATTTTGCGTTCTTGGCTTCCGTTAAATCACAAAACGGTGCGGCCATGAGTTTTGGTCGGGTTTCCACATTTTTGGATATCTACATAGAACGAGATCTACAAAAAGAGGAAATAACTGAAGAACAAGCCCAAGAGATGATAGACGATCTCGTGATTAAACTGCGGATGATTCGTTTTTTACGTACGCCCGAATACGATGAACTCTTTTCTGGTGATCCCACATGGGTCACTGAGTCTATTGCAGGCATGACTGAAGATGGCAGAGCGTTAGTCACCAAAACCTCTTATCGTATGCTGCACACATTGTATAACTTAGGGCCATCGCCCGAACCCAATTTAACAGTACTTTGGTCGCAACGCTTACCAGAAAACTTTAAACATTTTTGTGCACAAGCTTCTATTGATACTTCCAGCATCCAATACGAGAACGATGACTTGATGCGATCTTATTGGGGCGACGACTATAGTATTGCCTGTTGTGTTTCAGCAATGCGCACTGGAAAGCAAATGCAATTTTTCGGTGCTCGATGCAATCTTGCTAAGGGATTACTGTATGCGATTAATGGCGGCCGGGATGAAATATCTGGAGTTCAAGTTGGCCCGGTGATGGATGTGATGGATGATGAAGTGCTTGATTTCGATAAAGTGATGGAACGCTTCGAGATCTATATGAATTGGGTTGCTGCAACTTATATCAAGGCGCTAAACATTATCCACTACATGCATGATCGCTATTGTTATGAAAGCGCTTTAATGGCGCTCCATGACCGCGACATATTGCGCACCATGGCCTGTGGTATTGCTGGATTATCTATCGTCGCAGATTCCCTCAGCGCAATAAAACATGCCTCAGTCCGACCGATCAAAAACGATGAAGGTATTGTGGTGGGTTACCAAACGGAAGGTGACTTTCCAAAATATGGCAACAATGATTCCCGAGTAGATGATATTGCCGCCAGCATGGTTACCAAGTTTATGGAATGCCTACGTAGCCATCGCACTTATCGCAGCTCAGTGGCGACACAATCCGTACTGACGATCACATCCAACGTAGTCTATGGCAAGAAAACTGGCAGTACGCCTGACGGGCGCAACACCGGAGAAGCTTTTGCACCAGGCGCAAATCCCATGCATGGTCGTGATGAAAAAGGAGCATTGGCTTCATTACTCAGCGTCGCTAAACTGCCTTATGAAGATGCTCAAGATGGTATCTCCTATACCATGAGCATTGTGCCGGATGCGCTGGGTAAGGACAAACAGACCAAAGTGACTAACCTCACGTCACTATTAGATGGTTATTTCGAGGCAAGCGGCCATCACATCAATGTCAATGTGTTAAACCGTGATACTTTGATAGACGCCATGGAACACCCTGAAGAGTATCCACAACTCACTGTTCGCGTTTCCGGTTATGCGGTTAACTTCGTTAAGCTAACCAAAGAACAACAATTAGAAGTGATTAATCGTACTTTCCATAACAGCATGTAGCAGGCTAATGTCATCACCAAAATTTAGCAGTTTACCCACCCGCTCCTCTGACGCTAGCCATATCTTAGGGCGGGTTCACTCTTTCGAGTCATTTGGTACCGTCGACGGGCCAGGCACACGCTTTGTGGTGTTTCTGCAGGGTTGCATGTTCCGTTGCAAATATTGTCACAACAGAGATACCTGGCCAGTAGAAGAAGGATATCTCTATTCGGTAGAAGAATTAGTCAATGAGATTTTGCCATACACGCCTTTTTTCGATGCATCAAATGGTGGAGTGACAGTGAGCGGTGGTGAACCACTATTACAAAGTAAATTTCTTTGTGTCCTCTTTAAGATTCTCCAGTTCCAGGGTATTCATACCTGCATCGATACCAATGGCTATGCACAAGAAAATTTGTATGAGATTGAGCTTGAGAAACTGATGTCGCACACGGATTTAGTTCTGTTAGATATTAAGCAGATGGATGACCAAAAACACATTGAGCTAACCGGTGTATCTAATACAAATACCTTAAAATTTGCCCGATATCTGAATGACATTAACAAAAAAACCTGGATTCGTTATGTCGTAGTCCCTGGTCACACTGACGAGATGGAAGATGTTTGTAAACTGGCTGAGTTTATTGCTCCAATGAAGAATGTGGAAAAAGTTGAACTGCTTCCATATCATCGACTGGGAGAACACAAGTGGAAGTCTTACAACGAGACCAGTGAGCTAGAAGGTATCAATCCCCCCACCGCAGAAAAAATGCAAGCGATTCAATCTTTGTTGATGGGTTATGATATTCAATCGACATGGTAAGTATAGAGATCTTAGTTAGAACATGAACGAAGTTTCCATTGTTTTTCTGACCATCATCGGAGCTGGCATCGCCATGGCGAGCAACCGAGTTCGCTACGATGTGATCGCATTGTTAGTCGTGGTGTGTTTAACCATTACCGAGGTGCTAAGCGTGTCACAGGCGGTGGCCGGATTTGGTAGCTCCGTCGTGTTGCTTGTGGGATGCCTATTAATTATTGGTGACATGCTCGACAAAACGGGAGTTGCTCGTGGAGTCGGCGATTGGATTTTGCAAAAAGGTGGGCAACGTCAAGGCGTATTACTGATTCTAATCATGGTTTGTGCTGCATTGCTGAGTAGCGTTATGAGCTCTACTGCTGTGGTCGCCATTTTTATCCCCATCGTTTTACGGATTGCACAGCGCACAGGTATCGCATCTTCCCAGATGTTATTACCGATGTCCTATGCGGCACTGATCAGCGGTATGATCACTCTCATTGCAACACCACCTAATTTGGTAGTCAGTGATGAGTTAAAGTCTGCCGGATTCGAACCACTAGGCTTTTTTAGTTTCGCTCCCTTGGGATTGCTAGTGTTGGCCTTCGGAACCGCGTTTTGTATTGTGTTCGGTAAGAAACTATTACCAACAACCCAAACAGCAAATACTAGTGATGAATTACCTTCAAAAACTTTCCTAGAATTGTGGGACGAATTCAACCTAGATGAGAGAGTGTTAGCCTATCGCGTTTCGTCAGATTCACCCCTTATCGGAAAAACATTAGCGCAATCCAGATTACACAGCGATTATGGTGTAAGAGTGCTAGCGCGGATCAAGCCGGGTCGACAAAGTGACCATGTTCAAGCGGTTGCTCCCCAGTTAATCATTGATTCTGGTGATATCTTGCTGGTTACCGAAGCAGTTTCCAATGATACGGCAGCACACCAAGCCGGCTTGCTATCCATGTACATCAAAGAATCCCGTATGAGCCGCTGGTTTTGGGATCTTGGTGGCTCCGTTGTTCTTATTCATCCTGACTCGCGATTGGTTGGTCAAAACGTTATTTCTAGCGAGTTTCGTAGCAATTTTGGCTTGCAGGTAATGGGTATTCGCCACGCAGAAAATAAAGAGAGTGATATCTGTAATCATACCTTTAAGACAGGCGACATGTTATTTGTAGTGGGTTCCTGGTCGAAGATTCAACGGCTACAGACCTACAACCATGATTTAGTATTACTGGAATTGCCGAGCGAATTTAAAGAAAAAATACCCGCTCATAAAAAAGCTTATTTGGCTGTGGGTATTGTGGTTGGCATGGTGTTATTGAAATTGCTAAACATTGTGCCATTGGTGATAGCTGCTTTGTTAGCAGCTATGGCAGCAGTAATGACGCGATGCCTGAGCGTCAATCAAGCCTATCGTGCGGTTAATCTCAGCAGCCTTATCCTAATCGCAGGTATGCTTCCTCTTGCTACAGCCTTGGAGATTACCGGTGGTAGTCAGTTGATCGTTGAGAATCTCATGGCAATTACGGGGGAATCAGCGCCCTCTGTAATGATGATGGCCTTATTCGGGCTAACAGCTGTGCTGACATTGGTTTTATCAAATACTGCTTCGGCAGTACTGGTTACACCCATTGCGATTGCTTCAGCCGCTGCCATGAACGTGTCACCTTACCCAATGGCAATAGCCGTACTCTTGGCAGCATCAGCCGCCTTTTCTTCACCTGTTGCCACACCAGTGGTTACTTTAGTTGTTGAACCAGGGAAATACCGCTTTATTGATTTCATCAGGATGGGCTTACCCATGCTGATGATCACTGCATTGGTTTGTTGGTTATTTACGCCGATTCTGTTTCCTTTTAACTAATTTTTAGTCTGATCTTCACGTATTTATTCCTTGGTTAAATCCATATTCAAAATCATAACCCTGAATCTGAAAATGGCTCTGCCTTTTGAAATATGATCATTGGTCAGATATTATTTATCGATATGAAATTTTAGTAAGAATTAACCAGGAGCTTGGTCAATGCCTCAGAAGCGAAGAATTCCTACTCAGAAACGCAGTCGGGAAAAATACGATGCGATTCTATCAACCGCAAAAGCGTTGATCGGTGAACGCGGGAATGACTCTGTGAGCATGCGCGAAATTGCCAAAGAAGCAGAGCTACCCATTAGCTCTATCTACCAATACTTTCCAGATAAGAGCGCGATCCTAGGCGCTATCATGCAAGGCTATTTCGACGATATTCGAGAAATGATCAAAAGGTTTCTAGGGGAATGTAAGAGCATCGATGACTTTCAAAATGGACTGATAACAGGGATAGATTTATTTTATTCCCTATTTAAGAACGATACTGCTTTAGCAAGTTTATGGGCGGGTATGCAAGCGAACAACGAACTCAAAGAGCTGGACGCTGAAGATAGCCGGATTAATGCACGTCTAATAACAGAAACACTTACAAGCATAATAAAAGACAAAGAAGAAAGTGAGATTTACAGTGCAATACTACTGTTTCTTTATACGACCGGAATGACCGTGCGTTTGGCTCTCACGATACCTGCTGCCGAAGGCGACAAACTTATTGAAGAGTTAAAGCTACTCGCTAAGTTGAGGATTGAGGCCTTGGAGCAAGCATCACCTTAGATTGAAAGGGCAACTGAAACTACTATATAGATCTACTCTGCACAGATGCTATTTTCTCTATAAACTCTTTAACGTCGAACGGCTATGTCACGTAATCATTAAAACCTGCATCCCTAGCTCGATCTATATCAGATTGCATGGCATTAGCACTAACAGCAACCATCGCTGATTCTGATCATTCTATACCCACAGCTACTGAGCTATCTTATATACTGTTATCCTCAAAAACATCAATCGAGCAAAATCTAAGCTACAACTTGCAGTTGTACCTGTAATATGAGAAAAACCTCGCGCAGATTATTCTGAAATCATTCTCTCTAACTATTGGTTTGGCATTTATGACTGAAATCACCCTGCAAACTCCCGACGACTGGCACCTTCACTTTCGAGATGGCGATATGCTTGCTGAAACGGTCCCAGCAACCGCTCGCTGCTTTCGACGCGCCATTGCCATGCCCAACCTTGTGCCACCCGTGCGCACCGCCGAAGATGCGATGGCATATAAGTCTAGAATCTTACAAGCAGTACCAGAGGGGGCAGATTTCGAGCCGCTGATGACGCTCTACCTAACAGACAACACAACATCTGCTGATATTGAAAAAGCGGCAGCCTGCGGAGTTCCTGCGGTTAAACTGTACCCAGCGGGAGCCACCACCAATTCAGATGCTGCAGTGACCAACTTGGATGGTTTGAATCCAGTACTGGAAGCACTAGCAGAGAACAATATGCTGCTGCTAGTTCATGGTGAAGTGACGGAAGCAGAAATAGATATCTTCGATCGCGAGAAGGCTTTTATTGATCAGAAACTTGAACCAATATGCGAACGTTTTCCATCACTTAAAGTTGTGTTTGAGCATATCACCACCAAAGATGCGGTGGAGTTTGTTGACGCTGCTTCGGATAACGTTGCAGCCACTATTACCCCACAACACCTTTTACTCAACCGCAACGATTTATTGGTCGGCGGTATCAGACCCCATAACTATTGCTTGCCAGTGCTTAAGCGTAATACCCACCAACAAGCGTTGCGCAGTGTAGTAGCAAGCGGTTCCCACAAGTTTTTTCTAGGAACGGATTCAGCGCCCCATGAACAGTCGAAGAAGGAATCCTCCTGTGGCTGTGCAGGTTGCTATAGCGCCTGGGCCGCCCTTGAGCTTTATGCGCAAGTATTTGATGATTTAGACGCGTTGGACAAATTAGAAGGATTTGCCAGTCACTATGGTCCTGACTTTTATGGTTTACCACGCAATAGCGGGACAGTGACCTTAACTAAAGAGGCCTGGACCATACCA
This sequence comes from Pseudomonadales bacterium, assembly GCA_022361455.1. Classification (GTDB taxonomy): domain Bacteria; phylum Pseudomonadota; class Gammaproteobacteria; order Pseudomonadales; family Ketobacteraceae. The sequence continues at coordinate 12,921 of JAKSAW010000613.1, read as the reverse complement.
GAAACAATTGATCTACCTAACGGTAGCCCCATCATCCCTTTTATGGCTGGCACTACAGTCAATTGGAAAATCAAATCTATTAATAGTTAAGCTATCCCCTAGATAGCATTAACTATTATTTTGGGTACATGGAGGAAATAACCTTTTTACTAAAGTCGACAAACGAAAATGGTTTAAGGATATAGCCTCTCATTCACGATTTAATGGCATCGTCTTCGGTAAATCGACTGCCATCACCAGCAATAAGTATAATCGATAGTTCAGGTTGGATTTCCAGCAACGCCTTACTTAGCTCGCTTTCGACTTCTATCTCAGCGCAGTGTTTGCTTACGATGCTATGAACCATCGCTAAGCCGAGCCCAGTGCCTTTACCGACATCCTTTGTAGTAAAAAGAAAACCCGCCACTTGGGCGGGTTTTCATTCAACTGGATTAGTTATGATATAGATGAGTGGGATAGATAAGTTGTTTAGGTGCTAAGGCTATGCCATCAAGCTCCCCATGTGATCAAGTGTTCTGATCAACTGGCAAACGTAACTCATTTCATTGTCGTACCAAGATACAACTCGCACTTCATAAATTTTGGTACCACATCGTTGCGCCAATGTTTGAGTCGCATCAAAAAGGGAACCATAACTCATACCAATGATATCCGTTGATACTAACTCCTCTTCGGTATAGCCAAAGGATTCATCGGCAGCATTTCTCATGGCTTCATTTAGGCCATCAACACTTACGGTTTCAGTATCATCTTTTAGCGTTGCATCAAGAATCGTAATGGAGCCTGAAGGCACCGGCACCCGTTGTGCAGAACCAATCAACTTGCCATCGAGTTCTGGAATCACAAGCCCAATGGCTTTGGCAGCACCAGTAGAGTTTGGAACAATATTAATGCCACCGGCTCTTGCGCGACGAAAATCACCCTTACGGTGAGGACCATCGATAATCATTTGGTCGCCGGTATAAGCATGAATCGTGGTCATAAAGCCAGTTCGTAATTCACGATAGCCGTTAAGCGCTTTCGCCATTGGTGCTAGACAATTAGTGGTACAGGATGCACCAGAAACGATGTGATCATCCTTGGTCAGCTTGTCATGATTAACACCATAAACAATGGTTGGTAGATCATTGCCAGCAGGGGCAGAGATAAGCACCCTTTTCGCGCCAGCGTCGATATGTGCTTGGCTCTTAGCTTTGGAGCAGAAAAATCCGGTGCACTCTAAGACAATATCGACATCATGTTCGCCCCAAGGAAGTTTGCTGGGATCGGGCTCTTTGTGTATTTTGATTTTCTTGCCATCGACGATAAGCGAATCGTCATCACTCGCTACAGTGTGCCCTGAAAAGGGGCCTTGAACACTGTCATACTTGAGAAGTTGGGCAAGCATTTTTGGCTCAGTTAAGTCGTTAATTGCCACCACTTCAAAACGATCATCTCCAAAAATCTTTCGGAATGTCAGTTTTCCTATTCGTCCAAAACCATTAATGGCAACCTTAAGCATAATATTTCCTCGAGTTTTAAAAATTGCAGTAGGAATACATCGCACCATCGATACTAGTGCTATTCATTTGAAATCACCAGGCAAAGGCAATCAGCGTCTATGAGCTAAATACCCGCAGGTTTTATTGGGCTTCGAGCACAATGGCCGAGATATTGTCGCGGCCACCCCTATCAAGGGCGCCAGCAACTAAAGACTCTGCTGTTTCCTGAAGATCATCCAACTCAAGGCGCTCATGGATATCTATACGCGGTAGATCGTTGTATAGACCATCGCTACAGAGTAGATAGCGATCACCTGGTTTAACGACCTCATATTCCAGGTCTAGGTTTAAAGTTTGATGAACCCCAATGGCTCGAGTTAAAACATTCGCAGAAGGATGCATAATAGCTTGCACAGCGCTGAGCTCACCTCGAGCATATCTTTCCTGAGCAACAGTGTGATCCGTAGTGATCTGTTTGAGATGATCATCCCGTAGGCGATATACGCGGCTGTCACCAGCCCACAGGAAAAAACCGTAATTACCATAGGACAATAGAGAAACCACTGTGGAACCAACCTTCTCACCGGAGAAAGAATCTCGGCAACTGCTGTGGGCAGCTCTTAAGCGTATCTCGAGATCACGAATATTCTCGGCAAGGCTATTCGCTCTGGAGAAGTGAGCAAAGGCCTCAGCCACCACACCGCTTGCGTAATCTCCACGGGCAAAACCACCCATACCGTCAGCTACCGCCCATAATCCCTGTTCCGAAGAATTGTAGAACGCGTCCTCATTGACCTTTCGTACCTTGCCAACATGGCTATGACCAGCGCTTTTCCAAGTAATAGGAGAATCAAAGCTAATCTGGGATTCCAAATCAATGAGTTGTTGGAAGTCTATGTACGCCATGGGGTGATCTGATCTAGTGACAATTTTTATTGAGCAGAATGAATCCCTTTGATTTAGCACTAAAGAGGTGCAGTCGTTTTAGCTTAGGATATCCGCTTGGTTCTTAGTTAAACAATATATTGGAAAGAGTCAGGGATTTCCAGAAACAGCAAGCGGAAACCAACCAAGTCATTGCCACCTATCAATGTCTGGCGAAGTTATTAGCAAACTCAAGCTTACAGATGCCTATTGAGGCTTAAGGTATTTTGCCAGAATCCGTTGATATGCATCCGTTGCTTTAAACTTAATAAGCTCTTCGCCAAATCTTGTAGCCAGTTTTTCATACCCAGGCTTTTGGGCGAATGCCAAATAATTACCGCCTGGGCAGTAACGCTCGTTTCCTACCACTGCTAACTGATCGGAAATCCCCATTTTACTGGCCTTGTGATAGCCGACTAACTCAATTGCCACTGCCAAGTCTATGCGACCAGACAGCAACATATTGAAATTTTGCTCCAAGGTAGGAACTCGCGATGCTCCAGCCATTAAACGCGAGTTATCCAACTCATCGCAGTATTCATACCCGAGCATCGCGCCAACATTAAGATTTTGGGGATTATCTAAGTTGATGGAAGAAATCGGGTCTTCGGCTTTTATAAAAAAGACAGTGATTCCTCTAGATACAGGTTCGCTAGGAAAATGCAGGAACTTCTCTCGTTCACCCGTCACTGACACTGCTAATATTGCGTCGACTCGCTTGTTCTCCACTAAGCTCAAGCAACGCTTCCAAGGTAATAATTGAAAATCGGCAGTAAGCCCCATTCTCTTTAAGACTGCCTGGGTAACCTCTACATCAGTCCCTACCACCTTATTATTTTCTGCGTACACGTAAGGTGGCCATGGGTCCGTAACAATCTCAATAACGTTGTTACTCCATGCCGACTGGGTTACTAGACCAATACCAAAAATTAACAGCAGAAGATTTAACCTAAGATTCATGTAGTCATCCTGTTGCTATTCAGAACTAGTTTCCAGACCTCTCAAGCTTCAATGCTAACATGTGCATTAAAATTCGACGATAGCAAAGTCAGGCTATGTTATATCATCGGGGACTGACATATGATTGGACGTGAATCCTCGATAAAGAGGATCGATAAACTTCATAGGACGTTAAGCACAAAATCTGGATATTGATATGGATAAAATGGATTACTTTCTCGAGATCTATGGCGCATTGCCACGTGCCGGTCCAGGATCAAACGAATGTACAAAGCGTGCATTTGGCTTGATGAAAGATATCCCGGAATCACCACGCATCTTAGATATTGGCTGTGGACCTGGAGTACAAACGGTTGAGCTATTAAAACTCTCCGGTGGCAAGGTGCTGGCGCTCGATTTCCTGCCCCTCATGATCGAAAGAACAAAGTCGAATGCCGAGATAGCAAAAGTATCAAAGCGCTTGGAAGTTCTGCAACAAGACATGAATCAAATGGCATTCCCTCCGAATAGTTTCGATGTCATATGGTCCGAAGGCGCAATTTACAACCTAGGTTTTGAAAACGGTTTAAGAAAGATTAAGAATTTTGTCAAACCGGGCGGCTATGTGGCTGTCAGTGAGGCTGTGTGGCTGAAGCCCAATCCACCAGATTCGCTTGTAGATTTTTGGAAGCAATATCCGGAAATCGATAACGTCGATAACAAACTCGCGGTGATCGATAGCTTGGACTACCAACAAGTCGAGCATTTTGTTCTACCGGACGACACATGGATTGCAGAGTACTATGCCCCAATGGAAGATCTGATAGCTCGTAAAGAAAAAGAATGGTCAGCTATTCCTGAAGCAATGGAAGTCCTAAAAGAAGCTGTCAACGAGATCGAGTTTTTTCGCAAGTATTCCAGCTATTATGGTTATGTCTTTTTCGTTATGAGATATCCCGATGCATAGGTGTAGTAAATAACTAAAAGGGAATCAGTATGCTATACACAAAAATTGATAGGGAAAACAAGTTGGCAGTATTGGAGGCTGATGGCCCTCTGACCAAGGAAGGTTTTATTGATAGCGCGAAGCAATTCAATGAATACAACTCCGAAAATGGCTTACTCAAGGGCTTAATCATATACACAGAAAAGTTTCCTGGATGGGGATCGATTATAGATGCTTGAGCTCCAGCCCATGCCAACGTATGCTTGACTGAACATGATTACTTTTATTAAAGGTCGAATGGAGATAGACCTATGCAACATCAAAAGGAAGTACAAAAGCAGATAGTAATGGGCTTAATAGTTCTCGCTACCATAGGATTGCTTGGCTGGTTCCTGTTACCCACTCTAGAGGAAGTTCACAGAAGCATCGTTTTAGCCGGCTCACTTCTTATTTTGGCGATACCTCTATTTCTCTCTATCGCAATCCTTGTTATAGGCCGCTACTCAAATGAACATCTAATAACTGGATATACCTCAAGCAGCGATCAACTAGCGTTCAAAAAAGCGCATCTGCAAAATACATTAGAACAAACCGCGGTAAACTTACTCCCTTTACTCGCTCTGAGCATAGCTCTTCCCGCCGCTTATTTGAAACTATGTATCATTCAATCTTTTGCATTTATTGTCGGCAGATTACTGTTTTTCATCGGCTACAATAAAGATCCAATGGCACGTTTTACTGGCTTCATTGTCGGCTGGTACGCGGCGGCTGTCAGTTTTGTAGTGGCTTCTTACTTTGTGATGGGCAAGATCATATAACAGCGCCCCCTCCCATAACCCAAATCTATTACACTATACTTAATCCAATGGTATCGCAGGATAGCCAGAGTAATACGGAGCAATTTATCGAAAATCGTTGAGTTATTGCCTTCATTGTAAAACAACTAATCAGAATATATGGATAAATCTTTAGAAGAACTAGAAGACAGCATTTGGCCCGAACAACCCAATGCATCTGCGATAATGCGGCGATGTCTAGAACTTAGAAAGTTGCCTTTATCGGGGCTGTCAGCCAGTGATATTAGAGTATTGCTTGGACAAAAAATCGGCTTAACGCATGTTGTTCCTATGGCTATAAGAATACTAGAGGATTCCCCTTTAATTGAAGCAGACCATTATAAGGGAGATCTATTATGCACTGTGTTAGATTTACCTGAGATTTTTTGGGATGACCATCCTGAAATAAACAATGACATGGTCGTGCTCAAAGATGAATTTGAAATCATGTTAGAAACTATCGAGGATGAAATAATTCCTAGATTATCCCTATTTAAATACAAGTAACTACAGCTGTCTCAACCAGAAATTAAGCCGGCTCCATAGCCCTTCGCTTTAACGCTTTACCGGTTCTTGCCTGTTTGAACTCCACTTTGGTCCAAACCTTTTTGTAGAGTTCATTCACTGAAGAGTTCTGCAATAAGCCAGGAATATACATTTGCGTAAGTTTTTGATGTTGTGGCGGCGTCCAAGTTTCATCCTTCAATTCAACCTGCTTACCCGCTCCTTGATAAGCATCTATTGGTTTGCACAACACCGCACTGACTAAGCGATCGACACGGGACCAATCATAAGGCAGCGCCAACCAAAGCCTTGCAGCATAGGGTAAATCTAAGGAATTAGATTTAGAGAACTCTAGAATATGCTTATAGATTTCATAGCTAATCCACCAACCACCACCTAAGTGCCCTGCTAACCCTTTATCACCACTGGAGAATCGATAATAACGGTGGCCAATTTCAAGACTCTGTCTGACCGGTGATTTAATACCACCCGTTCCTTTACCTACACCCTCATCGTACCAGGCACGAACGTCGTAACCTTTTGCGATAAGCTTCCAATGTTCTTGACCAAAACAAACAGCATTCAGAGCGTGTGGATTTGACATATCAGCGTCCTGCCATGTTAGATATTTTCAACTTGGAAAATGATGATAGGACAATTTTAGGTACGGGGGATAGTTATTTTGATGAGAGCTTAGAAGATATTGAACAGCCGTTATTTCGTTTAGTTTTTAACCGTCGACAGCAACGTTGGATTCCCCTAGGAATCTAAGTCCTAGAAAATCCAACGCGTTACGATTAAATTAAATACAATTAGCTCACTTCGCTTAACGCTTCCTCTTGGTAAGCATGCAACACATCACTACACCACTGGTCCCAACGCCGGCAAATCTGAATGGTTTGCGGATCATTTGATGTTAAAGAACCATGGGCAATTAGCTCACCTAATTCAGTGGCCATGGCGGCTACACTCTCTTCAGCAGTATTGGGTAGCAAGTCAGCGACTAGCTTTTTAGGATCATACCAACTGGCAGCATCTTGAATATCCATATAAATACGGGTTAACAACAAGTTTCTTGGGCCTTCCCAAGCACCGTTGAGCGTACTGGCATCCCTAAACATTCGCGGTAAGGCAGAAAAATCTTCCATTAAACCGTGGCCACCAAAAATCGACATACCAATATCATTGAGCGCTGCCGAATCACTACATGCCACAAGCTTTTGCAGCATAATCAATATGCGCATATGAAAACGCGCTTCTGCAACACTGAGCCCTCGTAGGTCTTTATCAACCCCCCTACTGATATCTTCTAACTTGATGATATCGCACTGCAGCTTAAAAGCGCCTGCAGTGCATAGCTTAGCCGCGCTATCTAAGTCTTCAATTTGCATCGCTACTAAACCAAAGTCTTTAATAGTGATACCAAATGCGGTTCGCCATTCGCTATAACGTTTCGCTTCGCGAGCCACCCGACTCAATTGCGCCCCGGCACTTAATCCTGTAACAAAACGTGAGTGAGACAAAACGATGCCTACGATATTCGCTAAACCACGTTTAAGATCTCCCAAAGGATAGGCAACAGCACCTTGGTAGGTAATTTCTGCTGTTGGTAATTCCCGTGTACCCAGTTTGGTTTTTAATTTGTTGATTGAGTAACTATTACGGCGCTCTTTCTCTTTATCGCCAGGCAACCACGAAGGCACGACAAACACCCCCACGTGATGGCTGTCGGTCGGCTTTGCTGTAATCACTGCATAATCTGCGTGAGCTGCAGAACAATAAAACTTGGTGCCGTAAACACGCCAGCCTTCATCCGTTTTAACGGCTTCTACGGCATTCGCAGCCACATCGGATCCGCCCTGAATTTCGGAAAGGAATTGCGCACCAATGGCATAGTCACCATTTTCGCCTTCCTTAAGGTGATGCAAAATGCGATTCAATTCAGGCGTATCAGCAAACTGTTCCAGAATCATAATTAAACCGCCGGTGCAGCAATGGGCACAGTTAATTCCAGATTCACCCAGCTCACATAATAGAAAGATTTTAATAAACCTTACCCACGGATCCACACTTTCTGAAAACACCGCTTCTTGCCAAACTTGTTGCTCTAAAGCTAATGTCGATGGCGGCCTTACAATACGGTCGATACGATTATTGTGGCCATCGAAATGAACCATAGAAGGCGCGTTCTCGTGGCGACCGGATTCATCCGCTAAGTGCTGCCATTCATTGCTCAATCGCTGTGAAAATTGCTCTATATCCTGCCACTGATCGGCCTGCAGATCGCTGGCATAATGGCGAATCACCTTTTGCAGAAAGTCATCATCCTTGAGGAAATCAAATTGATCTCGCCAACTGAGAAAGTCATCAAAATTATAGGGATTATTGCGATTGGGTAGACTCATGACTAGGTTCCTCGACTATTGAAATTGCTGGTCATATAGTCAATGATCTACCCTAATATGAGCAATGTTCGTTGAACCCAAGCCGATGTTCAATCACCTCAAAGCGGGAAAATTAGCTCGCCACTCAGGAAAATACTGGTGTCTTTAACTTCACAAAGCGTCAAACCCACCATTAAAGCAAACTATATCCATAATGTGCTGCAAGCCTATGAGGCTAAAGGGCTTGATGGAAGCGCGTTGTTGGACAACCTGGGGATTTTGCCTCTTTCTAGCCATAGTGAAATTCGTATTAGCGTTTCCCAATTTATGGAACTGACTCAGGCTATTCAGGACGAACTTGGCGATGAAATGTTAGGGTTCCTAAACACCGCAGTACCCCCAGGCAGCTTAGCCATGATTAGCCACACCTTGATTAAATTCGCCAATGTGGGAGACGCCCTAGGTTTCTACAATGATTTCCTAACGCTATTTAACGGCAACACCCCCGTATTACTACAACACAGCGCAGCCAGCAATAAACTTGAACTGCAATGCTGCAGCGAATTACAAGCCACCTCCCCCTACTTTATGCAACGCATGCTACTCACCAGCTATAAAAGCATGTGCTGGCTCACCAAATCCAAATTAGCCCTTAAGAAAGTGGCTTTTGGTTTTCAATGTGGACCAGATAAAGATGAATTAGACTATGTGTTTGGCTGCTCAAATATCGTGGAAGAATCCTGTAGTTATATAGAATTCGAAGAGGATGTCTTTAAACTGCCCATTACTCAAGATGCAGATAACGTTGATGACTTTTCTAAAAATTTTGGTTTCTACACATTGTTATGGCCAAAGCTTTCCGGTATCGAACCACAAATCAGACAGATCATCGGGTCCGATTTGGCAAAGGGTTTCCCCTCCTTCGATCAGGTTGCTGATGCGCTCAACATGTCCACACAAACTTTATCACGCCGGCTTCAAGATGAAGATACTAGCTATCAATCCATTAAGGATGATATTCGTAGAGATGCTGCGATTGCATTTTTAAACGCAGGTGAATTGTCGATCAAGGAAATCGCCTACCACTTAGGTTTCAAAGAAAGTAGCTCTTTTAGCAAAGCGTTTAAGCAATGGGTAGGTATTACCCCCACGCGTTATCGAGAAGCCTAGTGAAACAAAAAGGCTCCTGTGGGAGCCCTTTTAAATTGAGAGTCTTCGCATATGCACTAATCAATCTCCAAATTAATGCCGTTGCATAAATGAACAAACTGTCGGGTGTTCGATTCGCTGAAACTCCTCAAGGTCCATTTTAAGAATTTCAGTGTGGGTACCAGCGTTAAATGCTAACCAATCTTCCACTAACAGCGACTGGTCTAAATAAACATGCATACCATACATTCTACCTAACGCAGGCATACCCCCTACTTCGCAAAGCGGAAAGAAACGAGAAAACTCCTGCTCAGTTGCAATCGAAATGGTATCGGCACCAACAATATGCCTTAGCAGCTCAAGATCAATACGCCCATGGGCAGGAAGCACCGCCATTAAATATAAGCCATCGGCTTTAACGATCACAGGTTTGGCTAGAGAGTGACCGGGAACGTGGCTAGATTCGGCAATCTCTAAAGCGGTTACCGCAGGTGGATGGTTATAACATCGATAGTTAACATTATGCTTTTCTAAATATTCTGAAATAGTGCGAACAGGCATGACACACCTCCTTAAATTAATAGGGGCTGAAATGCTGATAGAAAACGCAGCCTACGCTGAACAAGACTAACGCCAAACAAGTGGCGACAAAAAGACTATAAGGTTATATGGTATTACGATTGCTTATAAGCAACCGCAATACCTTTAACAAGGTTATTATTTACCAGCTTTTTTCAGCCGTTCCTTGTAGATTTCTTCCAATTTATAAAGATCTTGTTGGAGCTCAAAGAAACCATGCCAATGGGCATAATCTGGTGCCCCCATCATGGCACCGTGACGAGCACGACGACCTTGATGATGCCATAGGTAATAAAAGGTTTTTTGAAATTCATCGATCCAAGGATTATCACCCAACAGGCCTTTTTCTTTTAGCTCGTCATACATGGCCTTGGCTTCTTTATAATAAACTTCATTATAGAGACGAACTGCTTTATCGCCCTGGGCAAAAAATCCTTCGGTATGCTTAGTGCTGTGGCATTGATGACACACAGTTTTCATTTCTTCGCGGCCTTTAGGGCCATCACCCAACAAAGGACTTAACACGTCATCAGAGTTTCTTACGCCTGATGATTTTGCCCATAAGTTCCAATATAAACGGCGCGTAATATTGTGGGTGGATGCTAATGGTCCAATACCACTCATGTGGCAAGTAGCACAAGTGGGAGCACGGTAATCACCAGGTTCCCAAGCATCCGTCGGACTGTCCCATTTCCACTCATGGCCTTCCATATGGTAAATCAATCCATGCTTACTATTTTCATAGACTTCGATATCAGGGTGGTCTGGTCCTAAATGGCAATTAGCACAAGCCTCAGGCTTACGCGATTCTGCAATATCAAATTTATGGCGAGTATGGCAGGCACCACAGTTACCGGTTGATCCATCAGGATAGATATTTCCCATTCCCATGTTAGGCCAAGTTTCTACCGTGGGGTGGCCATTCTCATCCACTTCGATCTTCGTACCGTGGCATTGCATGCAACCGGTTTCGTTTGGCGCGCCACCAAATTCAGGGTGGTTACGACCTTCGTGCTTATTGACTAGAGCATGCAAGCTATCTTTAGGAATGATCTGGCGATAGGAACGAAAGTGACCACTGCGATCGAACTCATCTTTTTCATTAGCATGACAACGACCGCATACTTTTGGTGACACCAAAGTGGAAATCGAAAAAGGTTCACCCATTTGTTCATTGTGGTCGATAGCCCAATCAGCTCCGCTATCCACTTGGTGGCAATCAAGACAAGACACACCCGAATGACTATGACGGCTGTTTTTCCAATCAGCCACAATACCGGGAGATATGTCTTCATGGCAGCTAATACACTTTTGCTCAACCGCTGATAAATTGCGTTTCATGAATAAGCCAGCGTTAGCTTTTTGCTCTGCTTGCGTTGGAATACACCAGCTAATGAATATTGAGAAAAATATCAAAGAGCGGATGTTTAAGTGTTTGGCTAACATGTTGTTGTCCTTTTCTTGCAGCTCACTCTGATTGAATGGTGGCACCGGTATAATTGGATAGCGCATCGGCCAAGCGATAATGGCCCACATGTTCATGACAACTGACACAACTAGCATCGCTCTCGCCCCTTAACATGGGGCCATGGGCGACTAATGTAGCTGGTGTGGTTGTGGCTTGTTCTAAGGCTTCATGACAATGCAAACAGCCTGATTGATAGGTGTATTCTTCGCGTCTTTCACGTTTTTTATGCCAGTCGATGTCTTCAGCGCCTACCACATATTCAACCCACACATCCCAAGCGCCATTGATGGATTTTTGTTTGAGATAAGCAAACGAACTGGTGTGAGGTAAATGGCAGTCAGAACAAGTAGCTCGAATGCCTGCTGCGTTATTGCCGCCATGTACATCTTGCAGGTAACTCGATGCCATGGGTTCCATGGAATGGCAACCGCCACAAAACTCCACATCACTGGTTTTTTTGATACCGAACTCTGTCACACCCCACATTATTGGCGTGGCCAATCCGATCACGGCGAGAATAGAAATTATTACCAAGATTCGCTTCATGAGTTGTGATTTCAACGCTAAGAAACAAGTTGGCACTAGCTTGGTGCATTTTTTATTTAGAAAGCCTGACGTAAGTCAAAGGTAGGCAAGACTAAGAAGTTAATAAATGATGACAGAAAATCTGAATTAAGATTTTTACTAAGCTAACAAAAGAAAAGCCACGGAGGAGAAGCCGTGGCTTTAGTCAAGGTAGGACCAGAGTGAAGCGAAAAGTTTTTACATTTAGCTATAAAAATTAAATCTGCTGTGCATTAACTCTGCGTCGGGCAAAGCCCAAACCAATCAGGCCTAAGCCAAACATTGCAATTGATGAAGGTTCAGGGACTTCAGCTGGTGCCCATTCAAGCGTATTGAGATTCCATATATAGGTGAAGTCTTCATGGATCTGAGAATTTTCATAAGTGTAATTACGAACATAACCCCTTGCTAATCCGAAATCTGTGCCAGCCATATCAAAACTTTCTGGTAAAACAGCATCATCAAGAAAATCATCACCATTTAGGTGTGTACCGTTATCAGATAAGACCTGTAGGTAAAAGGTATCATAGTTGCGATCACCTACATTATCGTAAGCATATTCCCTTAGCAAAATACGATCTCGAGAATATGAGGCATAGTCGTTTTCAATATACGCCTGATCCCAATCACGTGTAGCTCCAGTATTTTGGTTTATAGCGTCACTTGACCAGCTATGTCCAAAGGAAGTTTCAAGCTCAAATGTGAACCAATCATCTACTCCATTTTCAATATGATTAGTGTTGTTAGGACGGTTATCTCGGTCACTCGGCATTAGATCAGTATCGATGGTAAAGGTACCGGTAACAGTTTCACCAACAACGGTGTTATTTCCTACACCTTCGCCAAACTCATTAAAACGATCATAGGAATTATAAATCGTCCCAGTAAAACTCCCCTCCAAAATAATCGCCTGCGCCATTGGTGTAACACTAACCAAACTCAAAGCAGCAACTTGCATGGCTTTTTTCATTTTCAACATCTAATACCTCTTACCTTTTACTTTCTATCTAAGAGCAACGCTGCCTTGCTCTTAGCAAGGGCCATACCAAACAAAATAACCCATAAAAATCATAAAGTTAGAACTGCTTCGCAGTTTTTCACTAATAACCATGTAAATAGCATCGACACAAAACGCGCGTACTATTTT
>JAKSAW010000349.1 GCA_022361455.1 Pseudomonadales bacterium | reverse complement strand
CGGCGAATTTCTGTGGCGCAAGGGCGACGAACTGGTCATCGACGGCGTGCTGGTCAATGGCACGGCCAATACGATCGGTCGATTCGCGGGCGTCCTGCGGCAGATCCAGACCGGTTACCTGTATCACTACGCGTTCGCGATGTTCATCGGCCTGACCGTCTTTCTCGGCTGGCTGCTCTGGTTCTGATCGATGGACCCTGGCAACAGCATCCTGAGCTCACTTATCTGGCTGCCCATTCTGGGCGGCATCGTGGTCCTGCTGCTGGGCGACGACGGCGATGCGGCTTCCCCGCGCGCCGCTTTGATGCGCATGACTGCGCTGGTGGTGTCGCTGCTGACTTTCGTCATCAGCCTCTACCTGTATGCGAGCTTCGATACCTCCACGGCGGCCATGCAGTTCGTCGAACGCGCCGGCTGGATCGGCGCGCTCAACGCTTTCTACCACCTCGGCGTCGACGGCATATCGACGCCGCTGATTCTGCTGACGGCGTTCCTGACGCCGCTGGTCGTCATTGCCGGCTGGGATTCGATCAAAACAAGGCCCGCGCAGTACTTCGCCGCATTCCTGATCCTCGAAGGCCTGATGATCGGCGTGTTCTCCGCGCTCGACGGCTTGCTGTTCTACGTCTTGTGGGAAGCGATGCTGGTGCCGATGTTCCTGATCATCGGCGTGTGGGGCGGTGAGCGACGGATCTACGCCGCCATCAAGTTCATCCTGTTCACGATGGTCGGCAGCCTGCCCATGCTGGTGGCTCTGATCACGATGGGGCTGGCCGCCGGCGCCGGTGGCGTGCCGAGCTTCGCCCTGACCGACCTCTACGACATCACGCTGAGTCCGGCCGCGCAGGGATGGGCTTGCCTGGCGCTAGTGCTCGCCTTCGCCATCAAGGTCCCGATGTGGCCGCTGCACACTTGGCTTCCCGACGCTCACGTGGAGGCGCCCACCGGAGGGTCGGTGATCCTCGCGGGTGTGCTGCTGAAGATGGGCACGTACGGCTTCGTGCGCTTCGTGCTGCCGCTGTTCCCCGAAGTCCTCGTCACCGCCGCCCCCGTGATCGCGGTGCTCGCCGTCGTCGGCATCGTCTACGGCGCGCTCGTCGCGATGGTGCAGCCCGATCTCAAGAAGCTCGTCGCGTACTCGTCGGTCAGCCATCTGGGCTTCGTGATGCTCGGCATCGCCAGCCTCAACGTCATCGGCATCGAGGGCGCGGTCTACCAGATGATCGGGCACGGACTGTCGACGGGCGCTCTATTCCTCCTGGT
>JAKSAW010000610.1 GCA_022361455.1 Pseudomonadales bacterium | reverse complement strand
GTATGCTTTATGTTGATTCTGCTGACTTGCTTACTGATTGTCGTTACAGTCAGACGCATGATTGTCACAATTCTGAAGGCACCATCATTTGGGACCACCCTACCAACGAAGAACTCTGTCCCTTGTACCTCATTCGAGAGGTCTCTGGTCGTGAACTCATGAAGAATGGATTCAAAGCCTTTATCAGCATGGACGGTTCAATGCTCAACCTCAAGTTACGTGAATTTTTCCATCATCATTTCTGCCAAGCACGTGTTTACAAGACCCAGTACACTCAGCTTTTTCTTGCCCCTTTGTCTGAAGACAAGCAACTCCTTCGCCGTACCATTGCTCAGAAGGACATTTCCATCATGACTTGGACTGCTCAGCAAGATGGCTACCTTATGGATTCTCTTGCCAAGAAGATTGAGGATGAATTCTACACTCTTCTCCTCTCTCAATGCCGCACTGAAGCTGCCAACCTTCGAGACAGTATTCAGCGTCGCATTTCGTTCACTCAAGCTGCTGACACTAGCCTCACAGTCGCACTTGATGATGGCGTTTTCGCCACTAGTGCTGCTGAAGTCTGGTACAGGTATCAGTGCCATAAGATCAAAGTCACTGCTCTTGAAGACTCCAAATGCTATCAAGACCTACCTGTCCGCCTCGAACCTGCTGATGACTACACCTATCGCACCAATGCTGGATTGTCACAGGTCCAGCCTGTCAAGTATTTCTTGCAAGCCAATACCCATCGTCTCATTACCATCTCTGAAGAACACCCTTGCATTCCTAGTCTCCCACATGTGTTCAAGAACCGAGAAGGCCGTCATCTCGCTATCACGCCCAAGATTAAGCCAATTGTCAGTCCTGCTTCACCTTTCAACTCTACCATCCACTATACTGGCTTCAACCTCTCCGTTGATGAGTTCATCTACAACCTTCAGGACGCTGGCATCTATGATGCTGACACCAAACGTGCTTTCGAGATGTATCTTCGTGCTCCTTCTCGTCATCGTGCCATTCAGACAAAATTCTTCGAAACCTTTCCTGATCCAGACCCTGACCAACCCTATGGTGTCAATGAAGTCTTCCACGAAACCATCCCTGTTCTTGATCCGTTTCCCTTCCTTGAATGGTGTTGGGAATTCTTCTTGAACATTGGCCTTGTTGTCACTGTAGGCATTGGTATGCTCACAGTTTGGAGAACGATCTGTTTCTTCATTGGCCTTGTTGCTCGTCCTTGTGGACTTCGTCAGACTTTCCAACGTTTGAATAAGACACCTACTTATTGTCAGTACATCTCTGTCATCTGCTTTCCATCCACTATTAACACCTGCTTTCCTAGCACCTCTACTGACGCTGCTGACGATGATGAAAAGACTCCCATCTCCCTTCAGGACAAGTACGAGTACTTGCAACAGCGCTTGGAAACCCTCGAAACCAAAGTCAACAGCTCAGTTCTCATTCCCAAGGCTGCTCTCAAGATCTACCCTGAACTCCGTCACCTACTTCAACGCGAACAAGTTCCCCTCCCTGCCCCAACCCCTCAATTTGATGATCAAAAGCCAAATTCTGACTTTTTCCCTAAGAAGCGCCCCGCTCCTCCTCCACCTGCTGCTCAGCCGCCGCCTTCTGCTTCTGCTGAGCCATCTGCTCCTGTTCAGCCTGTTTGAAAGCTGAGTATTTCTGCATTTCTCTTGTGTATATACTCTTATCATCCCTTCGCCCTATCACCCGTATTCATTTATTCATTTTCATCTTTTTGAACTTGCAAACTGAACTTGGACTTTGATTTTGCTTAATGGAATGAACAAGATGCACCCGTACTTCTCTCTTTGGATTTTTCTCCCTACCTTATTGCTCTTTATTTTTCCTTCTGTTTATATGTTGCCCTTATTTAACGCTCATTTTATTGCAGGTACTACAGTTGCATGTTTTATGTTGTATTTGGTTTATTTGTTAGTTTTTATGTGTCTCAGGATGTCTTCCCCGATGCCCTCTACTTCTTCTGCCACGATGAGAACCCCATCACCACCTACGTCTGAGGAATCAGCGTTGTCTCCGCCACCTGTGCCCGCCACGCTGGCGAGTACACCGTCGTCACCGTCGCTCGCGCCTCGGCTTCCTAGTCCGAAGCCTGCC
>JAKSAW010000855.1 GCA_022361455.1 Pseudomonadales bacterium | reverse complement strand
GGGCCGCCGCCTTTCCGCCGAAGAGCTTGCTCAAAATGGACATCCAGTGCCTCCGTTAGGTACGCGATCACAGCTGCGAAAACGTCAATCGCTCTTGCGGCTCGAGGGTTTGCTGGCCTTGATTTTCTCTATCAAGGCATCGAGCGCCTCTCGATCTGCCTTCCTTTGCTCCAAGACTTGCTTGGGGCAGTAGATTTCTCGGCCGTCGATTGAGACGGCTCCGTGTTCAGTCACGGATATTTCGTGCAGCTCGCCTTGGGACCAGTTGGCCTCATTAGCCATCTTCTTCACTGCCTCAGAGTCGACGGTGAAATGGTAGGAAGTTATGATTGGCACTGTGATGCTCTCCTTTAAACGATGATCGGCTTCTCGCTCGCGTAGATCGAAACCTTGTCTTCCTCGCGATGCCGATCCTTCAGGCCAACAACCATCGCGGCGGCCACCGCGCCGTCGATACGCATGCGGGTCTTGGCCTTGTCGAATTTCCGGTTGCCGGCCGGATCCTGTGCCACGATCGCGTTGGCGATATTCCAGTTGAGGATCGGGCTGTTCGGGTGCGTCAGCTTCTCCTCAATCACGTCTTGCTCGAGCGCGTCGATGGCGGGACTCATGTCGCGAAACCCCTGCCCCCAGGGGAAAACCCTCAGCTGAGCGGTCTCCTCCTGGCTGGCGTCGATCTGCTGCCGGTCCAGCGCCTTGATGATCTGGTCGATGCGCCACCGGTCATACGCCAGCCCGGCGATCGAGTAGTTTTCGTAAATCCACGCGATCTTGCGGGCGACCGCGTCCGGGTCGATTGTCTTGCCAGGGCACGGCTCCATGAAGCCTTGCTTCAGCCACAGCGCGTAGTCCCGGCGGTCCCGGCGGCCATGCTCTTCCATCAGGCCTTCAGGCTTCCAGAAGAACGCCTGAAGGTGACCCGTGTCCTCGCCGAGCATGGCCAAGGAACAGAGGTCAGTCGTTTGCGCGAAGTCGAGCGCGAGGAACACCCGCTCGTTGCTGTCGAACGTCACTTCACCCGCGCACGCCATCCATACCGACCGCGGGAACAGCGTCGCATCGAGCGTCACCCTTTGGTTCAGGTACAGGTTGCGCAGCACGTTCTCTTTCGACGGCAGGCGCTTGGCGCGCTCCGCGTACCGCGTCAGCTCCTCGAGGGAGCGAAAGTCACCGAGGGCCGGGTTCGCCGAATACCAGCACTCAGGATTGAAGACGTCCTCGACCTCTTCCGGAACCTCGTACAGGTGGCAGACGATGCTGTCGTCCTCGTCGGCAAGCGCGTCGTCGATCATCTGCGACAGCGGGTGCTGCGGATCGTGGCTTTGCGTGCTGATCGTGAAAAAGATCGGCTCGTGCTGCGCGCCCTGGGCGGTCTCGAGTGTGTCGAACAACTCAGTGTTCTTCGACTGGGCGAGCTCGTCGTAGATGACGACTGTCGGGTTCATCCCGTGCTTGGTGCCAGCCTCAGCAGAGAGCGCGGCATACACGTTCCCGCGGCCGTGGTAGACCACGCGCTTCTTGGACTCGATCACATCGAGCGCCGCCGTCAGCTGTGGCGACAGCTGCACGATCTGGCGGACATACTTGAACACCATCGCGGCCTGTTCTTTGTCGTTCGCCGCCGATGCGATGTCGGAATTGATCTGGGCCTCGGGCCCACAAAGATGCACCAGCACCAGAGCCGCGATCAGGGCCGTCTTGCCGTTCTTCCTGGCGATCGACATGATCGCGCGGCGCGTGATCCGATTGCCGGTATCGTCGCAGTTTCCGTAGACGTCAAAGATGAAATCCCGCTGCCACTTGCGGAGCTTGAAGAGCCGACCGGCCCCCTTGCCCGATGGGACGCGGAGCCGCTCGACGAAGGCAATGACCTTCAGTGCACGTTGGTAGCCGGGGCTAGAAGATCCCCCACATCGTCCACCTGCACGTCGCCACCCCGCTCGAAGTCCTGATCTTGTTCCGCCGGCCCGGGCACCGGAGGCGCTTCGTCCGGCCGCCTTGCGAGGCCGCGTCTTTTTTCTCGGGTTATCCCCAGCTTCTCCGACAACTGAAGGATCAGCTTGTCGAGATCCATGATCACGTTGAGCTTTGGGTTCAGCCATTTCCTGCCGTTTTCACCTTTTGTAACCATCGCCTCGCGCCGCATGCCCCGCTCGAGCTTGTTCCGGCGCGCAATGTGCTCGCAGTACATGATCAGCAGGTGCTTATCGGCCGCCGTGAAGTACCAATCAGGGAAGGAGTCCATGAGATCGTGCCAGGCCTGCTTGCCATCCGTGCACAATCTGGTGGGTATCCGCAGACTCCCCGAAGAAATGTCGACCTCCTCTTTAGGTTCCGTCAGTTTCCGGTTCCCAGGATTTCCCTCTAAGGCCTTCATTTCATTTGATTTTGGCTTTGGTCCTCGTTTTCCCATCTTACTTATCCATCTGGGTAACTTTTTCCTTTTTGGAAAACCTGCGGCGGTTAACGCAGAGG
>JAKSAW010000834.1 GCA_022361455.1 Pseudomonadales bacterium | reverse complement strand
TCTATAGACCCCGTATCAGGTAATCACATGGTAGAGCGTTATTTGGAAGTAGTGGGCAAGCCAAATTATTTAGCGAAGCTAGCTGATATTGGTCACTATCCACAGATGGAAACCCCCGAGGAAGTCGTCAGCCATTATGTTAAGTTTTTGAATAGCTGCCTTTAGAAGCGTATTAGAGTACTTCCACAATCTCACATAAACTGCGCTGCTCTCTCAGCAGAGTGGGCACGGCTAAAGCAAAAGACTCAGTACTCTCAAAGATACAAGAGTTTTTTGTTACGTCGTTGGCTTGCGCTATTAACCAAAGCAATTCGTCTTCACTCATATCTTGATAATCTAATAGCATCACCAGTGTTAGACTCGATAGTGATCGCCAGAGCTGTTGCTCCTCATCTAGATTGGCGTGAGCTAAGCTAGGCAAAAGGCTAGCTAGTAGGACAAGAATTGAAAGCGAGGCAGTTCGTATAGTCATACCTCTGCTAGAGCAGATTTTATGCCATCCCTGTAAGCGCCTAATCTTAAACGCTTTTCGCCAACCTATATAAAGTGGTGGATGGAGAAACGGCAAAAGCTCGCCGTTTTTCAAATGCTTAGGGGAAACCTCCTGCCTAATGGATTAAAAGCGGGCTCTGATAAAAAAAACAGCATTATTTTTAGTTTATATTGCGTCATCGATCGAGTTCCCTAGCAGTTTCTTCCAGGGTAATAGACTAAACGGATCAACCCAGTATGATAATCTATCGTTTGGGGTATAGCCTTTAGCGACCAGCACATTGCTCTGCTATCATAGCGAAAGTGCGACAAGCTATTACTCAGATAGGCAAAGAAATCGATTATTCATGAATAAGACTGTATTGATTAAGGAAATCCTCAAGCACTTGAACGAGGAATACCAATCTGCCATAAAGGCTGCCGATTTGGCTCACAACACCGCGACACATAGTGAATCTGTAGCGGAAAACAAATACGATACCTTTGGCCTTGAAGCATCCTATTTGGCCCATGGCCAATCAGAGCGAGCTGAGCAATTAGCACTAGAAGTTCAAAAATTAGAAGCCCTACATCTGCGGGATTACACTGACAAGGACGCGATAAGCATCGGTGCATTAATCGAACTTGAAAAAGATGAAGGCGAAACAAATTGGTTCTTTCTCTTACCAGCGGCCGGCGGCTTTAAGCTAAACCATGAAGAGCAGGTTATATCTGTCGTTACACCGGCCTCACCTTTAGGTAGTGCGTTAATGCATAGCCATATGGATGACGAAGTGAGGCTACAACAAGGGCCCCTTCAAATCATTCAATGGGTTGTCGATATTAGATAACCCATTTCACATTCTAAGCAAAAGACATTAACTATTCGAACACTGCTTTAACTCAACTACCTCGTCTGCTTTAGGCTCGGCTTGTAGATCAATATGTCCCAAATCCTTTCCTTCAATAAAGTGATTCAGCGACCACAATAA
Organism: Pseudomonadales bacterium; assembly: GCA_022361455.1. Classification (GTDB taxonomy): domain Bacteria; phylum Pseudomonadota; class Gammaproteobacteria; order Pseudomonadales; family Ketobacteraceae. Next base: position 21,080 of record JAKSAW010000834.1, on the reverse strand, counting down.
TTCAGGTGTAAATCTTCTCATATAATATGAAAGTTTTGTTTTCCAACCTGGAATGCAAAGCCACTGCCCTTTTGCCAAGCTTTCCTCGATTGAATCCAATACGAATTCCGGCTCCACAGCTGGCGAAACGTCCAGGTATTTAGGGCGAATATTGGCATTCTTAAATAAAGGGGTATTCACCGCCGGCGGACAAGCACAACAAACTTTAATGCCATTTCTTTTGTTCTCATGATGCAAGACTTCGGTAAAGTTAATAACGGCGGATTTTGCCGCATTATAAGCACCAAACGCTAGCATGGGCGCCCAACCAGCAATGGATGCAAAGTTTACAATTTCACCGCTACGCTGCTGTGTCATTGAAGGTAACACGGCTTTGTTGATATTAACGGTACCGATATAATTTACGCTCATGATTTTGGTAATATCATCCGCTTGCTGCGATCGCAAAGATCCCAACGGCATAATACCCGCACAATTCAATACGCGTTTTATAGGCCCCAGGCTTTTCCTTACGTAATCGACCGCATCAGATACTGCTTTATAATCCGTGATATCAACTTTAAATGTTGTGACATTATTAAATCTACTTTCTAGCGTTTTTAGGCCTTGTTCATTCAAATCAAAACCAACAACAGTCTCACCTTGTAGAGCAGCTCGCTCTAAAGCTAACTTTCCCATGCCGCTGGCGGCGCCGGTAATTAATACAACGCTGTTTAATTGAGACATGATGCCTTCCTTATAATCAATAGTATCAGTACAACCAACCGATGAATGGCAAAAGACTAACAAGCGATATGGGCGTTCGATAGATCAGGGATTCTAAGGAATCTAAGAATGTCCAGAATGATATAAATTTGCTCTGCCCCGATCCTGTGTCGAACAACCGAACCCTAACCCGTGCTAAAACCTACCTCATATGATCAATTGACTATCGATAAAAAACAGGGTATTGCAGCTGGTATTGCCCTAAGCCGCTTGTTGGCAGGCGCAATAGCATGTAAGTAAAATGACCCTTCAAAATAACGAGAATAAAACCAGGAGACATGGAATGAATTCAATGGTTGGGGTTCTTGAGCAGTTTCAAAGAGAACCAATGAAAATTGGCCAATGGTATGTAGTCGCAATCTGCATCGGTATATTGGCACTAGATGGCTACGATGTTCTTTCTATCGCATTTGCCGCCCCTGGGATTACCGCAGAGTGGGGGCTTTCCAAAGCTACATTGGGGATCGTACTTTCACTTGAGCTAGTCGGCATGGCATTGGGCTCGATTATTATGGGTGCCCTAACAGATTCCCATGGTCGCCGCCCGACTATGTTAGTCGGTTTGGTCATGGTTACTGTGGGTATGATCGTCGCGGGTTTGGCACCAAACGTTTATATTTTGGGTGCAGCGCGTGTCTTTACCGGTATCGGCATTGGTGGTCTATTAGCGTCGGCTACTGCAACCTCCTCCGATTATTGTAATGACAAGAACCGTTCACTAGCCGTTACTCTGGTAGCCGGTGGTTTTGCATTTGGCGTGTATTTAGGCGCAACCTTTTTAGGCCCCCTACTTAAACAATATGATTGGCGAATCACTTTTTATTTAGGTGCCGCAGCCAGTTTACTATTCTTACCGCTCGTTTATATTTTTGTACCTGAGACTATTAGCTACCTTGAACGTAAGCGCCCTGCCAATGCCTTAGAAAGCATTCAAAAAATCATGACTCGCATGGGTCATCCAGCACCAACTGAACTGCCTCCAATCCAAGCAGACAAAGCCGCGCCAGAAGGCATGCCTGCGTTATTCAAACATGGCTTAGCAGCCATCACTATCATCTTGATTCTTGCTTACGTTGGAAACGTTGGTACCTATTATTATTTCGTAAAATGGATTCCGAAAGTTGTATCTGATTTTGGTTTTACAGCGTCTCAAGCAACCGAAGTATTGGGCATGATTAGCTTGGGCGGCGTTATCGGATCAATCGCTATGAGTATTATTACGCGCTTCATTCCTATTCGACCGATGATGATTCTTTGCCTTGTAGCAGCAGGCGCTGGGGTTGCATTCTTCCCCAACGCGATGGATTCCTTAGATTCAATGAAACAAGTTGGTTTTGTCACTGGCGTATTTATCTTTGCTGCAATTTCAGGATTCTTTGGCCTGTGGGCATCAACCTTTCCTTCATCTCTTCTTGGATCAGGTTCCGGTTTAGTGCTTGGCATTGGTCGCGGTGGTGCAGTGTTAGGCCCTATGATTCCTGGCTTTTTATTTGCAGCAGGATTAGAGCTGCAAACAGTTGCGATTATTATGGCCGCAGGATCATTATCCGGTGGTGTGATGTTGCTGTTCTTGAAACGCAAAACCGCAGAACAATAAGCGAGAAGTAATTGAACCCTATAGCCCTTCATCTAAGTAACGCTTTCGACTTAGATGAAGGGTTTCAATCTAACTATCAATTGAATCAAAAAACGCATCTAGTTCTGAGTTACCTCCCAGCACCAGTCTCTTCGACTTAACAATTTCTGACGCTCCAAACAGCTTATCTAGAGGACTTTCGAAATCATGACCCGTCTGCATATAGATCTTGCACCACTCACAAGCCTTCTCAATCGCTAACTGAATTGTACTTGGGTTCAAACGATACAGACGTACCGCCTCGCTTCGAGCCTACTCAATACTACTAGCAGCCTTATGCGGCTCATTAAGATCCTATGGGTGTTGATTGTTATGAAATTTAACAAAGGCATAGATCCAATAAATATAAATCTTCTCGGTACAGTATGCATAACCTCTAAGCCGAAGTTGCTCTCGAAAATTATTCAAGAAAGGTGATTTGTACCTGTGTTAGCCTGATTGACGATCATTTTGATCAAGACACAACAAAGACAAAAAACTTCAATTTTTAGGGTATCATGAAACATTCGTTATTTATCTGATAGCATATCGAGCATCTTTATAGGTTTTGTATTATTTTCAATAACTTAGCGGGTAGCGCTCTGGATATATAGAAAGATTCTGCTCACTAAGTTGTTATATCAGAAATAGTGGAGTAGTAATGTTTAAAGGAATGATTTTAATAATTGGCATCATGCCTTTGTTAGGTTGTAGTTCGGGAGGATCTAGTTCAGATAGCTCATCTTCAGGAAGGGAATCTGAAACTTATGACTATCTCGGGCGTTGGGTTAGTGAATGCCAGCCTTTTAGTTCGTCACAATATTGTAAAGATGTAATAGCAACAATTGAAACCAGCAATTCGACATTTGCAGCACATTTACGAGACGCTTGGTTCGTTGAGCGTCTTGGTATAAATAATAATTCGATCGAGCATCAATGGGACGGCTGGCGTGGCCCGTCATTAGGGCGCTAAGTCTGAATAAAATCTCGTAGTACGTTAAATTCAACAAAAAAGGAAATTGAAATGTCATATGTAGATTGTTTTGTTGCAGCTGTGCCGAGTGAAAACAAAGAAAAGTATATTGAGCATGCAAAGATAGCCGCAGAACTATTCAAAGAAAGTGGGGCTTTAGAAATTGTAGAAAATTGGGGAGACGATGTACCAGAAGGCGAAATAACTTCTCTCCCAATGGCAGTAAAAGCTCAAGAAAATGAAACTGTCGTATTTTCGTGGGTAGTTTGGCCATCTAAAGAAATTCGTGACGCTGGCTGGGGTGCAATGATGGAGGATCCTAGAATGTCTCCAGAAAATAATCCAATGCCTTTTGATGGTAAGCGTCTAATTTACGGTGGTTTTAACACGGTATTAAAAGCATAGGTGAGCTAAACCTATCAAGGACATGAAAGAACGCCCAACAGATGGACCATCGCTACGCGCCAGTGCTTTATGCGGGCGTTATATTGTAGAAATGGCCATATGGTTAAAGTAAGCTCTAAATGGATATTCTATTTCTATATACTGGTATCTTTGCTCGCAGTTGTATTTGTTTTTGCACATTCTCAGGCTTTTACAAATAATGGAATATTCAATATCGGTCCAGAATTCGTAAGCGCAATAGTGAATAATCTTGACCCCGCTAAAGCCGTCATTAGTATGGATTTGTTTTTCCTTGCTCTACCCTTAATGGTATGGGTTGTACTTGAAGGCCGACGAATTGGTTTAAAGTGGCCTGCAATTTATATGTTTGCTGGCATCTTCGTTTTAACGAGTGCGGCAGTACCATTATTCTTGGCAGCTAGAGAGCATAAGCTCTCCAAAACCAATGAAGAATGGAAAGTATATGAATAGCATTTTGTAGAAGCTATAACTGTACTCAATCTCACTGTTTTATTCATTGGTTTGGGTATTTGGTTTATATATAAGCTTAATGTGGTAGGTTAACATAACAAATTAGCCAACCTGACGCTTGATGACCCAGCTCATTGGGACGTTAGCTGAGAGAGGTGATAATGAGCGACAAGATAAAGTTAAAATTATATTACTTTACTGCAGTTTTGAGCTTAGTTTTCGCCGTAATCGGCTTTTCTTACAATGCGTGGAGAATGGAAGTATCTGAAAGTAATACCAATGTGAGAACAGCGTCCTTTGAAGTTTTGAAGGAATTGGCGGAGCTTGAGAGAATTGTTTTCGCATCTCACTATGATAAGGATTCAATTAAGGGCAGTCCCCGCGATGGATGGGTGAAGGTGGGGTTAATTACGGATTTAAGTGTATTAATAGGTACGAGAGTCGAAGCACAAGCTAGCCTGTTAAAGGAGACTTGGTCAACCACTTGGGAGACTTTGCCCAGCAACGAGAAATCAACCATTAACCTTGTGCAGCAGATTGATTTAGTGAGATTGGAAATAAAGAGAGAATTGTCGAGCTTGAAGTAACAAGCAGCTAACAAATTAAACAACCTGACGCCTGACCGGGCAGCTCATTAAAGTGTTATTTTTTCAAGGAGTGAAAATCTATGAGTATGAGTGCAGAGAATATCATTAAGTTCCTTTTAATCGGAATCTGTATCGTTGCTATAGCAACAGGTCTTAACATTATCCTACAAGGAATTTCTGGAATCCCCGAATCTGGGCTGATTAATCAAGCATCTGTAGATAATGAATTGAGGTTCATGACAGTATTCTGGGTTGCATTTGGCGTATATTGTTATGCGGCCTCAAAGAACATACGTGAAAACAAAAGAAATATCTTGTATATCGCAATTGTCTTCTTCTGCAGTGGATTAGCCCGACTCGTATCGTACCTATCAGTTGGTGAGCCGATCGATGTATTTGTGGGCGCTATGGTTCTAGAGCTCTGTTTACCAGTAGTAATCTATGGACTGATAAAGACAATGCGTACCAATGAAAAAGAGTTATTTAGCTAACCATTAGTTCTTCATTCAGCTTGACTATTCAGGTTTAAAACATATGACAACAATAAAATACTTTTTCACTTTGCTAATTTTTACAATATCAATTCCAGCCTATTCCACGTCCGAAAATACAACCAGAATACTTTTTGTTGGTAATTCTTATATCTCATGGAACAGTCTGCCAGGTATTTTTGGATCATTGGCCAAAGCAAAGGGAAAGAAAGTCGTCGTTAAAGGCTATACGATGGGCGGGTATAAATTTGAAAATCACAGAAAGTCGGATGTACTCCTAAATGCCTTGAAATCAGAAAAATGGGATTATGTTGTTTTACAAAACCAATCTCAAACTCCAGGCTTTAAACCTTATGATGTGATTTCAAAAAGTTTACCGAATGCCATTGCACTGTCGAAAGCGATTCGTGCGGGAAGCCCAGAAGCAAAGATCGTTTATTTTGTTACTTGGGGTAGAAAGAATGGCGATAGCATGAATTGTCGCTATTACCCCAAAGTATGTGACTTTCATGGACACACCGCGGCTCTTCGTGAGGGATATGGTATCTATCAGAAAGCGACCGGTGGGATTCTAGCGGATGTGGGTCAAAGCTGGCTGAGTGTTATGAACGATAGCAATGCCTCTTCAACTCTTAGGGATCTCTGGGGCGAGGATGGTTCGCACCCCTCCTATCGCGGATCTTATCTTGCTGCCAATACTATATATGCCTCCATTTTTAATGAAAGCACTCACGGTATTGAGTTTTATGGAAAACTAAAAAAAGATGATGCTAGTTATTATCAACGCATCGCATCTATGAAGACTGTAGCAATCGTAGAAAATTGATAGACCTAGAGTGCCACGTCAGCAGCACGATAGGTAGATGTGAAACAGGCTTTGAAGGACATCATCTGCCCTATTTATGCTTGACGGTGATTCGCCCTTCCTAGAAAAGGATGACTAAGCTATTTAGCCTCATCCGCGTATGCCAAGCACCGAGCCTTGGAACCCGCACTGAACGGCTTACTGTCAACAAACTTAACAGGCGCCAAGATTTTAGTACGAAAACTTTCCAATCCTTCAATCAGATACGAATCGGTACATTTCTTACCCAACCCCAGTGACAGATCCATCGTGATTTCTGGAGCTAATCGAAATTATTGAATCTATAAGGGGATGTCGCCCCTGTTGGAAATCAACTATACTCTTGCGGCAAATCCAGAGTGATTATTAGCGTCAATCTAAGCCACTGAATTTATAAGGGGATGCTGCCTTGGTTGAAAATACAGCTAACACTGACTTACCTGAAAACGTACATGTTTTACCCAGCGGCAATACTTTAGATATTACGCGACCAAGATCTTCCGGCCCACTTAACAGTGAAGAACTGAGTTATTGCGAAGCCCACAACATTCCAATTGGTTATGACAGTACCCAATTAGGATGGGTCACCATGCAGTGTGAAGATGACGTTTATATACCTTCTAATACGTCACCCCATGAGCTACCGGAAGGCTCATCCAGCAGTGCAGCCGCGCAAAGCGAAAGCATTGAGCCTGACTTGAAAGCCCTGATTGACGGCAAACTCCAGGACCAAGGTAATGCGCTTTCCAATCAACAAATCTTTACGAAGGTGTCTGAAGCATTAAATGAGTCCGTAGTAAAACAACATGCCGGTGATGCGGCATTAGCAGATGCTTATTATCTGGCTTCTTTAAGTAGTGCTATGCCGATATATCTCAACGACATTTCCTTGCCTCAGGACGAGTCACTTTCGTACCGTTCATGGCAGGACGAGGATGCTGACATATACCGCCATATCATGAGCAACCCAAGTGTTTGGACATTTCTTCCTGACAATATGCCTAGCCAATGGGATGAAACTATCGCTAAGGACATGATCGCTGCCGCAAATTTCAATAAGCAACATGCTGTTGAGGCCATCGAACGTCAAGGCGATATCATCGGACAAATGCGCTTAATCTTCGATAACTACACTCAGGTTCGCTCCGCAGAATTGACTTATATCCTCGCTGAAGAAAACTGGGGCAAGGGTTTAATGTCCAAAATATTGCCCGATTATGTCAGCAGGAGCTTTGCTAGCCAGAACCTAGATATCATCTACTTGTGGATTAAACAAGACCATGGGGCGTCTATAAAGTGTGCCGAACGTAGCGGGTTTGTGCGCGATGGCTTTGCGAAAGAAAAAGAACTAGCTGAGCAAAGACAACGTAGTGGAATGATCCGCTATGTTATGAACAAGCAATAAGATCTCTAAAGCAACTGAAGGAAACAAGCTCTTTAAGCCACGTTTTCTTCAGTTGTGTGCTCCTATCACTGGAACTCACCCTCTTTTTCCCCCTTTCCCGCCACAACACCCCTTGCTTAAATAAATCTTAAAGACCAGCAATATGCCGGTTTTCCTCAGAATTCTCCGCCCTTAATATCATCAAAAAATTCAAGAGAACGCCTACACCTTTAAATTACGACCTGCCAAGTAATATTCATCAGAATATCAACTTGACCACAACAACAAATGCAACATATTATTCTCTTTTGTCGCATTTTCGAATGCGCTATTTTTGACGCTTAAAGAACAAATACTAATTAGCACTTGAGCGTTGCATATTTGCAGCGTTATCAACGCGCCAATAAAATAGAATAAGTCATGAGAATATTATGAAATGTCCTACAAGACCTAAGTTAAAGTCTGCGTTGTTTTCGTTACTCATCTTTACATTGCTTTCATCAACGTTTATCTCAGGTTGCAAACAAAAGCGCTATGAAGCCACGCCAGAATCATTAGCCACCCACCCCATACCTGATTGGTGGGACCAAGGTAAGTTCGGCATCTTCATTCATTGGGGCCCCTATTCGGTTCCGGGTTACGGTACCACCATGCCAAGGTTAATCGCTGAAAGAACTGAGTTACCTGACTATATGGCTTCCGAGTGGTATTGGTTAGCACAACAAGTACCTTTATCTCCTACTTGGTTTTATCACTTAAAGACCTATGGCCCTGGCGTTACCTACGACGATTTTTTACCGCAATTCACCGCAGAAAATTTTAACGCCGATGAATGGATTAAGTTATTCGAAGACGCCGGTGCCAAGTATTTCGTATTAACCTCCAAACATCATGATGGGTTTGCATTGTGGCCGACTGATACCACTGGTCGCGACGCTGGTGAAATCGGTGCGAAACGTGATCTTGTGGGAGAGCTATTTGATGCCGCCGAGCGAGCAGGGAATCGAGTTAAACCAGGCTTGTACTTCTCAATACCTGAGTTTTTCCATACAGCGCCAATGCCTCGAGGTTTGTATGAAAATACAGGTGGTAATAAGTTTGCGTTCAGCCGCTTTATACCCGCACCAAGAAATGCCTACACTCAGGTTTTACTGCCTTATACCGGCCTACCAGATGTCAGTGATTATGGCGAAGATATCGTTCGCCCACAATTCAGAGAACTTGTTACTCGATATACCCCATTCCTTATATGGTGTGATATAGGCGGAGATGGAGACTATTTCCAATCTAATCAATTAATCGCTGACTATTATAATCTTGCAATGCAAGCTCGCCCTGAAGGCGTGCTGGTCAATAGTCGATGTGGTGATGGTGACACCCACCAAGATTATTGGGTTGTTGAACAAGGCAGCGGATTCGCTGATGTACCCGACCGAAATATTCGTACCGAAACAGCTAGAACAATGGGAGAATCTTGGGGTTTTGATCGCAACGAAGCGAAACCAGATGCCCATGTGCGCAGGAATTGGTGGCCGGTTTAGTTCAAGCGATAGCATCAAACTCAAACTATTTATTAAACATAGGCCCTAAAGCCGATGGCACAATTCCAAAGTGGCAACAGGATAGACTGCTTGCTATTGGGGCATGGCTCAAGGTAAATGGAGAAGCCGTTTACAATAGTCAGCTATGGGACATAAGTGGTGATAACCAAGGTAATTTCTTTACCCTTGGCCAAAATAGCGATCTCTATATTTCTGCAACCAGTATTAACGGAACAACGTTAGTCGTTGACGCAGATATTCCGGTAACAGATTCAACAGTGATTACATTACTGGGCTCTGATGGAGCACCTGTTCCTTTCGAGAAACAGGGATCCAAACTTTTAATTAATTTACCCGATAATATATTTCAAGGCCGCAACTTAAAAGAACTCTATACGCAGGTTTTAAAAGTTAGCACTCGAGAATAAAAGCAACACTGGCTTATTTAGCGGCTATATCCCTAGCAGCACGACGACCCGAGAAAACACAGTCCGCAATCGATAAACCGCTAACATAGCCTTTAGACGGTATACCTACGGCAGTCCTACCTATTGCATACAAGCCTTTTATATCTTCGCCATTCTCGTTAATCACCATGCTTGATTGCTCATTAACCTTTAAACCACCTAACGTTAATGACGCACAGGGTACGGGCATATATTTGTAAGAAACATTCACGGCGTAATAAGGGCCATCACCAATGCCAGGTAAGTAAGCTTTTGGCTTACCTAACGGATCGGGCTCATCGGATTGAGCAATGCGATTGTATTCACTAATCGTTTCTTCCAGTTGATGCGGATCTATACCCAGCTTTTTCGCTAAGCCTTTAATAGAGGCATGTTTCTTTATACCGATTTTTAGGAAAAAAATTCCCATGACGCCATGAAACCACGGGGCTTTCTTTAAACTTAAATCCCTATGAGCTTGGCTGTACTGCTTCTTATCCATTATTAGGTATGCTTTTCCACCGTGCTCTTTCATCATTGCATTACCTAATTGAGCACCATACAGCATCTCATTACAAACTCTTTTACCAGACGGACCAACCATGACACCTTTAACGAATTCCATCGGAGGGTTGATAAAGCGCCAAGCAGATACACTATCCATTAGTTCAGTTTGCGCCCCAACGGCTTGCGCCATTTGAATTCCAGTACCATCATCGCTCATGGTTCCCAATGAACTACCGCCGAGATAATCGGGAGCAATATCCTTGATCATCTTCTGGTTTGCATAAAAACCGCCTGTGGCCAACACCACACCCTTTGTCGCTCTAATGAAAGTCGCAACACCATGCTTTTTTTCTAGTCGCTCCGCTACCGCAGCGAACATGGGAAATACCTGTGGTACATATAGCGCCATATAACGCATCAATTTAGCAGTGATCGCGATTAACTTATGGGTGTTACGCGGAATAAAGCCTGAGTTCATTTGCAATGATTTTAGACCAACAACACTGCCTTCTTTATCCGTGACGAGAGAAACAACTTTAGTTTGCTTTTGTACCCGAACACCCTTTTTTAACGCGGTATCCCTTAACGGTTCATAGATAGCCGCTCCGGATATCCCTTTTCTTTTTCCACGGTGACCGCGTGGAGCGGGCGTCGCGCTATCAGAATAAGGAGCAAAAGATTCGTTACCGGAATAGTAAAAGAAGTAGCTATCTGTTGGATAAGATGTTTTGAAGGGGCAGAAACTGCCTTCGAAGGGAACACCATTTTCAATTAACCAATCATGATTTTCCACACTTTGATCACAGAAGGTTTTCAGGGTTTTATCACTAACCGCTCCTTGGACCTCTTGCTTTAGATAATTGAACATATTTTGCGGAGAGTCTTCTACACCCGCAGCTTTTTGTGTAGCTGTGCCACCACCCGCATAGTAAATGCCACCCGATATCGTGGTAGCACCACCTCCCTCAAATCGATCAAGCACGAGAACATCTTGACCTAAATCCTTTGCCTCAATAGCGGCTGATACACCCGCCCCACCAAAACCGGCGATAACCATATCGGCTTGATCATTCCATGGGAATGATTCGACATCATCTGTAACGATCACTGGTTCTATGTAAGGCTCACGATAAGTAAGCTTGTTCCATGCTCTTTTAATCATTGGATGCCTCTTGCTTCCCCCAAGTCCTAACTGGCAATCAGATTCACTATTAAGATCGTATCCATTTTACAAATCCCCAAGACACAACACGGGAAACAGGTTTAACGAATGGCCTTACAAATTTTAAAGAATCGAAGAAGTCATCACGAAGCGAATTGAATGAGTGATTCTGGAACTCGAGTATGCGTTGAGATTCCGTGGTATCCATCCAATCGCTATAGAATGATTCATTACCAAAGTCTTGCTCATTAATAGTAAAACCAGCAGCGCCCAGTAACGTATTCATCATTTCTTCTTGGGTAATTTGACAGGATTTACCACCACCAATTAAATGCAGTTTATTATGAGCTTCTTTGCGCTCCACCGCATTGACAGCTGCTGTTGCAACATCTTGAGGGTGAATATACTCGATACGATTGTCTGCCTTGGTATCGAGCATCATTCGGAAATGTTCTTTATCGATATGGCGGTTACGAGTATCAAAGCAAGCCCCAATACGCAAAATCACCCAAGGATTATTTTGGGACTTCACCATCTGCTCGCATTCTATTTTATGCCGTGAGTAGTTATCAGTAGCTTCTAACGAACATTCTACTGTTCTTGGCGGTGGTGAAGACTGCTTATGCCCCCAAACCGCAAAAGAAGAAGTAAACAAAACAAGTGGGTTGCCTTGGCTTTCTTCGATAAGCTCAAGTACGTTACGAGTCCCACCCACATTAACTTTCTCAGCCAGGTCGGGGTGAGTCTCCGTCATAGGTGGAATGATGGCGGCAAAATGAATGACAACGTCTTGTCCGTCGATATAAGGCCTGAGGCTGTCCTTATCACAGATGTCCCCCCAAACCGTTTTAATTTTATGCGCATAGCCTTTCTGAACGTTCTTGTTACTCTCATTCTCCAGATCGAAAGCCGTTACTTCATGCCCTCTTGGGATTAGCTTGTCCAATACCATAGAGCCGATATTGCCAAATGCGCCAGTAACAAGAATTTTCATAAGCAAACATCCATCATTGTTATTATTTGATTTCGTCTATTATAGATCAGCATTCGTGAAATATTGGTTGTCTTCAAATATCGATTAATCCACCAATATAACCCTTCTGACTATTGAGATGTATCATAGGAAAGGACAATATTCTTGGAGTTTTGGCCAAACGTTTATAGCTTAAAAAAGTCGTAACAAAATGCATTAAAAGCTGGTTTTATGATCTTATTGCTGAGTATAGTAACCGCCGATTTCCAATAACGCTCACCAAGATAAGAGTAAAAAATAATGGACGCACAAACTGAAAAAGCCATTGAATCAGCTGAGGGCACCACACTTTTAAGAGCGCTTGGCTGTATTGGCCCAGAAAAAGACTTTCTTAATCCTGATGATTTAGCACATGCTTTTTTAGGCGATCGTTATAAACGTTTCTTGAAGCTTTATAAGTTTTTTCCAAGCTTTTTCTTAAAGGTATTGGAGCGCAGAGCACCAGGTAACTTTTGGTATATCTATTCAAGGACAGTCTTTTTAGATAACGCCTTGTCAGAAGCGATAAAGGCAGGCGTAGAGCAGGTAGTAATTTTAGGTGCAGGCTACGACACGCGCTTTTACCGATTTGAAAGGGACTTAAAAGGTATTCCTTGCTTTGAAATGGACTTTCCTGGAACACAGGCTGCAAAAATAGAAGCGTTAGAACAGGCTAAAATGCCTAAACCGGACAACTTGGTTTTTATACCGATAGATTTTACTAAAGAAGAGTTGGGCGAAACATTATTTAATCATGATTATAACCCAGCTTTGCGCACGTTATTTATTTGGGAAGGCGTGTGTATGTACCTGCCCAAGGAAACCGTGCATGAAGTGCTGAGTTTTATAAAACAGAATTCAGCCCCAGGCAGTTTTGTTGCGTTTGATTATATTAGGCATTCAGCGGTTAATGAAAATGATCTGTCGGGATATGGTGTATCCGAAGTTGTTGCCCATGCAAAGAATATCAATGAGCCGCTCTTATTCGGTTTTGAACCCACCACTTTTAAAGAAGACATTAAGAGCCTGGGCTACGATCTAAAAATACATTTGTCACCCCAAGGAATCAGGGCTCAGATATTAAAGGGCCTAAAAATCAAAGAATCCTCACTCAATGTTGAGTGTGCATACCTGGCAACCATTGAAGCGACTGGCTAGCCTATGAACAGACAGGGCTAGCCATGGAATTTACAGCTTCTATTGCGAAAATAAACTACGCCGCCTCAACTTCTGTTTTCAACTTTCGATTCAGGTCTAGGTAGGCAGGTTCAACTTTCTCAATCAATTTCCATAGCACTTTAGGAACAATGCCACTGAACTCTTCGCCGTGAACTAATTTAGTGGTGTTCTCGTCGATTTCATAAAGTTCAAAATAGTGCTCAGCATCTATAAGGGATTTGAACTTTTCGCTTAAGGGACTGCCCCAGGCAAAGCGGTATTCTTCTTCAAATGCTGTTAAATCAACTTCAAGAGAAGGTGACGGTACGCCCAGATCATCCAGCTTGCTGCGAAAGCTTAATTTGATCTTATCGGGTCTAGAAGGATTTCGCTCGATCTTGCTAAATAGCGGGTTCCATTCACAGTTATCAAAGTCGGTTAATACCTGCCAGACTTTTTTAACTGGGGCATTTATATAGATTTGAGTTTTTAGGTGAGTATTGCTCATAGTGATGCGTTCAATTGATTAAAAACAAGCTACCAGCGTTATGCTGTAGATTCATGCCAAAAGCTTATCTCATTGGCTTTTGATTTAGTAGCTAAGCATTCCAATCGCCCTACTCCAAACGAATTAGATCGCACACTTGTCATCACGACGCCATTTATCCTAATATTGGTCAAATTTCTTTGAGTTTCGGCCAAACCTATTTCTATCAAGATGAAGTCAGCATACGAAAATAATCGTGCAATAACAGCAAGTTATGCGAAAGTCATGGCTGACTTTGTCGAGAAACACGGCGGAGATAAAAGTGAAACTTTGCTAAAAAAAGCGGGCATTAAAGAAGCCGTTAAAACCGACTTTTCATCATTTATAACCGTTGCTCAGTACGAGGCTCTACTCAAAGAATCTTTAGCAAGCACCAATGACCCTGCCCTTGGTCTTAGCCTCGGCAAAGCGATAGAGTTTGGCGACCATGGCACCCTCGCCTTTTCCGCGCTTAGCTATCCGAATGTATGGGAAGCACTTGCGGTTTGTATTAAGTATTCCAAGCTCGCCAATCAAATTGTTGAGTTCAAGCTCGAGGAAGACGGGCAATTCAATACGATTCGAATAGAGACGGTGTATTTCACCGGAAGCCTGTATCAAACCCTCATTGAAATCGTAACCTGCCTGATCTGTGAAATTCTCAAGTTCATGCTCGATGGAGACATTAGCTCATTGGAACTGCGCTTTTGTTATGGGCCGCCTGAGTATGCCGATCTTTACCAAAAGTTTTTCGAACCGAGCATCACGTTCGAATCTTCGATCAATGAAATTCGCATTCCGAAACAACTTGCACAAAAGCCGCAAGCCATGGCTAACCCTGCTGTGGCAAGGCATTTTGAAAGCCAGTGTGACGAGCAACTTGCCCAACTCAATCTTGCTAAATCATTTCAACAACAGGTTCGTGAAGCGTTGTTTCTATCCCGTGGAGGGTTTCCTCATTTCGATGAAATTGCGGATAAGCTTAACCTGTCTCCAAGAACCTTAAGACGCCGCTTACAAGAGAATGATACTTCCTATAAGCAAATCTTAGACGAGGTGCGGTTAGAAATTGCTGACCGTTATCTTTCAACCACGTCTTTAAGCATTGGAGAGATAGCCCCGCTGGTGGGCTATACAGACCAAAATAGTTTTTCACATGCCTATCGGCAACTGAAAGGCATCACACCGACAAGCTATAGAAAGCAAAGCCGAAAATAAAACCGTCTGCTTCATTGCTCATCTAAGCGATCCTCACTAATAAGTTAATAAGCCCTCTTCTAGATACTTCATTGCCTGCAACATCCCTTCTATTTCGTTTGGCCAAAACTCAAAGAAACTTGTCCAGCCTTAGGATACATACCCACCAAAAGACGAGCTATATTGAACCTACACTGAGAGACGCTAAGCACATAACCAACAACCCTCACTGGCTCCTACTAATTAAATTGACTGAATAAAGATTAAAGGACAGTTGTATGCAAATCACTGAACCGCTTAAGGAAGATAGTCAGGCTACTAGCAACGTAGAACCATTCAATAGAAGTAATCCGTCGGAAAATGATTACGAGATGCTAGAAGTTTTTCAAAAATATCCGTCCTTCACTCTGGAGGACAAGCCTTACCTTCTCTTATTCACTCGATTAGCAGTAAAAGCCGAATGCGCCAGCAGAGCAATCATTCCGATGCGCGGTGTTAAGCGCGAAGCACTTCGCTTAAAAAGAGCTAACGACTCCATACTAAAAGCCACTTTATTCAAACCGCAAAAGAAACAAACTGGAAAGCTACCTATCCTTCTTTTGTGTCACGGTGGGTCTTTTGTTATTGGCAGCCTGTCTGCACACGTAAGGCTTTGCGAGCGCATCGTTAAAGAAACCAACTGTGCCGTCATCATGCCAGATTATCGCTTAGCGCCGAGCAACCGATTTCCATTGGGGTTTGAAGACTGCTATCAAACCTTGGATTGGATTTTAAAACAAGGCGAGTCTCACGGTATTGACCCAAAACGTATCGCAGTGATGGGCGATAGTGCTGGCGGTGCAATGGCTGCATCCTTGGCACAAAAAGCACTAGATAACGATATTAAGCTCAGAGGTCAGCTACTGATTTACCCTGCTCTTGATGCTGAGTGCAGAACTGAGAGTGCAAGAACATTTGTAGAAACGCCGCTGTTCAATGCCGAGACTGTAAAAAACATGTGGGATCTTTATCTGCAATGTGAAAAACGAGCATGGCCTCCCTACGCATCACCAGCCCATCGCGAAAAGCTTGATGATTTACCTCCCACCTATATCGAAACAGCGGAGTTTGATCCACTTAGAGATGAAGGTATTGCCTATGCAAAGGCATTAAAAGAAAGCGGCGTTAAAACAGATCTAAGAGAAACCAAGGGCACGATTCATGGATATGACATGGCTGAACCAAAGCTAAATATTACAAGAGCGTCTATCAATGCTCGATTGGCGTTTATTAAAAAGATATTTCAAGACTAAAGCTTGATAGCGGATGAGGAAATAACACCATGGCAACTGCACAATTACCACCAGGCCCCACCGAAGCAAAAGCTATCCAGGCATATAAATTAGGTGCTGGTATCTTCGAATACTTAGACGAGTGCTATGAAAAATACGGCGAGACTTTCACTATCAAACTCCCAGGCCTTGATCCTCAAGTATGGGTCGCCAATCCTGATATGGTAGAGGATATCTTTAAGCTAAAGCCTCCGCAATATGACCAATCTAAACTACCCTTTCCCATCGATGCAGGTGACGATGCATTAGTATTTATTAATAATGAATTCCATCAGGAAACTCGAAAAATTATTGTGCCCCCGTTTTCTGGTTCGCCCCTTAAAAAGCGAATCCCCATGATGCACAAGATTATCTCTAACCGACTTGATGGTTTAGTACTGGGTGAAGAGTATGACATGCGACATTTGATCAGCGATATCATGCTGGACATTATCGTATACACCCTTTTGGATGAGTTAGACACCGAGCGTTTCCATCTCTATCACAAAAAGTTGCTACAATGGATCGAAACATCGTCAAGCGATGCCATGTTTGCACTAGGCACACTGTATGGCCCTGGCAACTTCCGCAGCATGTTAAACCGATCGTACAAGCGCCTGCTCAACAATACCAACAGCCGCATCGATAACCTTCTTCCATGGGCCAAGTCCGTTAAATTAAAAGCAGAAGTTGCGGAACTAATTCGCGAAGATATTCGCAAAGCTCGTAGCAACCCAGATGCTGCCGGTGAAGGTGTACTTGCCAGAACAGCACTTTTGTGCTGGTCAGACGGCGAGTTACTCAGCGAAGAAAAAGTAATCTCTGAAGTCAACACCATGCTGATCGCTGGACATGAAACCAGCGCATCAACAGGCGTTTGGTACATGATGCATATGCTGACTCGTCCGGATGTGGCTCAGAAAGTAAAAGATAATGTGATGCAATCGGTTAAAGATAATAATGGGTTTGATCCTCATAAAATCATTGCCGATCCCTACATAAACGCCTGCTTCCAAGAGGCACAACGACTCACGCCTTCAACAGTCGGGTCTATGCGTCATCTCAATCAAGATACCCAAATAGGCAACTTATATTTGCCGGCTAAAACTAACGTTCTGGCAACAAACTATATTATCCATCGCCGTGAAGATATTTGGGGGCATGATGCGAAGCAGTTCAAACCAGAAAGATGGATGGGCGATAATCCCTGCACTCCTTCTATGTTTGAATATTTTCCGTTTGGTGGTGGACGCCGTGTATGCATGGGAAGCCAACATGCCAAAAGCCAGCTACGCATTCTCTTCGCTGAATTTGCTCGCCGTGTTGAATTCACCTCAAAATACGATGAGCACAATAATCAATTTCCGCGTAGTCAACAAATCGCCGGGCAAACCAGCCCTCAAGGTGGTTTGCTTGTTAAAGTTGCCAAGGTTAGACCTGAGAGCTATGGCATCCCACACCCCTATAACAACAATACTCCGCAGCCTTCTCCGTTAGCGGCAGTAAGTTAATTGCATAAAAAGATGATACGTTTTAGGAACACAGGGAAATAAAAATGAAGAAGTACTCTAATTTACGAATTGCCATTATTGGTGCTGGCCCTGCAGGACTAGTTGCAGGACGCGAACTACTTAAACAAGGCTTTGACAACTTCACTATTTTTGAAAAGTCTGACGCAGCCGGGGGTACCTGGCACAA
Source organism: Pseudomonadales bacterium (assembly GCA_022361455.1). GTDB lineage: Bacteria > Pseudomonadota > Gammaproteobacteria > Pseudomonadales > Ketobacteraceae. Next base: position 2,988 of record JAKSAW010000834.1, on the reverse strand, counting down.
TCACTCTTACCCTGGTCTGTGTTGCGATGTGATGGCCTCAGTATATACCTTCGAAGGTGAAGCCAATGAAAAATGGACTCACAATTTTGTAGAACAACGGGAAATCGAAGAGTACTTACAGCGTAGCGCGAGAAAATTTGGCCTAGAATCGCATTTTAGATTCAATACCAATATTAAGTCAGTCGTTTATCACGAACCAGGTACATGGACACTCACAGATAACCAAGAGAACACCTGGGAATTTGATATCGTCATCAACGCGATGGGTAACCAGCATACGCCTCAATTTCCCAATATCAGAGGCATGGATACCTTTGAAGGCGAATCTTGGCATTCAACATTATGGCGCCATGACGTATCTCTGAAAGGTAAGAAAGTGATCGTCGTCGGTTCAGCGGCCGCTGCCGTACAGATTGTTCCAGAGGTAGCTAAGGAAGCAGGACATCTTACAGTATTGCAACGAACGCCGAATTGGATTTTATCTCGAGGACTTAGAGCTTATTCACCGGTAGAACGTCAATTATTCAAACTAAGCTCAGCAAGAGAATCACTTAAATCTTTTCATACCGCTCTGGTTCGCATGACGGGCGCCATGTTTCAACTTGGCACTAAATCTCAAAAGTACATTGAGAACAAAGCGCTTGAGCATATTGAAAACCAAATTTCTGATCCAGTGTTAAGAGAACAGGTTACACCTACGTCTCGTTTCGGTTGTAAACGCCCACTGATGTCTGATGATTTTTACCCTGCATTACAGAAACCCAATGTAACTCTTTTAACAACGGCTGCTGAAAAAGTTCATGCGAAAGGATTAACAACCGTCGATGGTGAAGATATCGAAGCGGATGTCATCATTTATTGTACTGGCTACGAAGTCATGGACTACGATCGAATTGATATTCGCGGTTCCCGTGGTCAATCCATGGGCAGCATCATGAAGAAAGAACCAAGAGCTTACAAAGGATTAGCTCTACCTGGCTTTCCTAACTACTTCTTTGCTCTAGGCCCCAATTCGTTATGCCCTGCTGGCTCTTTCTTTGAGCTGGCCGAAGAAAACCTTCGCTGCATTATCAGAATGCTTCAAGGTAAAGAAAAAGCCGGTGCTAGCAGTCTGGATGTTCGAGAAGAGCGCTATGCTGCTTACAACAGATGGATTGATAAAGAGAAAGATAAGTTTTCCTGGGGTGTATCAAGCTGCAATAGCTATTACCAAACTGCCGATGGTCACGCGCCATTCCTGTTTCCAGGAGGCTTCAGCACTTTCCAAAAGCAACGTCGTCACACACGCCTAACTGATTTTAAGCTTGGTTTCCCTCAGGAGAAAGAATCTACTCCGGTTAAGTTAGTGAAAAAGCCAGCAAAGAAAGCACAGCCTAAGGCGAAGAAAAAAACTGGTGGACCGGTAGAAGCATAAGTGAAAATTGCCTTATACATTGAAGTATTTTCTAGGAGCGAATGAATGGGCGAGAAGAAAACAATATTAGTAGCTGGTGCCGCTGGCAACATAGGCCAATACACTTTAGAGGCGCTGGCAAAGCAAGGCTATTCGCTAATTGGTTTTGATCTGGATAACAAGCGCAACAGAGGCATTGCCAAAAAATTTCCTGATGTCGAATGGATATTTGGTGATATTCGCAACGCACGTGATGTAGAAAAAGGCGTATCTAAAGCAGATGCGGTCATTAATCTTATTGCTATCTTGCCACCCCATAGTGAAATGAATGGGTTGCGTACAAATGCCGTCAATGTTGATGGGGTTAAAACAATCATCGAGAAGATGGAACAATCGAAGCGTTGTAAGCACCTGGTATTTACATCGTCTGCAGCAGTACATGGGGTGGGCATACCATTGAATACGCTACTCACCCCAAACAGCCCCTATAATCTCGAAGACTACTACTCCGACACCAAGGCCAAAGCAGAACAACTCATTATGAAGTCCAATATCAATTGGACCATCCTTCGACTCACTGCGGCACCTAACTTAGATCCAACGGCTAAAGAGTTGGAAGATTTAGAATTCATCGTGAATATTGGCTTGAATGATCCTGTTGAATTCTGCCACCCAAAGGACGTAGGCCTGGCCTTAGCAAACGCAGCTACCAAACCATTGAGTCAAGTGAATAAGCAAATCTTTATGATTGGTGGAGGTAGTAATGAGCAGTACACAGCTTACGATTTTGTGACCACTATCCTTAAGAACACGGGTGTCGGTAAGTTGCCTAAGAGTATGTTTAGCACAGAACCACAGTTTCCTGGTGGCTGGGTTGATACAGCTCATAGCCAAGAAGTGCTCCAATATCAAAGGCACACCTTTAAAGAATATTTGAAGGACCTGCGCGACGAAGTGGGCTTTTCTAAGCGTATGATGACCAGTGTCTTTTCTCCCTTGATTCAACGTCATCTGAAGAAGGTAGCCAAAGCGGCACATTAGGGCCCTACCATTCAGAATAGTCCAATAAGACGTTGATGAAATTACTTTACCCTATAGGATTGGAATCCCCTTTCGCACAAGTTAAATTCGAAAATCAGGTAGTAAGATGACAACACGCTATTTCATGGCATTCGCCGCTAAAGACGATCTCAAACAAGCTGCTGATAAAGTATTGGAGCTTCGAGAACAAAATGCCAAGGAAAGTTGGGTGCCTTACTTCGACGACATGCTAGATCTTTTCGTACCAGCATTTCTCGATAGCATGCTTGTCGACACTTGCGATGCTGTTGGTTTAAGCCCAAGAGCCAGCAAAATAATCCATTCCAGTTGCGATACTTTGTCCCATACCATTTCATCTATGATCGCCAAATTGATTAAAAAGCGTAGCAACGAGGAAATGATTCCTTTGGTTGATTTTACTGACGACGTTTACCTGCGCGCAGAAAACTGCTCAACTGGCCACGACTCTGTAGGTTTCCAACTCGGAAAAGAGCTTTATGATGAAATCAAATACCTACTAAAAGAGATTCGCAGCGGCAAGTTGGAACAACATC
>JAKSAW010000607.1 GCA_022361455.1 Pseudomonadales bacterium | reverse complement strand
TCCACCAGTGGTGGCGGTGGAGCCTCTTTCGATATGATCTTCCGGCGCGGCGCCATGATCAGAGATCGTCAATGAAGGACTGGATGTTTTCCCAGAGATCCTTGTGACGCTTCTGGATCGTGTCGAGCGCCTTCTTGTGCTCCTCGAACACCTTCGGCACGCCATCGGCACCCGCGTCCATGAGGTCGGCGATTATGGTGTCGTGCGCTTTGGTCGCCTGCTTACGATCCTCATCCTCCTCCGCATCTTCAGACCCAGACCCTTCACTCTCTTCCTTCTGAGGGGCTTCATCCTCCGAAGTTCCTTCATCAGAAACATCGTGTTCATCACCGGCTTTGTCGTCGCCATCGGCGTCTTCCTTCGGCTTGGGGTCTTCCTTCGGCCTCTCCTCCTGTTTCGGCTTCGGATCGGCCTTCGGCTTGTCTTTGGGCGGGTCTTTCTTCTCCTCCTGGCCCACGTCTTCGGCCTCGCCATCAATGAAGCCCTCCGGGTCGATGTCTGGCGATCCGAAGCCCCCCACGATCGACCCGTCTTTCAGGGCGCTCGGGTCCGATGCGACTCCGCGGAAATTGGCGTTCGGGTTGCCGTCGACCGCGATCGCGTTGCGCATCTCGACCGACATCGGCATACGCCCAGTGTTCGCCAGTGCGCGGATGGCTGTCTTGATCGCCATCGCGTCCTCGTGGGTTGCCCACGGGTTCTTGTCCTGATTCCCGTTCCTGACTGCGACCTGCCAGTTCTGGGATTGATCCCGTGTCGAGAGCACCTTCGACCACGGAAGCACAGCGGCGGCAAAGCCATCGGCGCCGTTTCCGTTCGACCATTTCACAATGGAATAGGCGTGCAGCTTCTGCCCCTTCTGAGAGCCCTCGACGTGGCGCAGCGTGAAGTTCATGCCCTTCTCGTACTGCCACAGCTCGTCATCGGAGTAGTGCACGCCGGCGTCGATATAGGTCAGCACGCCAGACCGAAACGCGAGGTCGATGAAGCCCTTGTAGCCGATGATCAGCTGGACCTCTTTGATCTTCACCCACCTGCCGTCGATCTTCCGGTTGTTGTTGAACGGCACGAGGTAGGCGTGACCCTGGCTGGTGTTGGGCTCGAGGCCGAGGCTGGCGGCTGTCATCATCGCCCCGAGGAACGACATGGGCTCACAGTCCTGCAGCGCGGGCGTCGTGCGGACAGCGTTCGCCATCACGCGGGCCATGCGTTCGCCTGAGAGGTTGTTCGCGGCAACGGACTCGATCTGCTGGAATGCCGCCTCGCTGCGCAGGAGGTCTTTGACCGATGAGATGCCGCGGGTCGCGGGTGCGGTGTTCATACCGTTTCCTCTTCATAGATTTCGATGCCGGGGATCTGCGAGTCATCGACGTCCTTCGACCGGACGTCAGCATTCACGAGGCGCTCCAAGAGTGCGCGCAGATCGGGGTGATCCTTGTAGTGCATCATCACCCGGGTGAGATGCGTGATCCGGCCCTTGCGGATTGTCCGAAGGCTCTGGCGCTTGGCACCGCCGGACGCGCTTCCGACGCTGGCGGTGGCCTTCGTCTTTTCGAGCTTCTTCTCGGCCTTCTCGATGCGCTCGAGTTCGGCCTCAGCGTCAGCTTGGCCGGACACATCATTGCGCGCCTGCGCTTGCTGCGCCATCTGGGCAACCTTCTCACGCTCCTTCCGGACACGCTCGAGCTCGGCCTCCTTCGCTTTCTGGGCGCGCTCGCGCTCCTTCCGCAGCCAGGCCGCCTGCATCGCCTTGGGCTTGTCCTTGATCGCCTCGATCCGCCGCTTAAGGCGCTGGTAAGCGGTCTGGACCGCACCGGCCTTTTCGTCCCAAGGTGACTTGGCCTTTTTGCGGCTATCCTCAACCGCCTTTTCCAGCCCTCGTGCGCCAGACAGGAAGTCGTTCAGGCGCTCGGCCTGGCTGCTGTCCTCGAGTTCTCCGAGGTCCAGAAACTCGGCCGCAGCGGCGTTAAATTTCTCGATCCGCTTTTCGAGCGCCTCGTACTCTTCGGTGTCGTATGGGGGCGGGTTGTTGTGTCCCTCAGTGGTCATTTCAGCC
>JAKSAW010000817.1 GCA_022361455.1 Pseudomonadales bacterium | reverse complement strand
GTATCGCGCGCTTTGCCGACAAGGGTAGAGCAAAAGCGGAAGCAGTGTCTGTAGATGTGCCTGTCATTGAAGGCAGTGAAGCGGGTAGTGATGATCCAGACCAAATTAGAGCATGGGCGAAGGGCAGACAGTTTCCGATTTTATTGAAAGCAACAGCCGGCGGTGGTGGTCGTGGTATTCGTATTATTGAGCACGAAAGTGAATTAGATGATCAAATCGATTCAGCTATGCGCGAAGCCAAGGCGTCTTTTGGCCGAGCTGATCTTTTGGTAGAGCAATATGTTGCTAGTTCCAGGCATATCGAGGTTCAGATATTGGGTGATGGCAACGGAAACGTGATGCATTTGTTTGAGCGTGAGTGTTCATTACAGCGTCGCCAACAAAAGGTTATCGAAGAAGCGCCAGCGCCGGGCATGAGTGATGAATTACGCGAACGTATTACCGAAGCAGCATGCCGTATTGGTGAGGCTGCGCAGTACCGTGGTTTGGGCACAGTGGAGTTTTTACTATCTGGTGAGAACTTTTACTTCCTAGAGCTTAATCCTCGATTACAAGTAGAGCATCCTGTTACGGAATATATTACCGGACTGGATTTGGTCGAGCTGCAATTAAAGGTTTGTGCTAATAAAGAACTGCCGCTCAAGCAAAGTGATGTGGCTATCAAAGGACATTCTGTTGAAGCCCGTGTTTATGCTGAAGATGTAAAAGGCGGATTCGTGCCTTCTACGGGAAAAATACACAATCTATTCTTTGATGACAGTGCACTTAGAATTGATTGTGGCGTTAATCCTGGTGAGTCAATTTCTCCTTTTTACGACTCTATGCTAGCCAAGTTAATCGCTTATGGCAGTGATCGAAAAACCGCTATTCAAAAACTGTCGTCTGGTTTGAGCAAAAGCTATGCATTAGGCGTGCAGACCAATATCGCTTTTCTATCATCTTTACTTGCCAATGATGATGTGAAAGGTGGTGTTGTTGACAATGGGTTTATTGATCGACATATCGATAGCCTGCTTTTTGAAATGGCACCATCGGCAGAAGAGTTTGCGCTTGTGGGGCTAGCCAAGTTAATGAGTGGTCGACAAGAGAACGTGAACGATCCTTGGACACGTATCAATGGTTTCTCCTCTTGGAAAATTAGCCAAGCAGAGTATGAAAAACCAAGTAATGATATTTGTATTTACAAAGTCGATATCGAGGGCACTGAGAAAAAACTATCTTTCTCTTCGGTTTCTTTAAGTGGTGAGTTAATCGTATTTGTTGATGAGGAACAGATTCCTATCAATATCATTGAACGTACTGATACCGATATGTTAATCAACGTTGATGGGCGAGTTCAGAGTATTCGTTGGGCCAATGAAGCAGAAAATCTTTATCTGTTTCTTGCCACTAAGACCATCAACGCGAAAGCAATTACCTATCTCGAAAGTGTGGAGTCTGAGCAGAAAAAGAGCAATGGCCGCATTCAAGCACCTGTTATGGGGCTGGTGGTAAAAGTTAACGTCAAAGAAGGTGACCAGGTGTTGGAAGGCGATGTGTTGGTGGTGCAAGAGTCAATGAAAATGGAGCTTGCTATTCCTGCTCCAAAAGACGGTATTGTTTCTCGTTTAATGTGTGGCGAGGGCGATATGATCGAAAGGCATAGTTTGGTGGCTGAAATCGCTTAATGTGGTTTATGAAATGATTTTGTGGGGAGTGGGTTTTGTCAGATTTTCCTAAGTTTGTTGAGTTTCACGAAGAAGGACCAAGGGAAGGTTTCCAGGCTGAGAAGGAAATCTTTCCATTACAGGAACGAGTCGCATTTATCGAGGCGCTGAGCGAAACGGGATTAAAACAAATCCAGGTGGGTTCTTATGTGAATCCGAAGATGGTGCCGCAAATGGCGGATACCGATGATCTATTTAATGCCATCACGAAAAATGATCAGGTTCGCTACACGGCTTTATGGTTAAATCAGCGAGGCTTTGATTCGGCGTTGGCAAATAGCCATGTTGATGTTGATGGTAAAATTTTCTTATACACTAGCGATGCATTTTGTCGAAAGAACAATGGTTGCAGTGCTCAGGAGCTAAACCAGAAACAGCTTAAATGGCTAGACGCCTATAAAGAAAACAATATTGCTTTGGAGTCAGTTTATATTTTGACTGCATTTGGTTGCAATATACAGGGAGAGGTTCCCATTGAGTCTCTCAATGGTGCGCTCTCATTTGTGAAAGCTATTTGTGAGAGTAGGGAGCTAAAGACGCCAAAGATTATTTTGACAGATACCATGGGATGGGGGAATCCTTTGGAAGTCAAGCGTCGAATTGACGCCGTGAGAGTACTATTACCTGGCGCGCGTATCGGTATGCACCTGCATGATACTCGTGGGATGGGGCCTGCAAATGTATATTCTTCGTTGGAGATGGGTATTGATCTATTTGAAAGCTCAGTAGCCGGTTTAGGTGGTTGCCCATTTGGATCTCAAAAGAATATGCAGGCCGCTGGTAATGTCTGTACTGAGGATATGGCATTGATGTGCGAAGAATTGGGAATAGACACAGGATTAAACCTTGATGCCCTGATCGAAGCCGCTAGAATGGTTGAGCGAATAATAGGAAGGCCTTTGATGGGTAAGGCTATGCATAGTGGAACCATTGCTTCGTTGAGAAAATGACACTCTTTTTACTGATAACGCTTGTATTATTAACACAAGTCACTTTTTTATGGGCACTCAGCGTTAAGTTGAAAGATGCGAGTATCATCGATATTTACTGGGGTTTCGGTTATGTCAATGTTGTTGGTGTCTGCGTGTTGTTCAATGTATTCAGTGCAGAATATGCATATAGCTCAGCACAGTGGTTGTTAGCGGCTATTGTCTCCATATGGGGGATGCGTTTAACACTG
>JAKSAW010000606.1 GCA_022361455.1 Pseudomonadales bacterium | reverse complement strand
CCACTCGACGACCAAACACACCATCAGCAAGCCCTGTCATCACATTAATAACACTACCCATGGCGGTCTGTTGTGCATTCATTAAATTATTAAACGCAGTCGCCGCTTGGCCAACTTCATCTTCGCTTTTGACATTGGCACGAAGATTAAAATTACAGGTTTGTTCGACCTCGGAAAGCTTGCTCGTAAGCTCTTTAATCGGAGACACAATGGCTTTGATCGCAAGCCATGTGGAAATAAACGCAACCACCAAAGACACGATAAATAAAACAGTTAAGGTATCCAGGGCCTCTAGTTCATGCTGTTCCGCAGTGAGCGCAGCCTGGTAAGTGAATTCTTCAATTTCCTTTAACAAGGCTTCTAACTCATTGGTGAGCTGATCTTCTTCTTTCTCAATGGTTTTTGTCAGCTTTTCCGCTTCAAGAATTTTTCCCTGCTTTAAAAGATCAAAGGCCTGATGGGCATGCACAGCAAACTCTTTATGATGCTTCTCTACTGTTTTAAGAACTTCGAGTATATGTTCAAACTCTTTTTTATCTGCAGCTGTATGAGCATGATCAATGGCATTCTGGGCTTTTTCTTCGCCTTCAATAATCTCACTATCGACCTTCGCGTTTAACTTATCGAAGTGCTTTACCTCTTTCTGAAAATACTCCTTCGCTCCCTCTTCACGCCCAACTAACACGGCATATCGAACAGCTCTCTCAAAATGAATGGCTTGTTCTAATTGATGCTCAGTAATACGTGTAACCACCTCGGTAAGGGGAATATCCTGCTCTGCTATGGCAACTAACTCGCTACCAATTAGCTTCATGCTGTTGATCGCGTAAAGAGAACCCACTAACAACAAGACGATCAGCAAACCAGAATTTAAAGCCAATTTGCCGCGAACAGAGAGATTACGAAGAAATTTCATGCGGATACAGCCCCACTAAACCTAGACATTTCCTTAAGAGTAGTTGATCGGTTTAGTCGGGTAAGATTGTATTCGAATGAGAATGGGTAAAACTAAAACAGAAAGTTGTTAACCATTGAATTTATGGGGAAAACTAGCGAAATAGACCCACTTAATCTACGGATAAAGGCTAAACGCAAGTAGCTTTTTTGGCAGCTTCACGCTCTTCTTGAGATATCATCCAATTAATAATACGACCACCAAGGGCTTTTCCTGTTGCTTCTTCAGCAACCTTAACGGCATCGCGAAGTTTTACCCAATCGATTCCGGTGCTAAGCCCTGCTTCTTCACACATATAAACCAAATCTTCAGTGGCCACGTTACCCGAAGCGCCTGGCGCAAAGGGGCAACCACCTAACCCACCGACAGATGAATCAAAACTACGAATACCTAATTCCAAACCAGCCCATGCCATAGCAAGGGCCTGGCCACGGGTGTCATGTAAGTGAAGGTTAAATTTATCGGCGCCAGCATTCTCGATGAGTGGTTTAAGAATTTGCTGAACCTGACGGGGATTGCCGGCTCCAATGGTATCGGCGATTGAAATAGAGTCCGCCCCTGCTTCAAGAAAGAAAGTCGCCATCTCTTGCGCCGTGGTAACTGGCATTTTGCCGTCGTAAGGGCAAGCAAAAGCACCAGAAACGTAGACGCGAACATTAATGCCGTCTTCTTTGGAGGCCTTTAATATATCAGTACAAACCACCTTTACTTGCTCTGTAGTCATATTCAGATTGCGACCATTAAACGCATCCGTTGTTGAGCAAACGATACCAACATCTTTAATGCCATGGGCTTTGGCTTTTTCATAACCCTTCATATTGGGCACTAATACGGACACGTTTAGATCTTGGAAACTCTTCAAACCTGCTAACACATCACTGGCATCTGCCATTTGTGGAACCGCCTTGGGGTGCACAAAGCTGGTGGCTTCCAAATGAGTAACACCAGCGGCAACCAATGCATCGGCGATTTTAAGCTTCATCTCGGTGGATACTTGAGTGGGCTGGTTTTGTAACCCGTCACGCATGCCAGTTTCGGTGATAATAACCTTGTCGCTCATAAAGACGCCCTCGATTGCCTTACTTTAGCTTAAATAAACTTGATTTAACGTGTTGATCTAAAAGAGTACTGATGAGTCATAAGGATATCCCGTTAACACTCGGATGTAACGCAAAATGCGCAGGTTTACAGGTGACAAGCGCTTCAAATACTCAAAATTAACTACGTTTCGATAACTCTACGCTACTTTACGTTTACGTAAAGGTCAAATAGAATACCCAGTCATGACGAAACGTACTT
>JAKSAW010000604.1 GCA_022361455.1 Pseudomonadales bacterium | reverse complement strand
TCTTTAAGTTGGTTATCAGAAAGATCCAGCACTTTGAGATTAGAAAGCTCAACGATACTATTTGGTAACTCTTGAAGTTGGTTGCGATCGAGATAAAGTGTTGTTAATGCAGAGAGGTGACCGATACATTCTGGTAATGAGCTAAGATTATAGCCAGAAAGATGAAGTGTTGTGCATCTGGTATCATCATAACGGTTTTTGCTATCGTAACATTCCATGATTTTTTTAGTGATTTGAGCAGGCTGCTCTTTGCTCAGATGAGGTTGAGTCTCGATCCATTTTTCTATTTCTTTCAAAAACAGATCCCTTGGAGTTGTTTCCTTATCTGCCAGAGATTGAGTTTTAATCAAAGTAATTTCTGTCATTTCCTCATCTGACTCTGTTACAGACGTTTCCTCATCAGAGGAGCTTGCCAAATAGTAGACCAAGCCGCTGATGCAAATACCCCCTAGTGTGACCGCTGACGTTACGACAAGATTATTTTTGAAAAACTGCCCAACAAATGCGATTGCATTAAGAGCACACCGGTATGTGGTATTTGAATTAAAATAATTCCTTGTTATTTCTGAAAGCGACGAGTGTACAGAATTTAACATTTTTTTGATATATCCTTTAAAATTGACGCTACTTTAATCAATGGGCTAAAAAATATCAATATGTATATATTTTTTCAATCCAAGGGATTATAGATTTAGCAGCAAGAAAAAAGACCTTCCGCCTGGCGACCACTTCAAAAAGGTCTAATTTCAGATTCAGTTCTCGAAATACGAAAAGCCCTCCGAGAAGAGGGCTTTTTAGTTAGCTCTTTTGGAATTTTTCAGGAACTGTATCCCAATCGAGCCCAGGGTTATCATCGAGGGTAAGCCATATTAGCTTAGAAAGCTGACCGATGCTCTCTGGTAGTGAGCTTAATTCGTTTTTGCCGAGGTCAAGCGTTTTTAGAGCAGAAAGGTTGCCAATACTCGCAGGCAGTGTAGAGAGATTGTTCTCATGGAGGTTAAGTATCTCTAAAGCAGATAGATCACCGAAGTTCTCAGGTAATGAATCGAATCTGTTTTCAGTGAAATCAAGCATTTTTAGAGCAGGAAGCTGACAGATAATCTCTGGAAATATCACGAAATCGTTTACACTGAGAAAAAGCGTTTCTAG
>JAKSAW010000434.1 GCA_022361455.1 Pseudomonadales bacterium | reverse complement strand
GTATTTTCGCATCTCTTCTTCATTCCCTTTAGCAATAGCTTCTTGATATTTAGTGGTTGCTTTTTCCTTTGCTTCTTTCCGTTTTTCTAGTTCTCCGTATTTCAACTCAGGAACTTCTCCATCAAAGCAAAAGATGAAATTCATTTGATTCATCATTAATCTAGATAACCGAGAAAATAAGCCGACCAGGTGGCTTGTAACGTTTCCTTGGCTGTCTGTAAGATAGGAACCGTCTCTTTGCCTTATATTGCTTAGAAACTGATACAGGATGTTATAAGCGTCTACCGTGAAGGTTTTACCTTTCATCTCTTCTAAATTAGCCTCTTCACCTGTAAGCAATTCGCTTATCTTTGTTCCCATGATCATGCAAATTCAAAAGCGTATTAAAGCGTATTTATTGTCCATATAGAAAATAATAAGAGTCTTTAGAATAAATTAAATAATTTACCTATGAAGTAGACATAAAATAGAACCAGCATCCAGCCTTCCCATCTTGTAACTTCCTTGTCTTGGACTGTAAAGAAAAATAGTAAAGTTCCAATTATCATCATTGGTAACCCAAACGTTATCATACTTTCTGGAATTACTAAAGTTCCAACTAGAGCAGGAATTCCCATAACAGCCATGGCATTAAAAATATTTGATCCCACGACATTACCAACAGCCACTTCATGTTTTCCTTTCTTGGCAGCATTGACACTTACTACCAATTCTGGAAGCGATGTACCAAGAGCAACAGCGCTCACTGCAATTATTTCTGCCCCTATGTTTAATATTGAAGAAAGCTGAATAATGGATTCAATAGTATAAGTGGCTCCTAAATAAATAAAGAAAGCACCTAAAGCTAAGGTAACCCATGTGCGGGTTTTTAATTTCTTTTTTTGCATCTTTCCTTTCATTTCTTTCTTTATTTCCTTGTCTTTTCTCTGAGATTTTAATGCATACAAAATGTAAACAATAAAACAAATTAAACAGAGTAATCCTTCTGAGAGGGTAAATGCACCGTCCCAAATCATTGTTCCAAGTAAGAAAGCAG
>JAKSAW010000603.1 GCA_022361455.1 Pseudomonadales bacterium | reverse complement strand
GGCACTATCAAAAGTAGAAAATAACTAGCGTGGCTATTGAAACACTGGATTCTAATCAACAAGTAGCCCTTCAATTCAAAGACACGTTCCCCCAAGAACTGCCTCAGGGTTATCACCTAGATAATTTCTTGGTATTAATCCAGGACATCTCTAATCGTTATCATGACCTTTTAAGCCAAGAAGAAAATAGTTGGATCGAAAACTTTCTCGAGCTATCGCAAAATGCTCAAAGCCTTCTTGTACGCTTAATTATGCGTAAAGGACCGTTTTTTCGCTGCGATAAACTCAAGTATGAAGACATTAAAGACTTGATAACGACACAGAAAGAATTGGCAGAAAAGCAGTTTATCAAGATCAATGATAGTATCCCGATCGAGTCACTACTGGCTTTGTGTTTAAAAGCGGAGCTTGCCAGCACCTATACGTACCTATTTGATTCAAAAGCGAGCCAAGCGAAAAACCAGCTTGTAGAAGAACTGCTTAATGAAACCAGGGAGGATTCAAAGCTCCAAGAGAAGATTGTTGCACTTATCAACCAACAATTTGAATGGGTTGAACGTCTACATAATGACAAAATTCGCCGCTTCTTGATTTTGTTTTTTGGTAACAGTCGCCAAGGATTAACTGAATTTGTGACTTCTCAGCTCGGTATAATCCAATATGAGACCTACTCAATTGAGCAAGAAAATCGCTTCTTCCAAACCCGCCAACGTCTCGACCATTTAGAACAGCTAGCAATTATCCAAGACTGGCAAGATGACCGCTTAAGCATAGCGACCATCGATGAGATTCAAGCACAAATCGATAAACTAGTCAGTCTTTTAAAAGCCAGTGAAAATATAGATCATTATGTTAATCATAAGATCCAAAGAGCGATTACTCGAATAACCCGTCAATTAGAACGCCTGGATCCGGAAGAGGCACTAAAGGCTTACCATTATTCGTTGGCACCCCCTTCCCGTGAACGCCAAGCACGTATATTGGAAAAGCTAGGACGTTACCAAGAGGCCCTTGATCTGGTGCTTGCCATCGAATCATCGCCACAACACCCCGATGAAGCGGAAAAAACAATCCCACTTAAAACCAAGTTATTGAAGCGGCTAAACCAAGAAATCAAACCGACAAATCAGCTGAACATTAACGAATGCTATTTACGACTGAGCTATCAAGATCCAGAGAAGAACATCGAACAACAAGTGGCTGAGCATTTTATTAAACAAGGCTACCCGTGCTTACATACTGAGAATCAATTATTTCTCGGTTTATTTGGGCTGTT
>JAKSAW010000602.1 GCA_022361455.1 Pseudomonadales bacterium | reverse complement strand
CCTGTTGATATTCATCGTACATACGATCAATTAATTCACCTGCTGGTGGCACATCGTGGATGTCACCAATACCCTGGCCCCAACCCCAAATGTCTTTCCATGCTTTCGCATCGGTATTTCCGCCACTACCAAAGTTCATGGCTGATTTATCAGACTCAGGCAGGTTGTCAGGATCCATTCCCGCATTGCGAATACTGGGCTTTAAGTAATTGCCATGTACACCAGTGAATAGGTTGGAATACACGATATCATCTGCAACGCTATCCACCAGGCACTGCTTGTAATCCTCACCAGCCATGGCTTCTTGAGTCGCAATAAATCGAGAGCCCATATAGGCTAGGTCACACCCCATAGCTTGCGCCGCTAAGATCGATTGGCCATTAGAAATAGCACCGGCCAATGCAATACATCCGTCATAGAATTCTCGAACTTCCTGAACCAATGCAAATGGGCTTAATTGTCCTGCGTGGCCACCGGCACCTGTGCAAACTAAGATAAGGCCATCGACCCCTTCGCTCACAGCTTTTTTCGCATGGCGAATATTAGTGACATCATGAAGCACGATGCCGCCATAGGATTGAATTTTCTCTACGACTTCAGCGGGTGCTCTAAGGCTGGTGATAATGACCGGCACTTTATGTTTGATACAAAGCTCTACGTCGTCCATCAGGCGGTTGTTGCTGTGATGGCAGATTAAATTCACCGCATAAGGCGCGACGATCTTATCTGGGTTCTCTGCTTTGTATTCCGCCAATGATTGATTCAGCTCTTCAAGCCACTTGTCCAGCACTTCTAGAGGTCTTGCGTTCAGCGAAGGGAAGGAGCCAACGATGCCTGCTTTACACTGGGCGAGCACCAGCTTGGGATTAGAAATGATGAAAAGCGGTGAGCCAATCAGTGGTAGCCTTAAGTTGTTCTCTAGTACAGCTGGTAATGCCATGGGTTCATCCTCATCGATATGCAAGAGATTGAATATGACTGTAATGAAGCCAATTAGCGTTTTCAAACCTAAAGGGTGAGATTGGCCGCAAGTGTGAATAGTTTGTCACGCTCAGGTAATAGCGACTAAATTGGCTTAAGTGCTTGACTGATATGGCTTCTGGTCCGAAAATTGCCCGCTGTAGCAGTTGAAACCCACAGGAATAGAGAAGGCCTGAGAATGAATGTAGCGGATCTTTCTGGCGAACACTTAGATTATTGGATGTACCAACATGCTTGTAAGGTGTTGGAAAAAAGTGGTTCTAAAGAGGATTTTGATCAGAGGTATGGTCAAGGCCAGTTCCAGTTTTCCACCGATAAGTCGCTGTTAGCTGACCTGATGGAAACCTACAATATCAATATCCAGCGATTAGCGGGCGAGTGGTTAGCTTCTACCTCCGGGAACAGCTTCTATGGCGATACGCCGTTAATGGCAGCTTGTCGCTTAGTGGTCGCTCTTACTTTTGGTAAAACCGTCGATTAAGGGCGTTACACCACAAGCTCAGCTCTGCCGAAAAAACTTCTAGATTAATAACAATAAAACATAATCAAGAGTGCTTGCTATGAGCTTGCCTGAAGATCTCGTTATTATTGATCCCCATATTCATCAGTGGGATCTCACGAATACGCCACGAATGCTATCTGTTCCGAAAAAGCTGCTTGGTTGGAACAAGCGGCTTTATGAAGGCGTGCTCAACGCTGCTGCGAAAAAAGCGGATCGCGACTATGTCGGTAAAGTCGATTACGTAGGTTACGACTATTTGCCTCAGCATTATGCACAAGATGCCATAGACTTAAATATATCCCATATCGTTCATGTTGAAGCTAAATGGATGGCAAAGAAGCCGATTCAGGTGGCTGATGAAACTGCGTGGGTAGATAAAATCTTCCGCGAAGAGAATAACGAAACCGGGATTAAGCTTGGTGGCATTGTTGGCTACGCGGAGTTTCGAAATCCCAATTTAGATCAAGTCATCAAGGCTCATATTCGTGCCAGTGAACGTTTGGTTGGCTTGCGGCAAATGTTAGCGTGGGACGACGACAAAGGCATTATGCGATATTGCGATAAGCCTGGTATTAGTCGTGATCCAGAATGGCGTAAGCATTTTTCCTTGCTGGAATCTCATAACTTATCTTTCGATGCTTGGTTTTTTCATCATCAGCTAGATGAGATGGTGGCCCTTGCTAATACGTTCCCTGGTGTGAACTTTATGCTCTGCCATATGGGTACACCTATAGGGTTGGGTGGACCTTACGCATCTTATGGACACACGAAACAAGATCGAGAAGAGATTTTAGCTATTTGGCAAAAGGGAATGGCAAAGGTCGCCCAGTGTCCCAATGTATCCGTAAAGTTGTCGGGTTTCTTTATGCCTGTCGTGGGTTGGGGTTATCACCAGCGCTCTCAACCCCCAAGCACTCAAGAAGTGTTAGATTCTTTTAAGCCCCTAGTGGACTTCACCATTGAACAATTCGGTGTCGATCGCTGTATGTTTGCCTCAAATTTCCCAATGGATAAAGTATCCATGAGTTTGCCACAGCTTTATGAGGTATATGGAAAAATAGTCGAGGACTACTCTCGACAAGACCTACAAAAACTCTTTCATGATAACGCGGCTAGTTTCTATAAAATAAAACAAAAAAAGAGGGCTAAGAAGCCCTCATAAAAGCAGGATCGAAGGAGAGAGTTATCCGTACAAAGGATTAGTTGCCTTGGGAAATCATAGAAGCATTGTGATTTCCAACTTGTTGGATTGAAGCTAGGTCAGAAGTACCCGATTGAATTACGTCTGCACCATTGTGGTTACCAATTTGGCGAGTAGCCGCGATATTGTCGGTACCATATTGGCAGATAAAGCTGTCATTGTGATCGCCATTTTGCGCAACCGTAGATTCGTTACCAATGCCATTTTGTAATACGGTGCCGCTGTTGTGGTTTCCGCTTTGCCAAACGCTTGCTGAGTTATCGATACCATCTTGATCAGTGTAAGCGCGGTTGTGATTGCCGTTCTGAGAGATATAACCTTCGTTATCTAAACCACGTTGGCGGCTGTCAGCTGCGTTGTGGTTACCGTTTTGACCTACACGTAATCTGTTATCGCTACCGTATTGGCTAGCATAAGAACGGTTGTGGTTACCACGTTGAGATTGCGACAGAGCATTGTTGTTGCCACTTTGAATGCCTTGAGTCGCGTTGTGGTTACCCGCTTGATAAGTAGAAGCGCTATTACCGTTACCATATTGGCTGCTGTAGCTTGAGTTAAAGTTGCCCGCTTGGTGAATGCGTTGCTCATTTGATTGACCGTATTGTGAAGCTTGCGAACGGTTGTGGTTGCCAGATTGGTAAGTGTTACTTTGGTTGTTGGCACCCATTTGTGATAAAGCACCTTGGTTGTGGTTACCGGCTTGATTGATACGGCCGTCGTTGTCTGCCGCTAAAGCTGGAGCTGAAATAAGCGCTAAGGTTAATGCGAGAGTTTTAACGTTTTTCATGATCTTTCCTCATTCTCTAGTCGGCATTTTGTGTGTGAGCCGGGTAATGTTTGCAGTGTTAAGTGCGTCACAAATCTTTCGAGTTTAACTATTGCAGAGCATGTGCCAAAAAACTCGGCATGGCATCTAGTAATACGTGTATAAGGAAAGAAGACTTGGTTATTGAAAACCCAAAATTGTTAAATGGCTGTTTTAACGCTGATATGAAAATTGCAAAGGATTTTTTTTGTTAAGAATTACCATATGTGGCTTTAATCTCTGCTCCCTGACAATTCTTGATTGAGTGACAAATAGTGACACCTAAATAATATCGACAGTTTTATCCTTATATTTTATCTGTGTTAAGCCAGCGCATTTTAAATCCTATTTCCTATTAAAAACGCAACAGTATTTCTAGAAATCAGTTTCTGAACTCGCTTTTTCGTATAACTACCACTAAAAATGTGAATATATCACCAGAAGAGGCGTTTACTTTCCTAGAGTTAACGCGGTGAAAACATTGTGACTTTTTTTGTCACACTTGTGCCGGAACTTGTGGCCCTTTTTTGAGTCTTTAGTTGGGTACACAGAAGAGAGATACGGGAATGAATAGAAGACACTTTACAGACAAAATGCTGATGTCGCTAAGCTTGTTAGGTGCGGGCAGTGCATTTGCCAACGCAGGTTATGATATGAAATCGAAGTTGAGCAAAGAAAAATGGCGTGAATTGTTAACCAAGGATGAGTTCTATGTCTTGTTTCAAGAAGGAACAGAGCGCCCCTGGACGAGTCCGTTAAATGACGAGAAGCGCAAGGGCACCTTTGTTTGTGCTGCATGCCATCTTCCCTTATTTAGTTCGGAAACAAAATACGATAGTGGTACTGGTTGGCCTAGTTTTTTCGCTGCTATCGAAGGACGTGTGCTAACCAAGAAGGACTGGAAACTTATCATTCCGAGAACCGAATACCATTGCGCACGGTGTGGTGGCCATCAGGGTCATGTATTTAACGATGGTCCACAGCCCACCGGTAAGCGGTATTGTAATAATGGTGTAGCGCTATCATTTATCCCCGATGGTCAATCATTGCCGGAGTTACGTTAATGAATAGGGTGAACAAGTGTTTATCTATTTTGTTGCTGATGTGCGGTTTAGTTAGCGCAGCTAGTGCAGCAAAGACGGAAACAGCTATTTTTGCTAGCGGATGTTTTTGGTGTACTGAAAAAGATTTTGAAGCTGTAACTGGCGTAAAGGAAGCTGTTTCAGGGTACATCGATGGTCATGTTGAAAAACCAACCTATAAACAGGTCTCAAATGGTTCTACAGGGCATACTGAAGCCGTGAAAGTAACTTATGATCCTGACCAAGTTAGCTATGAACAGTTGTTAAAGGTCTATTGGTATTCAGTCGATCCATTTGTTAAGAATAAGCAATTTTGCGATAGCGGAACCCAGTATCGCAGCGGGATTTACTACCAAAATGAAAAAGAGAAAAACGCAGCCTTAAGGAGTAAGGACGAGTTGATTAAAGCACACGGAATCACAAGGAAAATTTACACTGAGATTGACGCTGCCACCAAGTTTTGGCTTGCGGAAGATTATCATCAGGATTACTACAAAAAGAATCCAGTACGTTACCAGTTCTATCGTTTTAATTGTGGAAGAGATCAGCGGTTAAAAGATTTATGGGGCGAATCAGCGGGCTGGAAACCCGAAAAATAGTGCTTAAAGAACCACATCTGCTACATACTTTAACTGCTAAAGTTGAGTAAACAAATGTTTGCTAAAGTGTTTGATTTATTAGCCTTTATGTGCGAATAATATTGCAAAAATAACACAGATTAGTCCGTTTTAACTAGGGGTAAACACGTTAGTTCCAGTAAGATAACGGACATACAAATACCAAAACTAAAACAACAACAATTGTTAAGTAGCAGATAAGGGCATACAAGCACTCTGAGCCAAGTTCAAAACAATGTCGCCTAGCGATTTGCAAAGGACTAAGGATAGCGTATTTCGCGATCCGAAAGGGGGTAAATTGGCTCATTGTGAAAGGGGGAAATGCTGAACGTACAATGCGGTAAAGATATGTCGCACCATTACATGTTTTACCATGCGTAGTATTAATCAGCGCCACTTACGTTTTTCGTGATGGTTTCCTTCCTTAATTGTTGTCATTGGCTCTGCGAAGGAGTGATGATGGCTTCTCGATTAAGCGCATTTTCGAAGCGTGAGAAATGGAATTCGATAGGACTAGGTATCTTTGCAATCGCCTCACTGTTTGCAGTCAACTCAGCACAGGCTGTGCTCACGGATAATATCACCATAGGTAATGCTAAGGCGTTAGGCCTTGGTCATGCAGTTACTGCTGATCCTCCAGGCATCGATTCAGTTCACTTTAACCCTGCGGGTCTAACTCGACTTGAGGGCCGCCAGCAAGAAATCAAAGTCATTTCTGGTTTTTTCAATATCGAGCTTGAGTTTGGTAAAGACTATACCGATAGTTGGGAAAGACGTCTTTATGGCGGTAATACCCCAGAAGATAAGGCCAATGCTATAGCAAGTTCACCTGATGGATTCTTTTACGATGAATCAAACGGTGCGACCAGCGAAACCGAAGGTGCAGCCTTAATGCTACCTTTTGTAGGGCTAACCGAAATTCCTGTGATTCTAGCGCCGTTAGGTGGTGCCTCTTATTCGCCTCCTGATAGCAAAATTACCTTTGCCACTAATGTTTACTCGCCGTTAATGGTTGGATTCAATCGGGCAGATGATGATCCTGGCCGTTTTATGGGGGAGAAGCTGGCATTCTCGTTGATTACCTATTTCTCCCCGAGCGTAGCAGTTCAGGTTACAGATACTTTATCTATAGGTGCTGCTATCACCTTTAACTATGCTGGTGTTGGCTTGGATCTGGCATTTAGGGAACCCAACTTTGGTTTAAGATGGCTCGAAGAGTTAAGAAAGGAAAGTTGCGGATTAACTGAGCCAAATGTGTCGTTAGGTTTCTCCGACTTCCTGCCTTGTATCGATGATGATGAGTCTGTTCTTTTGTATGACACACTTGGCCGTCTTAAATTTGAAGTAGAGAATAATCTTACCTTTGGCATGAACCTGGGTGTGCTTTGGGAGGCAACCCCATGGCTTTCATTGGGTGCTGTTTATCAGGCGCCGGTTGAAATGGATATGGAAGGCGAGTTTTCATGGGATCAAGGCGACAGCCTTTTAAACTTCTTTCAACAATTAGAAGGCAGCCTAAGTGATCAGTTTGGATTCCCAATTGATTTTGCGGCAATAGATCCTAGTCTTGGAGCCCTTGTTAATCCCCGTACTGAAGGTAAAGCCAAAGTAAATATGACGATGCCTGCTCATATGTCTTTTGGTTTTAGTCTGCAGGTAACGCCAAGCTTGAAAATTAATATGGATTATAAGTTCACTGAGTGGTCTGAATGGCAAGAGATTCCCGTAGAATTTGATGAGCCAATCGGTGTGATTTTCTTAGCTAGTTTATTGCAGCCTGATGCAGCGCCGGATGGCGGATATCAAGTTAACTTCCCATTAGGGTTAGAAGACACTTGGAACTTCGGTTTAGGTGTGGAGTATCAGTGGAATGATCAGTGGGCTTTCAGAATGGGTTATGAAGATCGACCTTCCTCCATTCCGAAAAAAGCAAGAAGCCCATTGCTTCCTATTGGAGATACTACACTTTATTCTTTTGGCGCTAACTACAAACTAAGTCCAGACGAGAACTTAGAATTTGCCATTGGTACAATGAGTTCCGAAGTTCATATGCCGGGAGATACTAGCGTGTTAGGCAACTCCGAAAATTATGCCTTATTTATCTATAACCCATATTCAGGCAATGATATAACCGCTAAGTTGGATGTTTTACTGCTAGAGATGAGTTACAGAACAACTTGGTAACAAAACAAATAAACAAGCAAATAAAAAACCGGAACTGAGATTCCGGTTTTTTATTTTTGAGATGGGCTTAAATTATTGGTTGAGCTTGTAAGCCTCTTCGGCCATTTTTAGAAAGCTAGGTGGTTCACCACCGCCATACACTTCCATAGCGGCTCCACTCACATAAGCCGATGCATCGGACGCCAAGAACAAGCAGGCATTAGCCATATCTTCAGGAATTGCCATGCGTTTCATGGGCAAAGCGCTTTCGATAAGTTCTATACCTGGTTTTCCACCATAGTGTTCTTCGGCCGCTTCGGTTTTAATTAATCCTGCAATAATGGCGTTTACGCGTACGTTATCAGCCCCCCATTCTTGAGATAGAGAACGAGTTAGGTTGATTAAACCAGCTTTAGCAGCACCATAAGCAGCAGTACCTGGAGAAGGCCTTACACCGGATACACTAGCGATATTGACAATTGCGCCGCCTTTACCAGTTTTTATCATGGCTGGATAGGCTTGTTGTGAAAGCACTAGCGGCGCGGTCAGGTTTAAGCGAATGATGGATTCACTTAATCGGTGCGGG
>JAKSAW010000600.1 GCA_022361455.1 Pseudomonadales bacterium | reverse complement strand
TAAATGTTAAAGTGATTATTCGATTGCCAGGTTTTTTTGCCATAGTTCCCTTTAAAGTTCGCCCATAGAATCACGCCATCGCTGACATCAAACAGAATATTGCCCACGGAGCTTTTATAGGTGGGGGTGCCCGTTAAGGCCGTTTCGTCTGGTAGATATTTGTAGGTGTCTGCAGGGCAGCGTTCGCAAGCTTTAATGCTAATAGTTTCATCTTTGCCCTCGGTAAAGCTAATTGTTGCCTTTTGATGTGATTTTCCCATCACTTTGATGGGTGCTGCAATATGGTATTCGCCGCTGCCGTGGGTCATGGCGGTGAGCGTGCCAGTTTTCATAATCGCGTTGGATTGGTCCAAAGCAAACTGAGTGGCTTGCGCTAGATCGAAAGGCAGGGTGGTACCTTTTTTCGCATATACGTTGACGAAGCGAAGGTTCTTCCAAGCCTTCATACCAAGTTGTGCATCTGGTATTACAGAAACAAAGGCCCCTTCCTTAACTTGAATGATGTAAATACCCGCTTTGCTAAAGTAAATATCCTTTTGCAGCGTTTGACTTTGTTCAGCCAGATAACTGTACACAATAGGTGTACAACCAGGGTGGCAGCCAGCTGTTACGAGTACTTGTTGACCGTTTAAGGTCGTTAGTTGCATCAAAATTTCTTTAGTGGGTTGACCATTTTTGCCGCGTTCTGGTTGAAGTGTTTGATAGGCACCATCAATTTGTTCAGCAGATGGCGCTGCTAATGCAAAGGGACTTATTAGGGAGATCAAGAACGAAATCAGCAAAGAGGTGCGCATAAAGTAATTTCCTGACAGTTAACGAGTGGTATGGGATTTAACCAGAGGATGCTTTTAAAAAGCTTAGACGACTTCTTGCTGGCTCGTGCTGAAAATGTAGGAAATATAAGATCAGCTAGTGGGGGGATAACGCTGTGCTAGTTAGTCCTCTTCATCCATGGTTTTCCAGGTAATTTTGCTCTCACCTTTGGGCGTTACTTCATACCACTGATCAGGGTCGTCTCCCTTTTGCCAAGCGCTTTCGATACAGCGAACTGGCAAGCTGAGGGATTTGCATGCGGAGCGGGCCATTTCAATGTCGTTTTTCCATGGGGTGTTTTTGGTTTGCACCCAAACGCTGGTGAAACCGGTCTGTCCGGCATTCTTGACGACCGTAATCGGCGTGTTGCCACCTTGGTGCCTGCCTTCAAAACGAAACCCTTTCTTAGACTCTCGTCGGGTTTCACCATTAGGAAAACTGTTGGCTAGCCAATCTTTAATTGCCTCCAATGGTTCGCCTTCAACGTAGATTTCTAAATCATCGAAATGGTCTAATGAATCATTCATCGTGCTTTTTTTGCCACAGGGTTATTAAAAAATCTGCTTCGCAGGATAGTTCATTTAGCTTGCTAACACGAGCTTTCTTCTCGGGAGAAATTCGCCATGTATGAGGTGTCATCGAAAGTAACGCTTGGATTTGTTCTGGTTGATTGAGTTCAAATTGAGAGTGCAGCTTTTCTTTGTGCAACAGCTGCCAGTTATCACCCATGGACTTTAGCGCCTTGTCTTCATCAAACGGCTTAATTTCATCGTACAGGTGGGATTTAAGGCTGTTTAAGTGATCTTTGCCAGGCCCCACTTGAATGACTATTCCTTGCGGTTTTAGCTTGTTATAAAACTCGGTAGCAATAATAGGGCTGAATACAGAAACAATACCATCAAGACATCGAGTAGCGATGGGGATATTTTTCAACGAGGCGACTAGCCAGTGAACATCCTTGCGACGTTTTGTCGCTTCGATAATAGCGGGCTTGGATATATCAATTCCATAAAAAGTACAACTAGACCCAAAGCTTTGTTTGCTACGTTGGGCTTGGATCTCGGTAATAATTTTATTGAGATAGTACCCCTCACCACATCCTGCATCCATCAAGCGGTAATCTTGCTCATTATGTGTTGCATTCAGGCTAGGACTGAATTGAATCAATAACTCTGCCAGTTTTTTGGCTAAGGGTTGATAAAACCCTGCATTCAAAAACGCCTGGCGCGCAAGCACCATGGCTTTATCATCGCCAGGCGTTTTGGAGCGTTTATGCTGAACTGGCAGCAAATTCACATAGCCTTGTTTAGCAATATCAAAGCTATGTTTGTTATCACAGACTAATTGCCGTTGTGAATGAAATAGCGGGCTAGAACATATGGGGCAAGTCAGTTGATTTGATACATCAAATGGCTGATTGTCTGTAGGATGTTGGTCCGCCATGGCTGTTAAGCTAACAGGTGCTGCAATATGCCTTCATACATATCTGAAAGAGTATCCAAGTCTGCTGCGCAAATATGCTCGTCAACTTTGTGAATGGTGGCGTTAACAGGTCCAAGTTCTAGAACTTGGGCACCGGTTGGAGCAATGAAGCGGCCATCGGATGTTCCGCCTGCAGTAGATAATTCGGTTTTGCGGCCGGTAGTCGCTTGAATGGCTTTAACTGCCGCTTCAACTAATTTACCTTCTGCGGTAAGGAAAGGTTGGCCTGAAAGATTCCAGTTAATGTCGTAGTCCAAGTTGGCTTCGTTCAAAATGGCTTCGGTACGGGCTTTTAAATCTTCGGCAGTGCTCTCAGTAGAAAAGCGGAAATTGAAAACTACTTTCACTTCCCCAGGGATCACATTGGTGGCACCAGTGCCTCCATTGATATTTGAAATCTGAAAAGACGTTGGCGGGAAGAAGTCATTGCCATCATCCCAATGTTCAGCCGCTAGTCTCGCCAAGGCTGGCGCAGCATCATGAATCGGATTTTTGGCCAGATGTGGATAGGCTACATGGCCTTGAATTCCCTTAACAACCAATTCGCAACCTAAAGATCCGCGACGGCCATTTTTAACTACATCGCCAACCTCATTGGTGCTCGATGGCTCACCTACCAAACACCAGGTGATCTTTTCATTGCGAGCTTCAAGGTGTTCCACAACTTTAACAGTACCGTTAATAGCAGGGCCTTCTTCATCACTGGTAATGAGAAAGGCGATGGATCCACTATGGTCGGGATGCTGTTCAACAAATCGCTCACAGGCGGTAACCATGGCAGCTAAGCTGCCTTTCATATCGGCTGCTCCGCGACCGTGTAACATGCCATCAATGACTTTGGGTTCGAACGGCGGATTTTGCCATTGGTCGTGAGGGCCTGTTGGCACTACATCTGTATGGCCTGCAAATGCTAAAACTGGACCTTGATCCCCGCGCCTAGCCCAAAAATTGTCCACATCATCGAAACGTAGCCTTTCAGCTTTAAAGCCAATGGCTTCCAGGCGGGCGATCATCATTTCTTGGCAATTGGCGTCTTCCGGGGTGACAGAAGGCTGGGCAATCAGATCTTTGGCTAGTTTTAAAGTTGCAGAATCGTTGGACATGGGCGCCCCTCAGGGATTAGGTGAGGGGCGCATCTTATTTGAATTTTTTAGCCTCGACAACTTCGGAGGGGGTGATTGCTGGGCGTTTGGCTACAAACTCATTGAATTCCAGCTTCACGGCCCTGAGATTGCCGCGGGTTTGTTTGTTGAACGGTTTAATTGAGGTGAGATTCACTCCCGCACGGATTAATGCAAGAGCGGTGAGCTTTACGTCCTCCAGCTCTACATATTTGCCAAAGTAGAGGGCGTTGGCAGTGACCAGTGGTTCCTCGTCCTCCTTCGGTGGAATGATCTTGTAGCCGATATTTCGCAGAGTCAGTTCTACTATCGTTTGATCAACATTTTGTGGAATGCCTTTGTAGAGATAGATAGCCCGCTGTGCATCAGGTCGTTCGCCTTTTTTCGCTACAAAAGCCTGCGCGGCTTCTTTAATCCGCTGGAAGTCGGCGTTCGTGCTCAGCCAGCCATAAGACTTAAATTGCTTTAAGGTGGCGACATCCTCGTCTTCGGGCATTTGCTGTTGCGCGATAATTAATGAAAGCTCATCCAAATGCATGTATTTCCATTCTTCGATAACAGCGGCTTCAGCTTCAGCCTCAGCCACCATCTCCTCAAATTCGACAGAAATCAGGTTGTCGTAGACCGCCACACCGATCATTAGCAAGCTGAGGATTGAGATCACAGCGATGCCGGCAATGGATTTAAATGGCAAAAACTTAGCCGCGCAGGCGGTTCCCGCGGCTAGAAGCAACAAAATCCAAGGCAGAATGTATGGTATCGAGCCCATGATGCGACGATTAGCTCCCTGTTTAAAAAATGGCTTTCCAAATAAGTATAGACAAATCTATTAAAGGGGTTAGGGAGCTGTTGGGCGATACAAAAATGAGGGAAGCCAATAGTACATATTTGTACAATTGGCTTGGGGTTTGAGTGCAAATATGGCCTGTTGTTAAAAGAGCATTAGAACTTACGAGAACAGCTTCTCGTACTCAGCGGCTTTGAAACCAACATGAACTTCATCATTAGCTTCCAGCACAGGTCGTTTAATAATGGCTGGATTTTCCAGCATTATCTTCTTTGCGCTGGTTTCATCAATGCTACTTTTGACTTCTTCTGGGAGTTGTCGCCATGTTGTACCACGTTTATTGAGGAGTAGCTCCCAGCTCACGATGTTGCACCAACTATCTAATTTTTCAGCAGTTAATCCATCTCTTCTAAAGTCATGGAATTGGTAATCTACACCAGAATCTTCCAACCATTTCTTGGCTTTTTTGATGGTGTCGCAGTTCTTGATGCCGTACATATATGTACTCATGGGGCTTTCCTCGAGAGTTGTCTGTGAGCCAATCGTTACAAAAGTACATATATGTACTTTGCTTTATTGGGTGCAATGATTGTTTGGCGAGATTTTTATGTCTTATTTAGTTGGCTGATTTAGCCAGAAAAAAAGCGAAGCCTCTTTTTGGAGTGCTTCGCTTTTATCTAGTTAGACTGTTTTTTGATCTTTAATCGTCGATAGAGCGAAGCAAATCGTTAATGCCAACTTTGCCACGGGTTTTTTCATCGACAGTTTTTACGATCACTGCCGCGTATAAGCTGTATTTTCCGCACTTGGAAGGTAGGTTGCCTGGTACAACGACCGAGCCAGCTGGAACACGTCCGTAGTGGATTTCGCCGGTTTCACGATCATAGATCTTGGTACTAGCACCAATGTAAACACCCATGGAAATAACAGCGCCTTCCTCAACGACCACACCTTCTACGATTTCAGAGCGAGCACCAATGAAGCAGTTGTCCTCAATAATGGTTGGGCCTGCTTGAAGTGGTTCTAGAACTCCACCGATGCCAACGCCACCAGAAAGGTGAACATTCTTACCAATCTGTGCACATGAACCTACAGTTGCCCAAGTGTCGACCATAGTGCCGCTATCGACATAGGCGCCAATGTTTACGTAAGAAGGCATTAGCACTACATTGGGTGCGATATAACTACCTTTACGCGCAACAGCTGGTGGTACAACGCGTACACCAGATTCTTTGAATTGCTCTGGCGTAAGGTCTGCGAATTTCACATCTACTTTGTCATAGTATTGAGTGAAGCCACCATCTACTGGGGCATTGTCTTGAATTCGAAAGCCCAGTAATACCGCTTTCTTTAACCACTGGTTAACCACCCACTCACCGTCTTTCTTTTCAGCAACACGGGCTTGACCGTTGTCGAGCATGCCAATGGCTTCTTGGATTGCTGCTTTTACATCCGCATCCACGCTGCTAGGGGTAATCTCGGCGCGGTTTTCAAATGCATTTTCAATGATGGTTTGTAAATCACTCATAACTGGCTCCTATTGAGTGTGGTGTTTAAACAGGTCTTAAATTTAATTTTATAGGTTGCTTACAAACAGCTTAATGCGTTCTGCTGCCTCTACACATTCCTCTACGGTCGCAACCAATGCCATGCGCACCCGGTTTTGGCCAGGATTAAGGCCGTTGATAGTGCGCGATAAAAACTGCCCTGGCAAGACGGTAATGTGCTGTTGCTCGAATAATTGTTTGGCAAATTGTTGATCATCGATGGGTGTCTCCGGCCACAGGTAGAAACTGGCTTCTGGTGCTTCGACTTTTAGGCTGTCACCAAGGATATCCAGAACCGCAGCAAACTTCTGTCGATAAAGATCTCGATTCGCTTTCACGTGGGCTTCATCGTTCCAGGCTGCAATACTCGCTAGTTGGTGTTGAATTGGCATTGCACAGCCATGATAAGTTCGATAAAGCAAAAATTGAGCTAGCAGTGTTGCATCTCCAGCGACAAATCCAGAACGCAAACCAGGCAGGTTTGATCGTTTCGATAGGCTGTGAAATACGGTGCAATTCTTGTAATCAGTACGCCCCAATTTTTGGCAGGCTTCTAGCAGACCAGTGGGGGGTTGGTTTTCATCAAAATAGATCTCTGAATAGCATTCGTCAGAAGCAATGACGAAATCGAATTCGTCCGATAAAGCGATAAGCTTTTTCAACTCAGCTTCACTAACGACTGCGCCCGTGGGATTCCCGGGCGAGCACAAATAAACTAACTGAGTACGTTGCCATACATCATTGGGAACACTATCAAAATCGGGCTTTAAACCGGTTTCACTGGTGCAAGGCAAGAAATAGGGTTCGGCACCAGCGAGAAGGGCTGCACCTTCGTAAATCTGATAAAACGGGTTGGGTGAAACAACTAATGGCGTCTGTTCAGAGTTGCTATTCTTGTTGCGATCAACCATGGCTTGCGCAAAGGCAAACAGCGCTTCACGAGTGCCGTTGACAGGCAATACCTGGGTCTCGGGATCGAGCTGAGCTAAATTAAAACGCCGACACGCCCATTGCGAAATGCTTTGCCTGAGTTCCGGAATACCCTTAGTCGTAGGGTAGCTAGCCAATTTACCAAGACTATTTTCCAGTGTTTCCCTAACGAAGGCTGGGCTCGTATGTTTAGGCTCACCGATGGATAGTGGGATATGTTTTAAATCACCAGGTGTTTGTACGTCAGCAAAAAGCGCGCGCAACTTTTCGAAAGGGTAAGGGTGTAGTTTATTTAAATCTGGATTCATCTTATTGGGCTATTGATCGTGTTTATCCAAGTGATGTTTTAGCGTGTCTGCCAGGGCTTTCAATTCATGTTTGTCGTCTATGCAGCCGCCTTCGGGCTTGGTTAGATAAAAGACGTCTTCCACTTTTTCGCCTAGGGTTGCGATTCGTGCACCAAGAATATTGACGCCATTTTCTAAAAAGATGCGGCCTATTTCCGCTAGCAGTCCAGGGCGATCGAGTGTGGTCACCTCCATCACAGTATTTTGATGGAGGTCATCGTTGTGAATCGCCACTTCAGTAGGGATATCGAAGTGTTTCAACGCTCTCGGCATGCGCTTTTTAACAATTTCTGGAAAGTGCTCTGGATTCGACAGGGTATCCAGTAGCTTTTTACGAATTTGTTCCAAGCGTTCGGGATCATCAATAGGATTGCCGTTTTCTTCCATTACCACGTAGGAATCTAAACTGAAGTTTGTTTTCGAGGTAATGATCTTTGCATCAGCGATGCTTAGATTAAGTT
>JAKSAW010000599.1 GCA_022361455.1 Pseudomonadales bacterium | reverse complement strand
GTACTACCCGCACAACGTGCACTTCCTGTGGTCGTCCTCGACGATGGAGGGGCGCAGCGCGCTCGCCATGGAATCGGCGCGCAAGGTCGCCGAGCAGGCCTCGCATGGCCACATGCACGTGTTTCTGAACATGCAGGATCTCGGTGCGCTGCCCTACTACGCGATGGTCCGATTCGGAAAGTGGGAGGAGATGCTCGCCGAGCCGCAGCCGAACACCGGCGAGTACCAGCTGGCGATGTGGTACTACGCGCGTGGCGCGGCGCTGGCGGCGTCGGGCAGATTCGTCGAGAGTGCCGGCGCGCTGGCCGAGGTTCGTTCGCGCATCAATCACCCGTCGCTGGCCGAGATGCGCGTCGGGTTCGACTCGGCGGCCACGGTTCTGACGATCGCCGCGCACGCGTTGGCCGGAGAGCTCGCTGCACGCCGTGGCGATACCGGCAGTGCGATCGCCGAGCTACGCAAGGCCGTCGAGCTTCAGGACTCGCTGGCTTACAACGAGCCCGAGAGCTTCCACTACCCCGTGCGACACTCGCTCGGTGCCGTGCTGCTCGAGGCCAAACGACCGGTGGAGGCCGAGCGCGTCTATCGGCGTAGCTTGGAGACCCACCGCAACAACGGCTGGTCGTTGCTCGGACTATCGATGGCCTTGCGAGACCAGGGCAGGCAACCGGAGGCCGACGAGGTCACACGGCGATTCTACGCGGCATGGACGCGCGCAGATGTCCGCCTGCCCGGCTCACGGTTCTAGCGTCGGTCCGCTGCTATTTCGGCTATCTCGGCTATCTCGCCTATCTCGATAACTGAGCGTCGGCCGCTTAGCTGCGCTCAGTTGAGCGCGAAGTGCGTGTAGTAGTGCGCGATCTTCTGGATGGCCAAGACGTAGGCTGCGGTTCGTAGATCGGGCACCTCCGGCCTCTCTCGCCACAGCTGTCGGATCTCCTGGTAGGCTTCGCGCATCGTGTCTTCGAGCCCGCTGCGCACCAGGTTCAGCTCGTCCTGCTCGCGCTCGAGGATCTTCTTGATCGGTGCGGGCACTTCCTCGTTGGTCAGCCTACCGAACAGGCTCAGCGCGGTCTCCGATCGTGAGGCCTGGATACGCCGCTCCATGCGGCCGAACCGCATGTGCGAGAGATTTCGGATCCATTCAAAGTAGGAGACCGTGACGCC
>JAKSAW010000598.1 GCA_022361455.1 Pseudomonadales bacterium | reverse complement strand
TGCGTTTAAAGCAGCCCTCTATTTTAGCTTACATACTAGTTGGTTGTTTGCTTGGCCCAACGGGTTTTAGCTTGGTTTCATCCCTTGATCAGTTTACTTTCATCTCTGAGTTCGGAGTGGTGTTCTTACTGTTTACTCTGGGCCTGGAGTTTTCGCTAGATCGTCTAGTGTCATTGAAAAGAGCTGTTTTCGTGCTTGGAGGCATCCAGGTATTGGTTTGCACCGCAGTCTTTATGAGTGCGCTATTTATCTGGGGGACAAGTATTGCCGCAGCATTTGTTTTGGCTGGAGCTCTGGCTTTTTCTTCAACGGCTATCGTTACCAAGCTACTAGCTGATCGAAAGGAATTGGGTTTTGATTATTCTCAGTTAGCTATTGGTATATTGTTATTCCAGGATTTGGCTGCAGTGGTGTTTCTTATTATTACACCCACTCTGGCCGGTGGTGATGCGAATCTTGCAATTGAGTTGGGTATGGCCTTAGGAAAAGGCTTTGTCCTTTTTGCGGTATTGATTGCCTTAGGCAAATGGTGCTTGCCTTATGTCTATCATGAGGTTGCTAGATCAAAATCTGATGAAATTTTCGTGCTCTCTACTTTGGTGATCGTATTGTTATCTTCTTGGGTGACCCATCATTTTAATATGTCCATGGCCTTGGGTGGATTTGTGATTGGTATGATGCTTGGTGGATCCCAATTCCGTCATCAAATAGAAACCGATATTCGGCCCTTTAAAGATATTTTATTAGGTTTGTTTTTCGTATCGGTGGGATTGCAAATAGATTTAAATCTATTATTCGACTACTGGCACCGAATTATTGGTGCTGCATTATGTCTGCTGGTGTTCAAGACTATTCTAATCTCCGGTATTGCGTTTATATTACGAGAAAAGAAAGTAACGGCTCTAAGAACTGGATTGGTTTTATCACAGGGTGGTGAGTTTGGTTTTGCCTTAATTACCATGGCAACTATTAGTGGAGTGATACCCCATGATGTCAGTTCCTTTATGCTTCTAGTGGTGATCGCAACTATGGTAGTTAGTCCCATGATTATTAATAACGTCAGGGATTTGTCTGATCGAATTGTGGTGGATCAAAAAGGCTATCCGACCGATCGGCTCGGACCGAACAAAGATATTCATAGCCTTGAAGATCACGTGATTATTGGTGGCTTTGGTCGTATCGGGCAAACCGTATCTCATTTTCTTGATGAAAATAAGGTGCCCTATATTGCCATGGATACGGATGTGAGATTGGTGACTCAGCAGCGGGATGAGGGCAATCATAATGTTATCTACGGTGACTGCGCTAAGCTCGAGATGTTAAAAGCCGCTGGCGTTGCAGATGCCCAGTTGGTTGTGTTGAGTTTTAAATATCTTAGTGAAGCGGTTGTGACAATCGAGAGAATTCGCAAAGAATTTCCGGAATTGCCGATTATTGTTCGTGCTCATCATGAAAGCGCTTTCGAAGAGCTGGTGGTCGCGGGAGCTAATCATGTGGTTCCGGAAATGCTAGAGGCAAGTTTTATCGTTGCTACCCAAACATTATTGCTATTGGGACTTGATGAAACAGCGGTACGAGATCAAGTAATGGCCGAAAGAAATCGACGTTCGACACTGGGTGAAAGTAAGTAATGAGGTTTCTTTTCTTTGGCAAAGCTATAGGCAGATCTAGTTTTGTTTTATTTCTGTGTTTATTTAGTATGAATGGGCTTTGTTATTCTGATACTGCTTTGATTGCCGTGGCATCAAATTTTAGCGCTCCGGTAAAGACGCTTAAAAAGCTTTATCAAAAAGAAAACGATGCTAATCAGCATATTAAGTTAGTGTTTGGCTCTTCGGGAAAACTATTTGCGCAGATTCGAAATGGCGCACCCTTCGATGCATTCCTCTCCGCAGATGAGGAAAAACCACAGAAGCTTATTAATGATGCGGTTGCTCTTAAGGAAAGCCAGTTTAACTATGCCTATGGGCGCTTAGCTTTGTGGATCAACAAA
This sequence comes from Pseudomonadales bacterium, assembly GCA_022361455.1. Classification (GTDB taxonomy): domain Bacteria; phylum Pseudomonadota; class Gammaproteobacteria; order Pseudomonadales; family Ketobacteraceae. The sequence continues at coordinate 12,337 of JAKSAW010000598.1, read as the reverse complement.
AGTGGATCCAATGAGTATCAGAAACAGGAACAAGAAAAGCTTTCTCCCAAAGGCCTATTAGTCGATGCTTCTGCTTTTGAGAATATACTTCAAAATAATGAGTTTACTAAGTTTGCCATAGCAAATCCGTCAGTTGCCCCCTATGGAATGGCTGCGGTTGATGTGCTAAAAAGCTTGTCTGTTTATAAGGAGATGCAGAGTAAGCTGGTGCTTGGTGAAAATATCTCGCAAGCCTATCAGTTTGTTGCTTCTCGGAACGCATCTGCTGGGTTAGTGGCATGGTCTTTCTTTGCTCGCAGTAGCAGCGACTTGGATAGAGTAAAACATGATGGAAACTCTAATCTCTGGCTGGTTCCAAACAGCTATCACAGAAAAATAGCGCAATCGGCCGTGCTGTTAAAGCGTGGTAAAACTAATCAAACAGCCAGAGCTTTTCTTGAGTTTTTGCGATCTACTCAAGCTAGGTCAATCATTCAGACTTATGGTTATGACGTGGAGGGAGATTAGACGTGTTTCTGTCTGATTCGGATCTGGCTGCTATAGTTTTGACGATTAAGCTAGCAACAGTTGTGACCGTGCTATTGATACTTATCGGTACACCAATAGCATGGTGGTTGGCACGTACTAAGTCATGGCTAAAAGGTCCAGTAGGTGCATTGGTAGCCTTGCCACTCGTTTTGCCGCCCACTGTATTAGGGTTTTATTTATTAATTGCCATGGGCCCCAATGGGCCTGTTGGAAGCTTAACTCAATCATTGGGCTTGGGCTTATTACCATTCACTTTTGCTGGGTTAGTCATAGCCTCTCTTTTTTATTCATTGCCCTTTGTGGTTCAGCCCATTCAAAATGCATTTGAGTCCATTGGTGACCAACCTTTGGAAGTCGCAGCAACCTTGGGTGCTGGTCCATGGGATCGCTTTTTCTCGGTGGTGGTGCCTTTAGCCAAGCCAGGATTTATTGCCGCAGCGATCCTTGGATTTGCTCATACCGTAGGTGAATTCGGTGTGGTGCTAATGATTGGTGGCAATATCCCAGATGAAACTCGAGTGGTATCAGTGCAGATCTATGATCACGTTGAAGCCCTACAATATACACAAGCTCATTGGTTGTCGGGTGCTATGGTGTTGTTTTCGTTTCTTGTGCTTTTGATAGTTTACAGCGTTAATGGGCGTCGTTCTGCTTTTAGGTTTGGTGGATCCGATGTCTGAAAAAACAATCGATCTTCGTTTCAACTTACCAAGGCATTCGTTTGATCTTTATGTGGATATATCCATTCCGTCAACTGGTGTGACCGCTATTTTTGGCCAATCGGGTTGTGGCAAAACGACTTTTTTAAGGTGTGTTGCTGGTTTAGAAAAAGACGCGGTAGGGTCTTTAAATATTGCGGGTCAGCAATGGCAAAGTGATACTGTGAATTTGCCGACCCATAAGCGTTCAATTGGGTATGTATTCCAAGAGTCAGCTTTGTTTTCTCATCTATCGGTAAAGGCTAATTTAGAATTTGGTGTAAAACGTGCCGGAACCAATCGTAATAGCGATTATTCTCAGCGCTTTGATCAAATTGCGTCGATGCTTCATATAAGCCACTTACTAGAGCGAGACCCCTTATCTTTGTCAGGTGGAGAAAAGCAGCGAGTCGCCATTGCTAGGGCGTTGCTACTGAACCCAGATATATTGTTAATGGATGAGCCTTTATCCTCTCTTGATGAGGCTCGTAAACAAGAAGTCCTACCTTATCTAGAAGAATTAAAGTCTACATTTGCTACACCAATTCTTTACGTGAGCCATTCCCCCAACGAAATAGCCCGCTTGGCGGATCATATGGTGGTTTTAGAGAATGGCAAAGTGGTGGCTGATGGTCCGTTGGTTGAAACGCTTTCGCGTATTGATTTCCCTGTCCAGCTTGGTGAGGATGCGGGTGTTGTTCTAGAGGCCGCTGTGCTTGAAATTAATGCTGAATGGCACCTTGCCAAAGTTCAGTTTGCCGGTGGTGAGCTTTGGGTTCGTGATGGTGGTTTCCCTGTGGGGGCACAAGTAAGGGTAAGGATTTTAGCCCGCGATGTCAGTCTCGCTAATTCACACCATATCGATTCGAGTATTGTGAACATACTGCATGGTAAGGTTGAGGTCATTGAAAATGATGCGCACCCAGCCATGGCGTTAATCAAGGTGCGCGTGCAGGAATCGGCATTAATTGCGCGTATTACCCGCCGCTCGGCCAATTACCTGGATTTAAAAATTGGCGATGCTATTTGGGTGCAGGTTAAATCTGCTGCTCTTATTCGTTAGTCGGTAACTCACTAAGGCTGCTGAACATGTCGAGTCAATATATTCAACATTTGAAATCCAGTTTCCTTTTTCAAACATTGTCCGAAGAGTCTGCTGATAGTTTCCTGCAAAATAGTCGCCTAACAAATTACGACAATGACCACGCGATTTATGATGTGGGAGATACACCAGAATCCGTCTACTTTGTGGTGAGTGGCTCAGTCAAGTTAGAAGTACCAATGCCTGATGGGGAAATCATGTTTATGGGCGTTATGCCCATGTACACACTGTTTGGCGAACATGAAGCGCTGTGTAGTACCCATAGCGTTGCAAGGATTGCAGCAGTAGGGGCAAGTGAAATATTGGTAATACCAAAAACTAATTTTCTCCGGCTGTTTAAAGCAGAAGCTTCGTTTTCACAGGCTTTAGCTCAACAGTTGGCAATGAGTATGCGAATGATGTGTTTAGCTGCCGCCCACCATTTTAATAGTTCTGCGGAAAAGAAATTAGCTAGCCTGCTCATTCACCTTGCCGATCGTGTGGGCGATGATTCCGGTGAGCACGTTAAAATCGCTTTAAAGCTATCTCAAGATGAGCTTGCCCATATGATGAGTAGTACTCGGCAAACTGTGAATAAATACCTCAAGGCGTGGAAAGATCAAGGTTGGATCGATATTCATCAAGGCATGATAGAAATTAAGCAAGTTTCCAAGCTTCAAGCCTTGACTAGTGAAGAGTTGATCAATGAGTTTGGCTTGATGGGGGCTTGAGTCAGGTGAATTTTCCACACTACACCTTAAATTGGGCTAGTTGGGAATCAAGTTTATTGCTGATTTGGCTTAGCCCTTCACAAGTATCAACAACGTTACTAACCTCACTTGATGTATGTTGAGATAGTTCGTGTACCTGTGTTACGCGTTTGTTAATTTCTTCCGATACCGTGCTCTGTTCTTCCGATGCGCTCGCGATCTGGATATTCATCTCTTCAATAGTTTGGATAGAATCATAAGCATCAGATAGTATCCGGCTCGCTGTTTCGGTGTTGAAGACGGTGCTCTCACTTTCCGAGCGGCTCGTTTCCATGGAATCAACAGCATTATCCGTTAGCGAACGAATTTCGTTAATTAATGATTCGATATCATTTGTGCTTTGGTCTGCTTTTACTGCTAATGCTCTAACTTCGTCAGCGACAACGGCAAAACCCCTCCCCATTTCTCCTGCTCTTGCTGCTTCTATAGCTGCATTCAATGCTAATAAATTGGTTTGCGCTGCAATTACTTTGATTACGTTAACTACGGCGATGATATCTGTGGATTTTTGATGTAGCGAATTGATGATGGCTACGGCACCTTCAATCTCGCGGGCTAGTTGTGTCGCAGATTGGCTGGATTGATAAGCTAGTTCTTTCCCCTCCAAAACTTTTTCACGACCATGCGACGTGGCATCAGCTGCATCCTGGGCATACTGTGACATGGCCTGTGAAGTGGCGTTCATTTCATTAACTGCAGTGGCGATTTGCTCTACTTCGGTTTGCTGGTTGATAATGGCTCTGTTGCCTTCAGACATGGCTGACAGCGTTTTGTCGGTAGATGAGTTTAAGCTCATAGCAGACGTGTTGACATCTGATACTAGGGCCTGCATTTTCCCAACGAAGCAATTAAACGCAATGGAAATTTGCGCCATTTCATCTTTACCATTGACATCTAGTCTTTGCGTTAAATCGCCTTCTCCTTCTGCTATATCTTGCATTAGCTTTTGCGATTTTTGAATAGGGATTAAGGTTGCCATAAAAATCATTGCAATCGATACAGCTGCAAAACCAATAACGCCGATAACGGTTATGACAATGACGTTTTGTTGCCATTCAATATCTGACAATGCTTGTTGGGCCTGTGCTTCTATCTGGTTGCTAGCTGACTTTGATGCATTGCTGACATTTACTTGTTGCTTAATGAATTGATCTATCTTTGAAATGTTATCGACTTCTGTGGTGATTTTGGTGCTAAACTGCTGCATATTTTCTGCAGTCGCAGTGATGTTTACTAGGCCTTCTCGTTTTAATCGCTCCCCAATGTCACTGGCTTCGTCACTGATTTCTTCGAAAAGCTCTAGCGTATCCTGATCATCGATATCCTCCATCATTTCATCAATATTCTCGATTAGTTCCTCTAATGTTCCATTAATCTCGGCGATTTTCTTGCCGACTAATTTCGATCTTTGGTTGGCACTTCTAATCCCTTCAACAATCTCCATCATCTTTTTATTTGATGTTTCTAATCTAAGGCTGCCACTCTCCAAACCCTTAGCTGTTTCGTTTGCGCTTATAGAATTTAATGCAGCATTTTCAACAACGAGATCGAAGCTGTTGGAAAGCCCATTAAAGGCGTACCCAATTAAGATACCAATAGTGACTAGAGAGCCACATAGGCCCGCGCCAATACAATAGAGTTTCTGTTTGATTAACATGTTCGGCTCCCTACAACCAATGCGAAGCTGAGCTAATCGTTAGCTACTTCGCTGCCTCTTTTTCGTAGAGTTTAACTGCAGCATTCATCTCTTTTAGTAACGGTAAGTTTGAAGTTGCGACTTTTCTGATATCGGCTTCACCTATAGAAGTAGTGCTGTGATGAGCGCCTTTTTCCACAAGTGGTTTGAACTCCGTCCAGAGTTGTTTAACGACCTTGAGTTGATCTTTAATATGAGCTTGTGGTGTGCCTGGAAGTCCTAAAGTGTCATCACCATCATTTAAACCGTCTAAGGTACGGTCAAACAGCGAATATGTCTCCAGTAAATTCAGTTTGTTATTTTCAACATCGAAGCCAAGAGCAATCAAGAAAAATTCCTTGCTCATCTTTTGCGTTAACATGCGTTGCTTACCGGAAAGATTGATTGTAGCTGCCAATCCGGGAGCGGCTTCTAAACCAGTTTTACTTGCGTCCTTTTCATAAAGGCCAACCGCTTTGTTCATTTGTTTGAGAAGAGGTAAGTTCTTTTCTGCAACCACTTGTAGTTGTTCTGAACTTACTTTTTTAGATTCACCAATGCCTTTTACAACGGGATAAAACTCCTGCCAGATATCGCTGACTTTGTTCAGCTGGCGTAGGATTCGTTTCTTTTCAGTCGGTGGTAATCCTAATGACGGGTCACCGTTTTTTAATCCTTTAAGTGTTTTGTCGAAAAGAGCAGAGGTTGAAATTAGGTTTTTAACGTTCTTTTCTACATCGATACCCAGAGCTACTAGCGCTACTTCTTTAGACATCTTTTGGGTCAGCATTCTTTGCTTACCAGATAAATTAAGTACTACGCCGTATTCCGCTTTGCTAGGTGAAGAAATAGCGGGGAGGGATAAGCAGAGAAGAAGTAACCCCATAATAGTAAGGTGTATTCGGCTCGTACGAGTGTTGGATTGACACGCTTGCCCCATCAAAATAGTCATTGCAATCTCCATTGAAATGTTAGACTTTTAAAAAGCGTAGTTGAGTTTTTATCTAAACGACAAATGCTCAGAGCAACATCATTTTTATTGCTTTCAATGTTAGAAAATGGTGCGTGCGTGCACTGGCTTGGGGCTTTTTCTGCTTGGTTTATGCTATTTGCTTCTAACCCTTTTACGCAAAGGGTAATTTTTCGATAGTAGATTGAAAATCAGCTGCAGGGGGAGTGCAAATGGTAACAGCACTTCCTAGATATGGGTGATGAAATTGAAGCTTAGTCGCCGCCAACATTAGTCGATGGCAACCAAAGTGTTTTTGAAAATAACGGTTCTGAACGCCCTTGCCATAGTTAGAGTCACCAATGATCGGGTGTGAAATGTGTTTCATATGATAGCGCAATTGGTGACGACGACCTGTGACTGGTACCAGCTTAACTAATGCATAGCGCGATGTGTCGTAGCGCTCAATCTTTGCGCCAATAGTGCAAGTGGCAAGCGTCGTTAAGTGAGTGATAGCGTCTTTCGGTGCTTCCAATGGTTTCTTGTCGAGTTTGTCCTTACGAGTTTTCACCGGATGATCGATAGTTAACTGCTGTGGTGGAAATCCCCGAACGAGCGCGTGATATTCCTTGTCGATGTTGTGCGACACAAATTGTTCTCTAACTTTGCTAAGAGCTTCAGTCGTTTTTGCAAATAACAAAATGCCTGAGGTAGGTTTATCTAAGCGATGGGCAGGATGAACGTGCTGTCCGATTTGATCTCGCAAAATCTGAACAGCAAACTGGGTTTCGTGCTTATCGATTGGGCTGCGATGCACCAATAAACCTGCAGGTTTGTGTATGGCAATATAGTGTTCGTCTTCAAAGACAACAGGCAGGTTCATTGGTTGGTGCAGATCTGGCATAAATCGCTCAGGATAATTTATCCTGTTGTTTGGCAATAAATTGTTTAATACCTAAAGGTAAGTGAGACATAACTTGAGTCATGCCTTGATTTACAATGCCATTCACATAAACGGGTTTCCCTTCCATTACCGCTTCATACCCTTCTACCGCAACCGTGTGTGCATCCATCCATAAAAAGCGTGGTAAGCGGTCTACCATTGTTTGAATGCCCATCACGTCGTGGAATTCGCTATAGGTAAAACCAGGACAGAGTGCGGTGCAGTAAACGTTATGATCCCGAAGCTCTAAATCGATGGCTTGAGAAAAATCTAACACAAATGATTTCGCCGCACCGTACAAGCTACCTTTCATTTGCGGTGAAAACGCTGCCACTGAAGCCAAGTTAATAATGCGGCCCCATTGGTTGTCTTTCATTGGTTTAGCGAACAAATGACACAGGTGCACCAATGAAGTATTAAGTACCTGAATAAACTGAGCATGAGTCTGCCAATCGGAGTCTAAAAAGCTGTCGTTGATCGCATAGCCAGCGTTATTTACCAGCGCATCCACGGTTACGCCTTTTTCTTGCACCTTTTCAAAGATCATTTCGGGCGCATTGGGATCTGATAAATCAGCTGGGATAACGTGGGCTAGTTGGCCATATTGGGCTTTAATTTCAGTGGCAATTTCGTTGAGTTTATCCTCACGACGAGCTACTAAAATAACGTCGAATTGTCGTTCCGCAAAAACACGTGCGAACTCGAGCCCGATGCCTGCGGAGGCGCCTGTAATGAGAGCTGTTCTGATAGTAGAGGATGTATCGTTCGCCATTGTTAACTCCTTGACAACCTTTCATGCCTATCTGTTCGATTACGAACTGTAACGTTTATCCAATGGCAATTCCATGAATGATGAATATAATTTCTCCGCTTTTCAGACAAATCAAAGGGAGTTGCTTGTGAAAAAAGTACTTTTATTTTCTGCTGCCGCGTTCTGCGGAATTTCCACCCAATCTTTTGCCATCGATGACAGTCAACCAGCCGTTGAAACTGCAAGCTATGTAAAGCCTGTTTTAGGTATAGGCTTGAATTTTGGTGGTGACACCATTCGTGAATACGAAGTCGAGTACTATGATGGTGATGAAGGCAACGAAAAGGTAAAAGCGGGTGAAGGTATACACTTTTTTGCCGGTGTTGAGCTAGGCTATCCATCATCAGACCTTGCCGTGAGATTGCAGGCAGGTTATTTGTTCGGTGGTATTTTTGCTGACAATGGTGATGTAAGCTTTGATCGAGTACCACTTGAGGCGCTTCTACTAATGGGATCCGATGATTTTAAGTTTGGTGTTGGCTTAACTCACCACTCTAGCGTGGAGTTGGAGGATGACGTAGCAGGAGATGTCTCCTTTGATGATGCTACCGGGTACGTTCTTCAAGGAGAGTACTGGGTAAGTAAAACAGTCGGCTTGGGTTTGCGTTACACAAAAATTGAATACGAAGTAAAAGATGTTAGTGGTGCAGAATTAGACGGGTCAGGTGCTGGCTTGTACGCCACATTCAGGTTTTAATTTGCCTGTCTTAATAAAAAAGCCCGCAGAGAAAGCGGGCTTTTTTATGTGTCACTTGTGAAGCGAGTTGTTTTCTTTAGAATAGCACTCGCGTACGAATGGTGCCTTCTACCTCACGCAGTTTCTCCAACGCTAGATCGCTATAATCCGCATCCACGTCAATGACTACATAACCGATCTTCTCGTTAGTTTGCAGATACTGGCTAGCAATGTTGATATTGTTGTCAGAAAATATCGTGTTAATTTTTGTCATCACACCAGGTACATTCTTATGAATGTGGAGTAATCGGTGAACATTAGCGTGAGCAGGAAGGGCAACCTCTGGGAAGTTCACCGCGGAGATAGTGGAACCATTATCGCTATATTTAACAAACTTTTCTGCCACTTCTAAGCCAATATTCTCCTGCGCTTCTTGAGTACTGCCACCCACATGAGGAGTTAGAATAACATTGTCAAACTCTCGTAATGGAGAAATAAATTCTTCGTTATTACTGCGTGGTTCAACTGGGAATACATCGATAGCTGCACCCAACAATTTACCACTTGCTAGAGATGCGGCTAAAGCGTCGATATCGACGACGGTACCTCTTGAAGCATTAATGAGTACGCTGCCTTCTTTCATTTGATCCAGCTCGGCTTTACCGATCATATCTTTTGTGGCTGGTGTTTCAGGTACGTGCAGACTTACTACATCCGATTGGTTCATTAGTTCTTCAAGAGAATCCACCTGAGAGGCATTTCCTAGTGGCAGCTTGGTAACAACATCTTGAAAGATAACTTTCATGCCTAAGCCTTCAGCTAGCACACTGAGCTGTGAACCGATACTGCCGTAGCCAACAATGCCTAAAGTTTTGCCCCGTACTTCATAAGAGTTGGCTGCTGACTTTAACCATTCACCGCGGTGAGCTTTGGCATTTTTTTCCGGCACGCCGCGAAGCAATAGAATCGCTTGAGCCAGAACCAGTTCTGCAACACTTCGAGTGTTGGAGTAAGGAGCATTAAACACAGGAACACCGCGACCTAACGCAGCATTCAGATCCACTTGGTTAGTACCAATACAGAAACACCCAACAGCAATCAGTTTACTCGCCGCTTCGAAGATCTCATCCGTTAATTGAGTGCGAGAACGAATACCAACGAAATGAGCATCTGCGATTTTTGCCTTCAGTTCATCATCGGGTAGCGAGGTTTTAAGATACTCGATATTGGTGTATCCGTTTTTCTCGAAATTCTGAACCGCTGATTGATGCACGCCTTCTAGTAGAAGTACGCGGATCTTGCTTTTATCCAGTGATGTTTTGCTCATGATTTTTACCGTGACTGTCACTGAGATAACCGCTCTATCTATACGTGCTTATACGTTTAGTGGGAGCAAGCTATCAAATACCAAAAATTTAGGGGGCGGTATGGTATCATACCCGCCCCCTAAGGTGCGCGACTTTTTGCGTCGTTAATCTAGATGCGACCTGCCAAAAATAGCGACTATTTGGTCTAGTATAGATGGGGCTCTGATAGGGCCTGTACACAGATATGTAGCTAGACTCAAAGGATGGCGTTTTAGGGTTGGCTATGTTTTTGAAATCAAAGGTAAATCTATGACAGCTGTGGAAGATATCATCAAGGGCTTAGAAGCATTAGTGGATGAGGATAAGGTCAAAACCGATCCCGAAAGCCTTCAGCATTACGGTTGCGATTGGACCAAAGTATACGACCCCAAGCCATTGGCCATAGTTTTCCCTAAAACCACCGAGCAGGTGCAAGCCGTTGTTAAGTTCGCCAATGAACATCAGGTGGCATTAGTGCCATCAGGGGGCAGAACTGGCCTTTCAGCTGCAGCTGTTGCCGCCAATGGTGAAGTGGTGGTGGCTTTTGACTATATGAATCAAGTGCTTGAGTTTAATGAAATAGATCGAACCGCGCGCTGTCAGGCCGGTGTGGTTACTGAACAGTTGCAGCAGTTTGCAGAAGACAAAGACCTGTTTTACCCCGTTGATTTTGCCTCCAGTGGATCCAGTCAATTAGGTGGCAATATTTCCACCAACGCCGGCGGTATAAAAGTTATTCGTTATGGAATGACTCGAGATTGGGTCGCTGGATTAACCGTGGTCACTGGCAAAGGTGATGTACTCAAGCTTAATAATGACTTAGTGAAAAATGCTACCGGTTATGATTTCCGCCATCTCTTTATTGGTGCAGAAGGTACCTTAGGTTTTATTACTGAAGCAACTATGAAGTTGGCGCGAACGCCGAAGAACTTGAATGTGTTGGTGCTGGGTGTTCCTGAATTTCGAGCAGTCATGGATGTACTCAATACCTTTCAACGAAAAATTGATTTAACGGCTTTTGAGTTCTTTTCAGAAATAGCAGTGCAGTTGGTAACGGCTCATGGCGATGTGCAGCGACCTTTTGAAACCGCTACTCCTTATTACGCGTTACTAGAATTTGAAGCGCCTAACGATGAAGTGGTTGAAGAAGCCATGGCGTTGTTCGAAGAGTGTGTGGAAAAAGGTTATGTGTTAGACGGTGCTATGAGTCAAAGTCAGGCACAAGTAGAATCTTTATGGCGCTTACGTGAAGATATTAGTGAAACCATTTCAGTCTTTACGCCTTATAAAAACGATGTGTCTGTTTCCGTTTCAAAAGTGCCTGATTTTCTCGAAGAAATTGATGCTGTTGTTACGGAGCACTATCCTGATTTCCAAATCGTTTGGTTTGGCCATATTGGCGATGGCAACCTGCACTTAAATATTCTAAAACCTGATGATTTGCCGAAAGAAGAGTTCTTCGAAAAATGCCAACAGGTTAATAAGTGGGTATTTGAAATTGTACAAAAGCACGATGGTAGTGTATCGGCTGAGCATGGTGTAGGCATGACGAAAAAGCCATACCTTGAATATACCCGTAGCGTTGAAGAAATTGCTTTAATGAAATCAGTGAAACAATTATTCGACCCCAATGGCGTTATGAATCCAGGAAAAATATTTGATTTGTAATTGCCAGCGGATTAGTTGTGATAAAGAGAATTGATTGAGAGTGAAAGATCAGGTGAGTTATCAACACCAATGGTTAAACGATGTTAGCGGAGAACACGATCTGAGTGAGCTTCCCGTTGGTAAAGTAGTTTGTGTCGGCAGAAACTATGCCGACCATGCTAAAGAGCTCAACAATCCTGTGCCAACCGAACCAATTCTTTTTATCAAGCCCGCAACAGCGATCGTTCCTTTCTCTCCTGGATTCTCCTTTCCTTCTGATCAAGGGGAATGTCACCATGAAACGGAAATTGCGTTATTGATCGGCTCACCTTTGAGTCGGGCCACTCAAGAGCAGGCTAGACAAGTGATTATCGGTTTGGGCCTTGGGTTGGATCTGACGCTTAGGGATTTGCAGGCCAAACTCAAATCGAAAAGCCACCCTTGGGAAGTGGCGAAAGCATTTGATGGTGCTTGCCCACTGACACCTTTTATACCGGTTACCGAGTTCGAGGGCTTCACCAGGTTAACTGTATCCCTAAGCGTCAATGGTCAGGAGCGTCAGCAGGGTAATACCGAGCAGATGCTGTTTCCCATTTTGTCCCTCGTATCAAGAATCTCGCAAACATTCACCCTTCTGCCAGGGGATGTGGTGCTCACTGGCACCCCTTCCGGTGTGGCACCTTTGGCTGTGGGGGATAACTTAGAAGCCACTTTGGATAGTCGGTTTTCCTTTAAGTCTCAGGTGGTTAGCGCTTAATTGCCATGCTACTCGCACGGTTTGACCGTGCTTACCTCATCTCTTAGTGCCCATAGACAAGCATCCTCTTAATCTGCATGTATACTGAATGTTCAGTCATCGTGAAAGCAGGTAGGAGATGGTGTTATGACCGCAGCGCAGAACCTGGATAAGCAAGCCAAAAACCAAAAAGAAAATGGTGAAGATAGGTCTACTTTAGATTCCAGTGCGTTTGCCCATAATCCCACTGTGAGAGCTTGGGTGGAGGCTTTATTTCCTGCGGGTGAGCAGCTACCAGCTCCAGATGCCACTGGAGTGGCCAGTGAAGTAGACCAATACTTTGCCAGCATTCCAGGCCTTCAACAGGCTATCAAAGCGCTATTAGCCAGTTTAGAAATGCGTTTTTGGCTGAGCAACGGCAAAAGTTTTTCCAGCGCCCCTATCAAAGATCGCCGTGCTTTTATTGAGAAGCATCGC
>JAKSAW010000085.1 GCA_022361455.1 Pseudomonadales bacterium | reverse complement strand
TTTGATAGCCGATATAGATTTGCTGAAGTATCTCGATGGGTTATAGCGGCAGAGCATCGAGGGAGAATCACCTCGAGAACGGTCTATTTAAAATGCTGGGAAGTAGCCGCAGAGCTGGGTTTTGACTACGTTGTGTCCGAAGCTAAATACAAGGCCAAAGCACTGCACAAGCGTATTGGCTTTCAGGAATACTCAGCGCCATATCACGATCCAGATATGCATATTCAGGGTGATCCAGAAAATGCCCCCAATGCCATCGTCATGCGAGCAAAAGTTTCCTCCCTCATCAACAAACACTCTGGCCTCAAGAAAGCTTTACCAGAGAACGCGGCCTCAAGGCTTGCTCAAGTGATGTAATCCCATGAGCAAATACCTTTTTCGTCTAGCAGAAGATTCTGACTCAGAAGCCTTAGTGAAATTATTTGGAAGCACACCACAGAAAGGCCAAGTGGTAGTGAATTTTGAGCGTGAACCTAATTACTTCATAGGTAACAAAGTCATTACCCCTGATACGCTAGTTGTGGTTTGCATTGAAAAAGAAAGTGATGAAATTGTTGGGTGCTCAAGCATGGGAGCACGCCAAGTTTATGTTAATGGTGAGATAAAAAAAATACGTTATGCTGCAGACCTTAGAATATGCGCCAAACATAGAAATGGGCGTATTCTAGTAGGTCTATATCGCGAAGCGAAAAAATATCTCAGTGACGATGAATGGACTCAAACAGCGATTCTCAAAGAGAACGATTATTCAATCGCCACCATCACCAAGAGCAGAGCCTCCCTGCCCAACTATCTACCTTATGGTGATCTCACATCTTACTTACTTTATATACCACCTTCACCTCGCAAGTCCGCGGACGAGCGCTATGTTATTCGACCCGCTTCGCATTTCGATATTCCCCAGTTGCAATCATTCTTTGATGAAAATGCCCCTAAACGCCAATTTTACCCAGTATATGATTTTGCAAAAATTGTTAGTGGTGATGATTACTATTCAGGGCTATCACTAGCTGATTTTATGCTCTGCTTTAATGAAGATGGAAAACTAAAAGGGGTTGCTGGCAGTTGGGATCAAAAGTCTTTTAAACAAACTCGAATTATTAGTTACCCGGGAATCACTAAATATCTAAGACATCTATTTAATCTGTATAGTTTGGTGCGGGGAGGATTAACGTTACCAAAGGCAGGTGGTGCACTAAATTACTGCATGCTCCACTCGGTATTGATTGATAACGATGATCCTGGTGTATTCCGCGCCCTCTTAGAAAACATCATCGTCCAACTAAAACAGAGTGGCTATGAAGGCCTCATGGTGGGATCGATCAACAATGATCCCTATGTTTCAATTCTAGAAAGCTATCGCCACAGAAAAACCTATACTAACCACTATATCGCCAGTTACAACGAGCATGATCCTAGGGAAACTTTAGATACCCGCCCCCTATATTTGGAGGTGGCACGTTTATGATCGGTATCAATCCAGAAATAGATTACTTAGGTCGCTGGTTTGAGGTAAGACGCACGCTGGGAATAGAAGACGCCATCGCGATAGGTCGCGTTGACCTTAGCAGCGGAACTGTTGAGTGGAAAGAATATGCCCATGCTGAATGGGATGGAATGGGTGCCCTATCCCATTTCTTAGAGTCAGTTGGATATGGCCCACAAGAATTATTGAATGTCAGCCACCCACAACCGAACTCCATATGGAAAAGGATAGCGCTAGCATTCAATCCATTCGGTACAGAAAAACCAGTTCCAACGCTGTGGAACAACTACGATGACTCTACCAATGGAGAATCCGTGCTTGCTTGGAAGGTTCTTTCATCAGAACAAAGCAAAATAATAGAGAACAATTTCAAGGATCAATCAGTTTCTGAAAGTAGCTATTTTCTTTGGAGTCTCAATAAAACCGTAAAACAGCTTCTAAAAAATGATGATATTTTATCGTGGTTTCTGCCTGTAAATTTGAGAGGTCCCTTTAGAAAAAGCAACCCACGAGCAAATCACTCTTCGGGGATTTACTTTAATGTTTCAGGTTCTGCTAGCCCCAATGATGTTCAACAAAAAATACGAGTCCAATTAAAGCAAAATCGACAATGGGGTTTGTTATATCAAACTCATATTGGCGCCCTCCTTGGGCCCGCACTCATGCGCTATATCTTAAATAAGACAATAAGAGAATCTAGATACGTGGGTTCTTTAAGCATGCTCGGTGAATGGCCAATAGAAAACAGTGTTCACAAAAACGCTAACGAGGCGATTCTAATTTGTGCACCTGGTAGCCCCATGTATCCTATCGCAACCGGCGTTATAAAATGGAAGGATCAATATACACTCTGCTTGCGCATCAACCCTGCACTTCAGCAAACTCAACAACAAGTAGAGGATATGCTAGAGAGATGGGTAGACCACCTATGCAACATCACTGATGTCAATTTGATTCAATAATTAAGTATTCATCCCTATGAAAAACTTTTTCTATCCACTTGGTTTCTTCGGCATATCCTTTATTAGTACCGTTTATACTCAGTGGATCGTCTACTTTTATTCTCAGCAAGACTTTGGCTCATCTCCCTGGCCCACCGTTGGCACCGTTCTGTTTATTGGCTTTATTGTACAAGGCTTATGGAGCCCTATTATTGGCCATTGGTCGGACCATGCCAAACACTTATTGGGCAGTAAGAAGTCGATTGTATTAATCGCGTCCATTTCGATGTCCTCGATTTTTTTCTTTCTTTGGCGGCAAGAAGAACATCTTACATTGATTGCAATGATGCTTATCTACAACATCTTGTTTGTTTCAATTATGCAACCATTATTAGCGATGCTACCCACCATTGAAACAAATCCGGATAAACGAGTTAAGCTGACATTAGTAGGCGCTGTATTAGCAATCGCCGCTACCATCGGCGCGCTCGTTATCGGCGCGCAAATCAAAAGCACTTATGGCTACAACGGATTAGGGACTTCGGGCTTTGCTGTATTGCTCTTCTCCATCGTCATTCCAATGATGATCGCAAAAGTTCCCCAACAATCTTCTACAACTCAAGATCAAAACTTTATTTCTCACTTTTTCAAACAATCTTTGAGCCTGCTAAAAACTAGAGATGTTAGTGCCTACATTGCAGGCAATGGGCTAACACTCGGTATCTGTATGACTTTGACTATCCTGATTCCATTTATTGCGGAGGATCGTTTTTCACACCAGCCTAACT
>JAKSAW010000361.1 GCA_022361455.1 Pseudomonadales bacterium | reverse complement strand
TTCAGCTGCTATACCAGTCAGAGCTCATTACCAATCAATCTTTCATGGGATTGCATGGTAAATTTCAGATATCTATCGCCTTAGAAAAACTGTTGAGCGATAGCGGTTTAACCTATCGGAAAATAAGTAATACCACCTATACAGTCCACAAAACCAGAAAGCGCTTGGATGATTCAACTCATATAGACTTGCTATCTTCCTCAGCTCCAAACTTGAACATACCAGAAATCATCACCACGGGACAAAGTCGCAAAGACGGGTGCTGTCTAGATAAACCAAATACTGCCAGCAAAGCCACAATTCCAGATCTACAGTTGCCAAAGTCTGCTGAATCTATAGATGATCTGTATTTTCAGGAATCTGCGAATTTGTCCCTTAGTGATGCGTTTCGTGACTTTTCTTCAGTAGTAGTCACTGATAAATCAGGTAACCTTTCCTTGCGGGGATTTAATCTGGAAGAGCGGTCGCTGCTAGTTTCTGGCATCCCAATCGTTGATCGAGGTATTCTCGATGTCAGCTTGAATAACGTAGCGGGAATCGAAATTGCCAAAGGTGCCTCCTCGGCACTCTATGGCTACGGCCAACCCAACGGCTTAATCAATTTAATATTGAAAGAACCACAACCCTACAATCGCCATCAGTTAATGGCTGTCGCAGGAAATCAAGATACAGAGTTAGCCCTAGACTTCAACCGAGAATTGAACCACCAACTTTGGGGGCGTTTGGTTGTTATGCACAAAGAAACGAAAGAAGAAAAAAGCGAAACAAATCATGAGCAATTCGCACCCTCCTTTAGATTTGAATCAGATGGAGAAATCACGATCACCCTTGGGCTTGAGTGGAACCGCCAAAGCATCAATGGTGACGAAGGTTTAAGACCTTATGAACAACCAATCGAATCTGCGTCACTTCTCTATTCATTGTTAGTACCACGATCCTCCGAAGTCGATTTCTACCCTGCTTCAGGAGCGGCCCCTGACGATGAACAGAACTTTAAAAGTGCGGATGGTTACATTGATATTCAACAACCACTAGCCAACGACTGGCAACATCACTCTCGCCTTTTCTATGGTAAGGCCGAAAATAAATTCTCTCAAAGCCAGGATCTAAACATTTGGTTAAACACATTGGTAAACCCTAGATTTGGCTTTCAACCCTTAGCATTAATAGCACCATTTTCGGTGGTACAAAACCGCACCAATGCGATTGGCCAATACTTAATGGAGATGGAAAACCGCTACGCTATTCCAGATTCAGGTGTGAGACTTGAAGATTTTTTATCGTCAGTAAGCCCTTGGGTAGATGAAACAATTCTACAAAACACACGCGATTTCTTCTCTGCAAGGGCCAATGTTTTCGATGTCATGAGTTTCATTTATGGCGATCCATTTGAGAACATCGATGGCTGGGGCGATAACAAAGCTCGATTTTACTATTACCTAAATACAGGAAAAAGAACCAAGCAACGGGAAGGATTCGAGAGTAATTTTTCCAAAGCATTTCGGTTCGCAGATTGGGACCACGAACTACTGTTAGGGGTCAGCTACTTCACAAGACGCAATTTCAAGCGCAGTTATTTAAACTTCAATGGTGATCTTTATCAAATGGGCACAAATTTAATTGCCGATGGAGAATATCAACTGGGATTTCAGCTACGCCGCCAAGCGTTCGTTAATTGGTACGACCCCTATGGTAGAACCAACTATAATCCTATGCAGACACTACCCACCCAAACAGCCCTTGAATTGGGAAATCTTGGTATTTCCGCTAGCAACGAGTTCGGTTTCGACAATCAGAGACTGCAAGTTGAAGAAGACAGCAAAACCCAATCGCTTGGTTTCTATTTACAGGACCATGTGAAGTTCAATGAGCAGTGGATGATGTTGGCTGCGATTGGCTTTTATCACTATCAACGAAAAGTGTACCACCGAGAACTCAATACCTATGCTCCTCTCAGTGGAGAATTCATCTATATCGAGACACAGGACAAACCCGAAGATAATTTTATTGCACCAAGCTTTGGGTTAACCTTCTTGCCGTGGCCAGAATTAAGCCTGTTCAGCAGTTATAGCAAGCAATACGATATTTTGGAGGGTGCCAGCATTCTGCAAGAATCCTTTGAACCAGAAGAGACAAGCAACTACGAGCTTGGCTTTAAGTGGCGGGCCAACAATTCCCTCAACATCGACTTCGCTCGCTATCACTTAATTAAAGAAAATTGGCTAAGCAATGACGCTACCAGCAATGGTTTGCTGCAACAGCAAGGTGAACTAATTAACAATGGTTATGAACTTAGTATTGGTGGACTCATAACCCCTTACTTAGAGTTTGATATCTATTACGCACAAAGCAAAGTAGAAACGAAACAGCAAAATGCACCACTGAATCGTATCGGGCAGCCTGAACGTAATGCAGGGGCGTCATTCACCTTTTACGCAAGTGATTTAGGTTCCACCAGTTGGAGCTTTAGCCTGGGTTTAGAATACCTGGGAACGAGGGATTACAACTATCAAGACCTACGCTATCAACTAGATAGTTCCACCTTACTTAACCTGACTTATCGATATCATTGGTCTTTCACTTCCGTCACCTTAGCACTTGATAATGTTACTGATGAAACTTGGTATGTGGGTTCCAGCTATAGGCCCGTCCAAGAAGTTGCACCAAACTACCTTGCACAGGGTTACGGCCAGCGCTTTAGAGCTATTTTACAAACCGAGTTTTAAACATTTCGCTATAAGTTCCAATTTGCGATGATTTCAGTAATAGCTATATGTAATTTCTCTCTATCTTCAGGACTTAATTGCGCTGCATAAGCGATGGTGTCGCTAGGATCAGTTAACCAATCGGGTAGCTGCGCATGCAAATAAGCTTGTTCCTCTAAAGATGGCGTAGTGCCATAGGTTTCCTGAAGATCAGCAAAATTGTCAGGTTTATGTAAAGACGAAGCAAATTCCTCTACTGTCTCTTGCTGTTGGGACTGATAGAAATCGCTGCTATTTTCGTATCCAGAAAAAGCGCTTTCCCCACCAGCCATTAGAGCATCACGCATAGCCTTACGTTTCTGCGAAATTCGTTCTAGTTCTTTTTGCGCTTCCGGAAATTGTCGAAAAGAGTCTTCTATCGCTTGATCAATATCTGCGACTCGAATCGGTTCATGACGGCTATAGCTAAAATCTACCTTGGTTGAGTTGGCAGAGCGCTTTACATTGGCAACAGTATCGACCTGACTCACTAGCACTGAATTGGGACCTGAATTTGAAATAAAGTCTTTGTTCTCTGACGAATCGCTATGCGTGAACCATTCCTTCTCATGCTGATGCGTAGAAGTATTAGGTATCAGCTTATTATCGATGTTGGAGTTGAAATCAGGCGTGGTTTGCAAAAAAGTATGCTCAACATCATGATGGTGATGATCGTCAACTAACATCACAGCACTATAGGTCGCCACGCTACTCACAACCGCAGCCAGAAAAACTTGTACTTTTTGTTTCTAAAATAGGT
>JAKSAW010000664.1 GCA_022361455.1 Pseudomonadales bacterium | reverse complement strand
GGCGTCGCAGTTGTCGGTGCCGTCGCAGACGCCGCCGGCGCACACGTCGCTGTCCGTGCAGCTCAGGCCGTCGTCGCAGCTGAGCGTGTTGTTCGTGTACTCGCAGACACCGGCGTTGCACGCGTCGTCGGTGCAGACGTTGCCGTCGTCGCAGTCGGGAGCCGTCAGGCACTCGAGCTCGCAGAAGCCGGCGTCGCATACCTGACCGGTCGGGCAGTCGCCGTCGACGGTGCAGGCCGTCGGTACTCGCAGAACCTCGATGCCCGAGATCTTGCTGTTGTTGGCAATGCTCGTGATCGACAGCGTGATCGTGATCACGCCGGTGTCGCTGTGGACGAGGAAGCTCTTGATCAGTGCCGTATCCACGCCACCGGCCTCGCTGACGATGTCGAGATCGGAGCGCACCTCGGTGACGCCGTCGGGCAGGAAGACGTCCATCGTGCGATCGCCTGGGCCGGTAGGATCGAAGATCTCGGCGAAGTGGAGGTTGATGATGTAGTCTGCCTCCATGCCGGTATCGAGCGTGTAGGTCAGATCGTCGGCGTTACGGTCCTTGCGGTAGACCGTGTCGTTGGCCGTGTTGGCGATCGGGTCTACCGTGCTCGACGTCGACGACGGCGTGCTGAAGTTGCCGTCGACCGACCAGGTCAGGCCGAAGGTGTCGACGAAGGGATTGACCAGCTCGCCCGAGTTGATGCGGAAGTCGGCCGGTCGGATGTTCGCGCAGCCGGTGATCGGATCCTCTGAGATGCCGAGGTTTCGAGCGTTGTTCACGCACGGATCACAGGTGTCGCCGAGCATGTCGCCGTCGGCGTCGTCTTGGGTCGGGTTGGCGTCGCTCGGGCAGTTGTCGTCGAGATCCGGGATTCCGTCGGAGTCGGCATCGGCCTGACAGGAGTCCGTCGCCGGGTCGCAGACCTGTCCGACCGGGCAGGTGTCGGTGCTCGTGCAGATACCGCCGGCGCAGACGTCCGGCGTCGTGCAGCTCAGCCCGTCGTCGCAGGGGTCGGTGTTGTTCGTGAACCCACAGTCGGCGTTGGCATTGCACACGTCGTCGGTGCAGACGTTCGCATCGTCGCAGTTTGCGTCGTTGGGGATGTTGTCGCAGCTGTCGGTGCCCTCGTTGCAGCTGTCGTCGGTGCACAGCACGAGATCGTCGCAGTCGACGGCTGTGCCCGCCTGACAATCCAGGCCGGCGTCGCAGGTTTCGTCGCCGTCGCAGTAGTCGCCGTTGGCGCAGTTGGCGTCGTTCGGCGTGTTGGTGCAGCTGTCGGTGCCTTCATCGCAGCTGTCGTCGGTGCAGCCGACCGTGTCGTCGCAAGGATCGGTGCCCGGCTCGCAGTCACCGGTTCCGGTGTTGCAGGTCTCCAGGCCGTTGCAGAACAGCGGGTCGTTGCAGTCCGCGTTGTTCGCGCAAGGTGGCAGCGTCGTCGTAGTCGTGCTGGTCGTCGTGCTCGTCGTCGTCGTTGTGGTCGTCGGCTGGCAGAAACCCGTGTCGCAGAGCTGGACCGCCGGGCAGTCGGCGTTGTTCGCACACGCGGTCAGGACACGCAGGATCTCGATGCCGCCGATCT
>JAKSAW010000593.1 GCA_022361455.1 Pseudomonadales bacterium | reverse complement strand
TTGGCGTGGAAATTTGGCCTCAGCTCAATCACCCAGGTAAGCAATCACCCAAGTTTTTGAATGATCAACCAGTTGCGCCTTCCGCTATTCCTTTGGCAAGTGACATGTTTGTTCCTCCAAGGGAGCTTACTGCAGATGAGATCCAAGACATTATTCAGCGATTTATCCCCACGGCTAAGATCTTGCAAAAATCCGGTTTTACTGGCGTTCGATTACATGCCGCACATGGCTACTTAATTAGTCAGTTCCTATCGCCAAAGCATAACCGAAGGAGCGATGAGTGGGGCGGTTCGCTTGAAAACCGTATGCGATTCATTACCTAGATCTTCAAGGGCATCCGAAAAGAACTTGGTAAGAAATTCAATATCTCCGTAAAGCTTAACTCTTCCGACTTTCAAAAAGGTGGTTTCACCGAAGAAGAATCCATCGAAGTTGCTAAAAAGCTAGATAAGCTCGGAATTGACTTATTAGAAATTTCCGGTGGTAGCTGGGAAAACCCTGTAAACCGCAGAGGTGAGCAAAAAGAGAGTACGAAAGCGAGAGAAGCATACTTTTTAGATTTTGCAGAAAAGCTTCGTAAAGAAATTAAAGCACCTTTGATGGTGACCGGCGGATTTAGATCACAAAGCGCCATGGAAGATGCCCTAAGATCTGGTGCTATCGATGTCATTGGTATGGCTCGACCTTTCGTTGTCGAACCAGACTTCGCAAACAAGCTGTTATCAACCAAAGGTAATGTGTCCCCAGTCAAGCCTATTTCCACAGGCATAAAGAAGGTAGATGACATGGCGATAATGGAAATCAGTTGGTACACAAATCAGATTCATAGAATTAGTGAAGGTCTAGAACCCTCTACTAAAGTTCGGGGATTATTTTCAGTAGCAAACGTTTTCTATCAATTCTGGCGTCGCGGCCAGCAGGTTAAGAAGGTAAGGGCTTAAGGTAATAATATGAAAAATAAAATGAGAATGCTGTGCTTGATGCAAGAAAATGGTCACAGTGATCAGGAGATAAAGCAGCTAGAAAGGGCCGCAAACAAGCTATACAAAAAACACTTTGGTGAGAAATATAGTTTGCTACCTGTATGGGTTGTTGTGCCGAGGGGACAAGCGTTTCTAGCCGCGCAACCATCAACAACGACAACAGTGACAATGCCTGTTGAGAACCATATAGAGAACGATGTTCGTCATCCATTTATGTACGAGTTTTGCCAAATGTGGATGGATATAACGCAGTGCCACCAAAACGAAATCATTCTGAATGTGACTGATAGAAAAGTCGCAGAAGAATTCGCAAAGAAAACAGTGGGTCGCATCAATCCAACCACTCGCTTTTATCATGTAGGTAAGCAGTTAACAAAACTGGTGAAGTCTAAAGTCTTGAATGGCTACTACTCAATGAATTTTAACTTTGATCGATAAGGAATAACAAAATGCCACTTTATACAGTTTCCAGTAGAGCTCCAATTCCTGATACGACAAAACGCTTAATGGCTAAGTTAATCATGGATGTTCATTGCGGTATTACAGGTGCACCCCAAACATTCGTTAACGTCATCTTTTCTGAAGCGGTGCCTTTAAAACGGGGGATTGCTTACGACGTACTTATGGGGGTTAGAAAAGGACGAACAGGTCAAATGAATAATGAATTGCACAACACCTTGTTCAAAGAAATCGTTAAGTTGCTCGATACGTCTCCACAAATGGTAGAAATGTCAATGATAGAGGTGCCTGCTTCCTGGATTATGGAAGGGCTTCACATACTTCCGGAACCGGGTGAGGAAGATAAGTGCGAATGGTTGAAGGAAGGTCACGGATAATTCACCTACTGTCTGGAGAAATAACTTATGGAATCTATAAAGATTGAAACGATTATTCCAGCTACATTTTTTGTGCTTTGTATCCTGTATGAGTGGATAACAGGAAACTATAAAGACGGAAAGCTTAATGCCGTAGATTTTAAAATGGCCGCCATTAGCAGCGTAGTTGTTGCTTTAATACAAAGGCCATTAGTCATGGCAATGGTTTTTGGTGTCGCGAGCTTGATTATTCTTCCTTACCAAGGAGTTCTAGCGTCGTTACAGGACAACTATTTCTGGTGGACTTTACTAGCGTATGTGCTATTGGAGGAGTATTTTCACGGCCTAGGACACTGGTTCGCTCACACTCGCACACCTAAGAGCAAGTTACTGCGCCCGCTTCACAAGCTATTTAGAACCGCTCATCGCCCACACCATTTGATAGGTAATGATGATGAGAAAGCTCAAATATCCGTTGGGCAAACGTTTGTAGAGGGGTGGATGTACTGGTTGGTGATGCCAAATATCTGGTTTTCGATGATCGTTTTATTCCTAGGTTTGTATGAGGTTGTTGCTTTCGGAGTGGTTATTAAAGGATTATGGTCGATTCACGTGCATGTAAACTGGAAATACGATCTTTACCTTCTGAATCATCCTAATGCATTAGTAAGGAAGGTAACCTTCGGATTGGCTCATGTATTTACATTCCCGAATCAGCACCATCAGCATCATGCTAGAGGAAAAAATTCATCAAAGAATATGCATAATTTCTTGTCGCTATATGATTGGTTGATATACGACACGCTGGTGATCGAAACCACATCGCCTAACCAATATGGCTGGCGTCAAACGGACGAAGAGAAGCAATCAGCGCTTTATCGGTTTACGAGAACTTACCAATAACAGCCGACTCGTTATTGTTTTCCCAGCGTGTTACTTTTACCGTAGTTCCTGAGGTAACACGCTCTTTTTTTGTTAGTACTATTCCCTTATTAATGGCCCCTCTCAAAAGAATGAATTATCGTTCTTGCTCCAATTTTTTTAACCTGTTGTGTAGAGCACCCTATCTTTAAGAATCACAGGCGATAGAATTTATGGAAGCTCTCATTATTCTGTGTCTAGTCCTTGCCCAGGCAATCATTAGTAATACTATTTCGAAAGTTTCGAGGGGGGATGTGGTGCTTTCGGTATCGCTTACTGCTGTGGTGAGTTTGCTTTCTTTTGTCACTGTACCTTTCTTTATCATGTGGTCAATGCATCACTTCTTGGGAGAAGAAAGTGTATCGATTTCTGTGACAGATCTTGCTTTGATCACATTCTTAATTACCATTACACCCGTATCAGTTGGGTAAAGCTATCAAGAACTGCACAGCGCCACATTCACAGACGGTATTATTGGTAAAGAAACTCAAGCAAGGGGTGGCCAAGCTGCCCAACAATAAAGAGTGTACTCACGAAGAACAACGTAAAGATACTGACTAGAAAAATTCGACTACTGAACCGATAAGGTGAGTCTTTAGCATTAACTTTGAACTCGTTTCTAATGGCTAAAAGGCGTGTGGATTGATGTGGTCTTGAAGGGCTTGCATTGTTAGCTTCTTCATTTTCAATAAGCTGAATCGTTTCACACAAGGTTTCGAGATCAATGCTGTTTCGAATTGCTTCCATGTCACTATTGCTTTCAAGATCGTCAGAAAAATCTTGTTTAACCTTTACCTTCATGACTGTTGGCCAAAACAAAGTTGCCCAATCCATAATTAATTTACGCAAGTTGTCGTGATTAATAGCATGAGATCGTTCATGTTCTAATATCGCATTTAAATGCGTTGGCTTTAACCTTTCTATAAGTCCACGAGATATATAAATTCGTGGCTGAAGATATCCCACGCACCAAGCCATCGGTTTGTTTGTTTCGAGCAAACGATAGCTTTCATTTTTATTTTCTGAAAGCATTTTGAGAGTAGCTGCTTGGCGTTGACCCCTTAAAAACGTGCGGCCAATAAAAATGAGAAAGCAACCGAGTAAAAGCATTGAAAGCGTGAACATTCCTATGCCTGGTAGCGACGAGACATGGAGATGTAGCGAGTGGGGGCCGCAAACATCATGATGGCAATGGCTTTCAACCAAATATCCGCTTAAGCCGGGGGCAGAGTAGATTATGAGTAAAATGAAGGCTGAAAAATGGGGTGTTATGCTAAATAATAAGCCTAAATATGCCCGAGTTTTCGCAGGATAGTTTTGTATCCATCGACGGAAAACCGGATATACAAGGGCAAGCGACCATGAAAGCAATAACATGATCGTCATCCAAGAGAAAAGAATTAAAAAAACATTTTCAACAAGATGAGTCATCAACTTCTTCGTCCGTCTTAGTTAACGAAGCTTTAAGCTTTTGCGAGTCTTTTGAAATGTCCTCGTCACCCACAAACGACATAAACCCAGATATCATAGGTGCCATATCACCGTCACTTATCTGATCAGTAATGTCGTGTAACAAATAGCTAATCATACGGCTTTGACTAATCGCAGCCTTATAGGTATAGAACCTGCCTGTTTTTGTTCTAGTTACAAGGCCTTTTCTATACAAGCGTTCTAAAGTGCTTTGCATGGTGCTTAGGCTAATCTGATCCTTTGATAAGAAGGATAATGCCTGTTGGGCGTTTAGTTCACCATTACGCCAAAGCAGTTTCAGTACTTCAATCTCGCGGGACCCAAGGGCTGGAAGTGACTTATTCCGTACGCTTTTGGTCAGCCAGCTTCCTATTTCCTTATGAATATCTTTCATAAACACCGATCCCTTATCGGTTTTTTATAGTTGTTTGATAATAGATTTAACTTTCTATCGATTGCGTGTGATTTTTCACATTGGTAATTGTATGTCAATTCATTTGAGGCCCTCAATGAGAAAGCTGTTTTTTTGTACACTGGCGTGTATTTCCACCCATTCAATTGCCGCAGAGCATGCGCATCTTGACGATATCGTAGTAGAGGGGCGTCAGCAAAGCCTTATTGGTGAGGCTGTATCAGCGTCTGAAGGCGTTGTTGGTCAGCAGGAAATTCGACTTCGCCCCATATTAAGAACTGGTGAAGTTTTGGAGTTGGTTCCAGGTATGGTAGCAACTCAGCATAGTGGTACGGGTAAGGCTAATCAGTATTTCTTGCGGGGCTTTAATCTTGATCATGGTACAGATTTCGCGACTTTTATTGATGGCATGCCTATCAATATGCGCACTCACGGTCACGGCCATGGATATACTGATCTTAACTTTGTAATTCCTGAGCTTATCGACAAGCTGACTTATAAGAAAGGGGCTTACTATGCTGAGGTTGGCGATTTCAGCGGTGCTGGTAGTGCTCATATTTACACCGCTAATCGATTGAAACAAGGTCAGATCAAAGCAACTGCAGGAGAAGATAATTATAAACGTGTGTTATTCGCTAACAGTTTTAATACAGCAAACGGTGAGACTTTAGTCGCACTTGAGCATAATCGTTACGATGGCCCTTGGACAGATATTGAGGAAGACCTTAATAAGACTAATACTGTAATAAAACACACGTTTCCAGTTGCTAGCGGAAATATGTCACTAACAGTTATGGCCTACGACAACGAGTGGAATAGCGCTGATCAAATTCCCTCGAGAGCGATTGAGCAAGGAATCATTGACGAGCTAGGTTCACTAGATGACAGCGTTGGCGGTGAGTCCAGTCGATATAGTTTGAGCGCTGCTTGGAGCAATGCTGCTTGGCAGGTATCAGCTTATTATATCGACTATGATCTTAATCTATGGTCTAACTTCACCTATTTTCTCGGTAACGAAACCAACGGCGACCAAATTGAGCAAGTGGACGATCGATCAATTTACGGTGGTCAAGTTAGTTACCGCCATAGTGACCGCTGGGGTAATTACGACGTGCAAAATAAGTTTGGTGCAGATCTACGCATAGATGATATTGACGAAGTAAGCCTCTATCAAGCACAAGAAAGACAGCGGCTGGGTGTGGTAAGAAGTGATGCTGTAGAGCAAAGCAGTCTTGGTTTGTATTGGGAAAACCGCATTGTTTGGACGGATCATTTACGTAGCGTTATTGGCGTACGTTATGACTATTTTGATTTTGAAGTCAATGATAAAGCTGGTACCAATACTAATGGTGTTGATCTTAGCTTGAATAGCGGTGAATCAGATGATGACTTGTTCTCGCTCAAAGGTAGTTTGATATACGCGATTAATGATCATTGGGAGAGTTATGTTTCCGCGGGACAGGGTATGCATTCCAATGATGCCCGAGGTACAACTATCCGAGTGGACCCTGAAAGTGGTGACGAAGTTGATACCGTGGATCCATTGGTCAAATCATTTGGCTATGAAGCTGGTGTGCGTGGCTTTATTACCGACAAGATTAATACGTCGGTGTCATTATGGACATTGAAGCTCGATAGTGAGTTACTCTTTGTGGGCGACGCGGGTAACACAGAAGTTAGCCGCGAATCGGAGCGCCAGGGTCTAGAATTTACAGCGTATTATAGAATCACTCCCGAATGGAATTTTGATTTGGAATACGCCTATACCGATGCTGAATTCACTGACTATGCGCCAGAGGGTGACGAAATCCCTGGTGCCATAGAGCGGGTTTTACAAGCAGGTATAAGCGCAGAATTACAAAGTGGTTGGTTTGGAAGCCTACGTCTTCGACACTTTGGAGAAAGACCATTAATTGAAGATGGTTCCGTGAAATCTGACAGTAGCACTATTTGGAATTTACGCGCCGGATACAAAATGGAGCAATGGGCCATTCGTGCTGATCTATTAAATCTGACTGATAGTGATGATCATGATATTGATTACTTTTATGAGTCGCGGTTAGGCAGTGAGCCCTCAGGAGCGGCAGTAGAGGATCTTCACTACCATGTTATTGAACCCAGGACGTTGAGGTTATCAGTTAGTTATATATTTTAGGATAGATCTTATAATGCGAGAGCGTTTGTCTAATCTATAGATAGACAAGTAATGAGCATAAAGCAAAATTTTCTCTATAGGCTCAAAGCTCTTATATATGAATCGAAGTGACGCAAGCTTCATGTCCGCTTTGGTGCAAAAAGCAGCCTTCTTTATATCCATTATTTGGTCTGCAATGACAATAGGTCAGGCATTCTTGCTTATGGAAGCATTAGCAGGCCGAAGCGACCACTTTATGGTTTTATATTTCTAAAAAGATTAGAATTATCTGATAAGCAAAGCTTATAAACTCATACCAAACACGAATACCAATTGCGCCCAACCAACTAATCCACCAATGACCGCGCCAAGTGCTACCAGCTGCCATTCATCGGCTTCAAAAGCTGGTCTTAACATGCCTTCAAACTGCTCAGGAGTAAGCCCGGTCATTTTTTCTCTTAGGGTGGCGTTAATATCCATCGCTTCTTCGGTGTAATTATGGATATGCTTCATCGCTTCAGGGATATATTCCATGATGCGATCAACAGCGAGATTTTTAATCTCTATGTAGCGCTTAGTACCAATGCTAAAGGTAACAAAAGGTTTGGTGAAGCCCACCGTTTCATCCATGGTGCGCTTAACATTCTTTTGGATAAGCTCAAATAAACGGTCAGAAGAGGGGCCTTTAAGAATGGCATTAATAATATTATTTGAATTGATGATCTCTCCCGCGATTAATAAGCCAAAGTCTGTCGCCACTTCGTCCTGACGTTTAATGAATAAACCTTGGATAGTAAACGGGCCTACTTTGATTGGGTTTTTAGGCGAGAAGATCATGTTAATGGCTAGCCAGTTAGTGATGGTGCCAACTAACACACCACACAACGGCAAAATCCATGATTCTTGATAGAAGAACCAAACTACCATTTGTATGCAGCCAAACAAGAAACCAAACCAAAGACCAGAGTTTTGTACAAAGGCGAATTCTTTGTAGCCGATTTCCTGGAACAGCCTGACCAGCATGGAACGATCTTTGACAAAAGAGTCCATCACCATGCCTTTTAGATCAAAGATATCGGTGATGTTGTATTTGATATCGTCCATCATCGCTTTAACGATGGCGGGGGAGTCGGCTTTAGCTTTTTTATAGATGCGATCTTTTATTTTGATAGGCACGGCTTCCCAAAGTTTTGGGGATTGTGCTGTCATTACTTCGTCGGTGATGCGCTGGATGAGGTTAAGTATTACCGGCTCGAGATGCTCGGCAATCTTCTTGGAATCGATACGACTGAAAATGTCTTCTACGCTGATGAGGTTTTGTGTCATCAGATCGACTTGAATACCTGCAATGTGCGGCGCTCGACGAGGCACTACGCCTTGCCAGCCTAGATAGGGTGGTTTGATTCCCCAAAAGTTAATGGGGTAGCACATCATCTTTATACAAACCCAGTTGGTACCATAACCTACAGCGGCACTAATAAATGGGATTGAGATAAATAACCAAAGATCATCCATAAAACTACAATTCCGAGTGACGGATTAAATTCTGTGGGCCTTTAACATAAGCTTAGCTTAAAAAAATAACCCGCCATTTACTTCTATAACATCGCCGCTAACGTAGTTGTTTTCTAAGATAAACTGAACCGTTTGCGCGATATTGTCCACGTCGCCAATTCTGCCCAAAGGCACTTTTTTAGCAAGGCCCTCCAGGGCTTCAGGGGGCATGGAGCGTAACATATCTGTTTCGATCGTGCCTGGTGCAATTGCGGCAGATCGGATATTGTATCTAGCTAACTCTTTGGACCAAACTCTGCTCATGGCTACAATACCCGCTTTCGCAGCTGAGTAGTTAGTTTGACCGAAGTTGCCGTGATAGGCGCCAGACGACATGCTCACGATGCAGCCTTCATCAATACCCAATTCCACCATTTGTGCAGCGGCTTCGCGAGTACATAAAAACGCGCCTTTCATGTGGACGTTAACAACCAGATCATATTGCTGCGCGGTCATTTTTTTAATGACCTTTCCGCCGCTAACTTTAATTAATAGGCCATCACGTAATACCCCTGCGTTGTTTACTAGGCCTTCAATAGATCCAAATTGTTCTACAATCGAAGCGAAAGTCGTTTCTACCATGGCTTCGTCAGCAACATCGCATTGATAACTTTTCGCTTTCACTCCTAGTTTTTCAACTAGTGATACGGTTTCTGTAAGATTTTCTAAATCGAGATCGATGGCAGCAATATTTGCGCCTTGTTCAGCCAGCCGAATTGCTATTGCTCGACCAATGCCTCTGGCGGCTCCGGTAATAGCGATGACCTTGTTCTTTAATTCCATGGTGGGGTTCTCCTGGTTTGCGTTAACGCTACTTGGCTAACAGTGCAACGTGGGCCGATGCTTCTTCCACGCCCCAAAAGCCACCAACATTACATTGCAGAGCAATATGGGCATTTTCCACTTGTCGCGGGCCAGCCTCATGGCGAAGTTGTTGAGTTAGATCGTGTAGTTGAGCGATACCGGTAGCTGCAATAGGGTGGCCGCGGGACTCCAAGCCACCGGAGGTATTGATAGGCACTTTACCACCCAGACTAGTTTCACCTTTTTCTGCAAATGCTCCGCCTTCACCTGGGGCACATAAACCTAGCGCTTCAGTTTCTAATAACTCTCCAACAGCGGTGGCGTCGTGTAGTTCAACTAAGTCTACATCGCTTGGTCCTACACCAGCTTTTTCATAGAGTGAATTCGAAATACGTGTCACGATGTGGCGATCGAAATCATCAGGTGCTCTTTCAACGCCAGCGCCCACCACTGAGCCTAGTATTGTTATTGCGCGCGATTTATCAATTTTATATTTGTCTAGAGCTTCTTCAGTACAAACGATAACCGCGGCAGCGCCGTCGCTAATGGGTGCACACATGGGTAGTGTTAATGGGAATGTGATCGGAGGGGCTTTTAAAACTTCTTCTTGGGTGTAAGACACTTGAAATTGGGCTTTGGGGTTGTGCACAGAATGCTGATGGTTCTTAGCGCAAATCGCTGCCACTTGCTCCTGAGTAATATCAAAGTGGCGAAGGTGATTAAAGAATTCGCCTTTATACACATCCATAAATGCGCTATATGGTTTTTCAGAGGTGCTTCCTGCAGGTGCCTCAAAGCCTTCCCACATAGAGGCAATTACACCTAGCTGCCATTCAGTTCGGCTAATGTCCCAAGCACTGTTAAACGCCTCGAACATCTTTTGTTTATCGGTATCCACCATTTTTTCTGCGCCTACTGCCATGGCCACTTGGGTTTGTCCAGATAGCAAGCCGCGTAAAGCTTGATTGAAGGCCATGCTGCCACTGGCACAGCCACTTTCTAAGTTAAAAATAGGAACGCCACCAAAACCCTGTTCTAGAAAAATGGAATGGCCGCGAATCATATGCTGACCTTCCATATAACCTTGAATACAGTTACCAAAGTGAATCTCTTCTATGGATTCTCTGGTTATATTGGCATCAACAAGTGCTTCATTGACTGCGCTAGCACAGAGTTGTTTTAGGGATTTATCTAAATGGCGTCCAAATGGTGTCATGCCGACACCAACAATATAAATGGCAGTCATGGTTTTAACCTCGAAAGAAAATTAATAGCCTTTGAATTCGGGCTTACGCTTTTCTAAAAAGGCTTTGATGCCTTCGCTGTAGTCGTAGGATCTGAATTGATCGCGCGATGCTAGTCGCTCGTGAACAATGGCATCTGCGGCGGATTTATCCAAAGCTTCGTTAGCAACCGCTTTAGCCCTTGAAAGTCCAATTGGGCTTTTGCTGGCAATAACAGTGGCTACTTGGTTGACTTTTTCTTTTAATGATTCGTCTGCAACGACTTCGTTAACTAATCCATAATGAGCTAGCTCTGCCGCTGGAAGAAACTCGCCAGTAAATAACAAATATTTCGCGATAGGTAAGGGGAGCAGTCTCGGCATAATCGCTGCTCCACCACCACCAGGCACAATGCCATAGTTACAATGAGCGTCGCCAATACGCGCGCTTTCACCTGCATAAATCAGGTCGCAACACATCATTAATTCCATACCACCCGCCAATGCTAAACCGTTAACTGCGGCAATAACGGGTTTAGGATAGCTTCGAACAATGGTTAGAAGATCAACGATAACATCGAGGATGTCTGGTTCACCCGGTGCATAGTCATTCATCATGGTTTTTAAATCAGCACCAGCGCAAAAAGCTTTGTCGGTGCCGGTAATAGCGATAACACGAACGCTAGGATCGTCCTTAAGGGTATTGAATTGTTCAATGAGTGCGGCGGTCAACTCAAAACTCAATGAATTCATCGCATGAGCTCTATTCATTGTTAGCCACATAATTGGGCCTTGCTGCTCTGCTAGCAACACACTATCTGACATTTGTTCTCTCCTAAAAATTAGTACGGCTTAAAGCTTTGTGATTATTTTGCGAATTCACGTTCGCGATATTGGGTTGGAGTGCAGCCAAGCCAGCGTTTGAAGGCTCTTGAGAAATTGCTGGTGTCTGAAAAGCCGAGTAGATAGGTGATCTCACTTACCGAGGTGTGATCGTTTTCAATGTACTTAAGTGCAAGATCTCGACGTGTATCGTCTAAGATATCTTGATAAGTGGTGTTAAGCGCTTCAAGTTTGTTTTGTAGGCTACGGGAACTGAAATTAAGCTTGCTGGCAATATAGTCTTTGCTGCAATTGCCTGATGGCAAAAGCTTGATAATGTGAGTTCTTACCCGATTGATTAAATCAGTTTTTTCAATGTTGGAAAGATACTCCATAACCACTTTATCGTTCATTAATGCGAGCTCGTTGTTACCACCTGGTAGTGGCTGCAACACGCATTCTTTATCGAAGTAAATGGCCCATTCATTGGAACCAAACTCTACATCTGTTCGGAAATACTTTCTAAATTGCTCTTTGTCTTCGTCTGAACAGTTATCGCGAGTTAGGCATACCTTTAACGGGTTAAAGCTAGGGTTGTAAATCTGTCTCGTGAATTTGACTAACGTAGCCGTCCAACCTTCCTGTGTTTCATGTGAGAGGTTTGGAACCAATAATTCGATTCTAAGCTTAACTGCATCTTCAGTTTCTTCGATGTGATGGCGACAGTTATCGCTAACAATTCGGAAGAAGCGTACTAAACGCTCAAAGTAGTCTTGCAAAGTGGTGCTGGCAAACAAGGAATAGCCTAAGGCATGAAATGTAGTAGGGTGGATAAATTCAACCATGCTCAAGCCAAAGCAGGTGTTACCGGTGGCAGCAACGCTGAGTTCAAATAGGCGACTAATCTTTCGAGTAGGGACTCGCATGTAGGGATTGACTGCCATCTTGTATTCCACACCTGCCTCTTCAAAAATGGCTTGGCTATCCACCCCTGCATGCTCAAGAGTTTGGGCGATCACCACTGCCCAGCTATGCATAGCTGTCGGCTCCTGAAGGTTTGCAGGTAGCGCATCAATTGGTGCCAATGTAGTCATTCCCAGAGTCTCCTAACGTCTTAATGCTGAAAGAGATTTGTTATTTGTCTTGGGTTTCTCTTTTCGATGTCCGCTATGTTCTTCTTCGCTAGTTTTAGGTGATCCATTTCCGCCAAAAAAAGCGCAAGAATCGCCTGATAAATAAGCAGTAATTTCATAGAGTTACACGGTATTTCAATGGGCGTCCAATGTCCTAGTCCAGTTGGACGATGGGGTATTTGGAGCTAGGTTACATAATCAAAGTGAGGCGATTCTGCGATGCGTTTTTTGCCATGCTAGATGCAAATCTTACAGCAAAGTCATATTAAGCTCCCGTCGATAGGGATGACTGCTCAAAAAGCCAAACGCTTTGCTCGAATTGACCTGCGGACTAAATCTCGTTGCCTCAGGATAATGGGGGTAATTGTATTTATAGGTCCGGCCTCTAGATAGAGCTACGGAAGAAATAAGACCAACAAGTAAAGCGACGTAGAGAACAGAAATATGAACTTTGAACTCACCCAAGATCAAAAGAACCTTCAAGAGACCGTTAGAGAATGGGCGCAAGCAGAATTAGCTCCAGTCGCCTATGAGCTCGACAAAGAAGGTAAATTTCCAACTGAGCTTTATCTGAAGATGAACCAAGATATTGGTGTAGCTTCTATTCCTTTTAAAGAAGAGCACGGCGGATTAGGCCTAGGCACTGTTGAGATGTCTTTGGCAATCGAAGAATTGGCCCGTGCTGATCAAACTTTTGCGCTCACCACCATGGTTGCTGTTGCAACTGGGCTAACTTTGCAACAGTTTGGTAGCGATTTCCAAAAGCAAACTTACCTTCCTGATATCGTTGCTGGTAAAGCGGTT
Organism: Pseudomonadales bacterium; assembly: GCA_022361455.1. GTDB lineage: Bacteria > Pseudomonadota > Gammaproteobacteria > Pseudomonadales > Ketobacteraceae. The sequence continues at coordinate 56,936 of JAKSAW010000593.1, read as the reverse complement.
GGCTCTATTGCCGGTACCGAACCTCAAGCGGGTTCTTGGACTGCTGGTTTCACCACAAGAGCAAAGCGAACTGATGAAGGAAAGTGGTCAATCTCTGGTGAGAAAGCATTTATCACAAACAGTGGTTGTGATTTAACTAGCTACAATTTAATTGCGGCGATTTCTACGCCACCAGAAGCTGAAAAATCTAAGATGTCCCTGTTCCTAGTGCCTGCGGGTACGCCAGGTGTTGAGATTGGAAAGTCTTACGACAAACTAGGTTGGAGATCTTCAGATACTCACCCAATTTATTTGGATAATGCCATCGTTGATGATGATGCGATTGTTGGTAATGAAGGTGATGGCCGTTATATCGTGCATAAAACTTATCAATTTGCGCGCTGCTACTTATCCGCATGTGCGCTTGGCCTATCACAAGCTTGTCTGGATCACTCCATCGCCTATGCTCAAGATCGAAAAGCATTTGGTAAAACCTTAGGTGGTTTGCAAATGGTGCAAAAAATGATTGCGGACATGGCAGTTAAAGTAGAAACATCTCGCTTGCTGGCTCGTCAGGCAGCAGCTAAAGCAGATGCTGGTACTGCAAGCTTAAAAGAATTGGCCATGGCCAAGTATTACTGCTGTGAAACATCATCTGAAGTGGCTGATCTTGCAGTTCAAGTTCACGGCGGCTTTGGTTATATGAATGATTGCCCTGTATCTCGTTACTTGAGAGATACACGTATCACTCGTATCGGTGATGGTTCTAGCCAAATTCAAACGATGATCATCGCCCGTGAAATGGGTCTTGAAGTTGACTTTACTTAGTCCAACTGCGATACCGAGATGAGTCGTTTAAATCAATTTTTAAGAGGCATAAAAGTGGTGGATTTAAGCCGCCACTTGCCTGGTCCCCTTGCTTCTTTATCTCTCGCTGAGATGGGCGCCGAAGTTATTAAAGTGGAGCCTCCTCAAGGCGAAGAGATGCGCTTTATTGGTCCTGAAGGACCAAATAACCGCTCTGCATATTTTGATGCAGTCAATGGCAACAAAAAGGGTGTGAAGCTAAATCTAAAAGATATGCAGGACCGAGATAAGTTTCTTGAGCTTATTGCGGATGCTGATGTGTTATTAGAATCATTTCGCCCTGGTGTACTCGGCAAGCTCGATCTATCTGTAGAGCTTTTGCATGATCACGCCCCTCAACTCATTATCTGCTCGTTAAATGGTTATGGGGATAATAGCCCACTAGTTAAAGAAGTAGGGCATGATCTTAATTACCTGGCCATGAATGGCGTATTAGAAGGAACGGGAACATTAGATCAAGCTGTTGCTCCTTGGCCTCCTTTAGCTGATTGCGCAGGTGGGTTATACGGGCTGAGTACTGTTTTAGGTGCCATTATTGAACGCCAACGTACAGGCAAGGGTTGTCATATTGAAGTGGCACTAGCTGATTCAGTAATGCCTTTAATGGCTTTTCCTTTAGCGGATTTGGGTTTAACTGGCAAAGGTATGCCTAGGGGCGAAGCGTTATTAAACGGTGGCGCTGCAAGATATAAAACATATCTTACTAAAGATAATAAGTCTGTCGCTTTAGGTGGGGTTGAACCTAAGTTCTGGCAAAACTTTTGTACAGCTGCAGGCAAAAAAGAGTGGATTGAACGTATGAATGATCCACTACCGCAAACGGAATTACAGCAAGAGGTCGCTGAGTTTATTGCTCAGCTGACGCTAGATGAATGCAATACTATGTTTGGAAATGTTGATTGTTGTTATAACGAAGTATTGGAACTTTCTGATGCGGTTAATACGCCGCATATAAAATCTCGAAAACTCGTTGTAAAAACAGACAAAGGTGAATACCAAGCGTTGTATCCAGCTTATGTGGATGGGGAAGCGCCGCTTCCTAGAAAGGGATTTGAAGAGCTTTAGGGCTTATCGATTAAGTAGTTAATCGCTGTAACTATTAACCAACTTTCAAAAAAATAAAACAAAGAGGGATTTGTAATGAATATCCGCGATTTGATGAGAAGATCAGCATTGTTCCATGCAGATAAGCCTGCAATTATTGCTGGTGACACACGTTTAACATTTAAAGAAGCCTGGGAGCGTGGGACTCGCATGGCTAACTTGATGTTGTCGATGGGATTAAAGCCCGGAGATAAGGTAGCGTCTTTAGAAGATAATACGATTGAAGCGGTAGACTTCTTTTTAGGTGCTGCGATCGCGAATATCGTAAGGGTTCCTCTTTACGCACGTAATGCGCGTAAAAGCCATATGCATATGATGGAGCATACTGGCTGTAAAGCAGTGGTCGTTGATGACCATTACGCTGACCAGTTGGAAGGTATGAATAATGAAATTGATTGTTTGGATCATATTATTGTTCGCACCAAAGAGGGTTACGAAGAGTGGTTAGCGAGTTTCTCGGCGGAAGATCCAAACGTAGAAGTTGCTGAAGACGGTAGTGATCTTTATGTAATACGTCACACTGGTGGTACTACCGGTAACCCCAAAGGCGTTAGCTTCACTCATGATGCATGGCTTGGCATTGGTCGTAACTGGTTCTTCCCAATGCCTTCTGTTGAAGTAGGCGATGTTTGTATGCATCTTGCGCCAATTTCTCACGCTTCCGGTTATCAGTTCGTACCCATGTGGTTGCAAGGTGGTGTAAACCTTGTTGTTCAAAAATACGCGCCAGATGCCTGTGTTGACATGTTGGTTAACGAAAAGGTTGGCTACGTATTCATGGCACCGACTATGGTGCAAGACGTTATGCAGGTTGAAGGTGCTGCTGAAAAAGATTGGTCAGCTTTGAAAGTACTATTGATTGGTGCTGCGCCGATCACTGAAGCAAACGTTAAGAAGGCTTATGATTTCTTTGGCGATGCTATGTGCCAGCTTTACGGACAAACAGAAGCAGTACCAGCCACTATAACCATGGCTAAAGATTGGATCCGTGATGATATCCCTGGATCTAAGCCAATGCGTTCACTTGGTAAGATTCACCCATTCTGCGGTGTTCAAATTCGTGACCCAGAAACAAACGAGTTAATGCCTAACGGAAAAGAAGGTGAGATCTGCTTACAGGTTGCTGGCCAAATGACTGGCTACTGGGAAAATCCAGAATCCACCGCGAAAACGCTTATCGATGGTTGGGTTCACACCAGTGATATGGGTTATGTCGATGACAATGGCTATCTCTACATGCTCGACCGTAAAGACGACATGATCATTTCGGGCGGTTACAACATTTGGCCAGCTGAGCTAGAAAACGTGATTGCAACCATTCCTGAAATTATTGAAGTGGTGGCATTCCCAATACCCTCAGAGCGTTTTGGTCAATCTCCACATGTTATCGTTGTTGTTAAGAATGAGAGTGACGTAACAGAAGATCAAATTATCAATCTTTGTGCTGATGAGCTCGGTTCCTATAAAAAGCCGGCTAGCGTAGAAATTCGCACAGAATCACTGCCTCGTACTCCAGTCGGTAAGGTAAGCCGAAAAATGATTCGTGAGCCTTACTGGGAAAACGCTGGGCGCACAAAGTAATACCCCCATTTGCTCCAACCACACTGGGCTGCGCGACAACGCGGCCCAGTTCTTTAATTATGTTTAGGTTGCTGTATGAGTAGATTTATTTCTAAAGTAAACAAGAATTCTGATAGTTATCGCGAGAATGTTGAATACCACTCTGGCCTAGTGGAAGAGCTTCGTGGAAAAGTTAATGAAGCAATCTTCGGTGGTCGGGATCACTTAATTGAGCGGCATCGTAAACGTGGAAAATTACTACCCCGTGAACGTATCGATTTGCTCGTCGATCCTTGCACGCCATTTTTAGAATTCTCTGCCTTAGCAGCCTATAACCAATATGGTGGTCGAGTACATAGCGCCGGTATTGTTACAGGTATTGGTGTTGTTCATGGTATGCATTGCGTTATTGTAGCGAACGATTCGACTGTTAAAGGTGGTGCTTACTACCCTGAAACGGTCAAGAAGCATGTACGCGCACAAGAAATCGCTGATAACCTAAATCTACCTTGTATCTACTTAGTAGATTGTGGCGGTGCATACCTTCATGAATGGGATCGCGTTTTCCCAGATAAAGACCACTTCGGTAATATTTTTTATCGCCAGTGCAATATGTCACAACGTGGCTTACCGCAAGTTGCTGCTGTATTTGGTGTGAGTACTGCAGGAGCAGCTTATATTCCCGCGCTTTCAGACGAAGTCGTAATGGTGCGGGGCAACGCTACGATTCACCTTGGTGGCCCTTCGATTGTTAAAGTGGCTATTAACGAAGATATCAGCCCAGAAGATCTTGGTGGTGCTGATATGCACACCACAGTATCAGGTGTGTCGGACAACGTAGCTGAGACGGAGCAAGAAGCGATTGCTCGAATCCGAGAAATCGTACAAGGATTTAATATCCCTAAGACCAATTTCCAACGCACCCTAGAATCTCAAGAGCCTGCTTATCCTGCTGAAGAAATCATGGGGATTGTAAATAAAGATTTCGCTCAGCCTTTCGACATGCGTGAAGTGATCGCGCGAATGGTTGATGGCAGTGAGTTCCAAGAGTTTAAACCACAATGGGGAACAAGTTTGGTTTGTGGTATGGCCCATATTCATGGCCATCCTGTTGGCATTCTTGGGAACAATGGTCCGCTGTTCTCTGAGTCTTCTGTGAAAGGCGCGCACTTTATAAGCCTGTGTGAACAACGCAATGTTCCTTTGCTGTTCTTGCAAAACGTACCGGGATTTATGGTTGGTAAAGCAGCCGAGCAAGGCGGTATCGCTAAGCATAGTGCCAAGTTGGTTTACGCGATGTCCACTGCAAAAGTACCTCGTTTTACAGTGGTATGTGGTGGTTCTTATGGTGCCGGTAACTACGGTATGTGTGGTCGCGGTTTTAGGCCCGACATGATGTTTGCTTGGCCAAACTCTGTAGTGGCAACAATGAGTGCTGATATCGGCACTAATGTTGTGATGGAATTAGCAAAGAACAGTATCAGTAAAAAGGCTTCCGCAGAAGATCTAGAAAAGCTAGAAAAAGACACTCGAGCATTGTACGCAGAAAAGAGTGATCCTTATTTTGCAACGTCTCGTATCTGGGATGATGGCATTATTGAACCGTGTCAAACCCGAGATGTTATCGGTTTATGTTTGTCAGTTGCAGCAACTAACGAACCCCGTGACGACCGAACTTCAGTCTATCGCATGTAAAGAACGTATTTATTAGGAAGAAACAAATGAGCTACAACACAATTGAAGTAACTGTTGATGATCGCGGCGTTGCCACGCTTCTATTAAATCGTCCTGAAAAGCACAATGCGATGAACGATGAACTAATTCGCGAAGTCACTGAAGCTGCTCGCGAATTAGATGTCGACAAAAAAGTGCGTGCAGTGATCTTAACCGGAGCGGGTGAGTCGTTCTGTGCCGGTGGAGATCTAAAATGGATGCAAGGCATCTTTGAAGCGAGCCGTGCCGAGCGTGTTGCTGATAGTGCCCACCTTGCGACAATGCTACGTACTTTGAATGAACTATCTAAGCCGCTAATTGGCAAGATTAACGGCCAGGCTTATGGCGGTGGTACCGGTATGATTTCTGTCTGCGATATTGCCATTGCAGCTGAGTCTTGCAAATTTGCATTAACAGAAGTTCGACTCGGATTAACACCAGCAAATATATCAACTTTTGTGGTTGAGAAAATGGGTCGAGCCAATGCACGTAGAACGTTCTTAAACGCACGACCATTATCTGCGGCTAAAGCAAAAGATGTTCGCCTAGTGGATGAAGTAGTGGCTGATGCTGATCTAGATGCGGCTGTGGAAAAAGAAATCGGTTACGTATTGCAGTGCGGCCCAGGAGCTATTGCAGTCACTAAAAAGCTGATTTACTTCGTAGATACTCATGATACAGACACCTGTGTTCATTACACGGCTAATATTTTGGCTGATACCTGGGAATCAGAAGAAGGGCAGGAAGGTATTCACTGCTTCTTCAATAAAGAAACCCCAAGCTGGAGGCAGTAATGACTATCAAACGTTTATTAATTGCTAATCGGGGTGAGATTGCTTGCAGGGTTATAAAGACCTGTAAAAAACTTGGTATTGAATCAGTGGCAGTTTTTTCTGACGCTGATCGTTATGCATTACACGCGCAAAAAGCTGATTTAGCTTGTCACATTGGTGGTGCTGCTGCGAGTGAAAGTTACCTCAATGCTCAAGCAATAATGGATGCTGCTATTAAAGTAAAAGCAGATGCGATCCATCCTGGATACGGATTCCTTTCAGAAAGCACTGAGCTAATTTCGCTCTGTCAGGAGAACGGCGTGATTTTTGTTGGGCCTTCTGTGGCAAGTATTGCCGATATGGGTTCCAAAATCGAAGCGAAAGCTATAGCGCAGCAATTAGAGATACCCACTGTGCCTGGCTACAACGGCGATGATCAAAGCCCAGATGCCTTGAAGTCTCAGGTAGAAAAGATAGGCTTTCCGGTATTAATAAAAGCCAGCGCCGGTGGCGGTGGTAAAGGGATGCGTATTGTTGAAGAGGCTTCTCAGTTCGACGAAGCCCTTAAAATGGCCAAGCAAGAAGCGCTTAACTCGTTTGGTGACGATCGTGTTCTCTTAGAAAAATATATCGTTCGCCCGCGTCACATTGAAGTACAAGTGCTTGCGGATAGTCACGGCAAAGTACTGCATTTATTAGATCGTGAGTGTTCTATTCAGCGTAACTACCAAAAAGTTATCGAGGAAGCCCCTGTTAGCCATATGGCTGATTCCGTACGACAGGGCTTGTTCGATTGCGCTGTCAAGCTCGGTCAGCACCTGAATTATTTGGGTGCCGGCACCGTTGAATTCATTTTTGATGCAGACACTGAAGAAGCTTATTTTCTAGAGATGAATACCCGTTTACAGGTAGAGCATCCCACTACTGAGCTTGTTACTGGTTTAGATCTTGTCGAATGGCAAATTCGCGTTGCTCAAGGCGAAGCGCTAACTATTAACCAAGAAGATATTAAAGCGAATGGTCATGCGATCGAAGCACGTGTGAACGCTGAAGATCCTGCGAACGATTACCTTCCTGAAATCGGTACCATTAAGCTATATCGTGAACCTGAAGCAGAAGGCCTGCGTATCGATAGTGGTGTTACTCAAGGTTCAGAAATTACGCCCTTTTATGATTCCATGATCGCTAAAGTGATCGCTTGGGGTAATACCCGTGGCTTAGCTTCGCAACGCTTGCTTCACGGGTTAAATGATTACTCAATTGGCGGTGTAAAAACAAACCAAGAGTTTTTAACGAGTTTGATTACTCGCCCAGCGTTTCATCAAGAACTTACCACCCAATATATCGGCAAGCAGTTCCCCGAAGGTTGGCAGCCATGGGGCGAGGCCATGCATATGGCAATTGCTTCCGCTGCCTATTGTGTGGATCAACAAAATGCGGCAAACAAAGCTACAACGGGTTCTCCATGGCAAGCGCTGGGCAGCTGGCGTTTAACACAAACCTGTGGTGCACCGGCTATTTCAAAAATGTGGATGCAGCATGGCAAGGAACTGATTGAGTTTGAAGTTCAAGGTACCAATGGTAGTTTCCTGGTTAAGATTAATGGCCTGCCAGATGAAGACGAATCGACTCATAACGTGTCTCTTACTTTACCTAGAAGTGGACAAGGGGATACCTGGCAAGTTGAAGTAGATGGTACCCGTCGCTCGTTGGATGTTGTCATTCACAATAAACATGTTGCGTTGAGTTCCCCACGACTTAATCGTAGCTATACATTTTTGTCGTTAGAAGAAAGCCAGTTGGGCGAAGTTGCTGCTCTTAAGAATTCATCCAACGTGATCAGAGCGCATATGCCGGGTTTGGTAACCGATGTGCTAGTGGCGGAAGGTGACAAAGTCGAGGAAGGCCAAACAGGTATTGTAATGGAAGCAATGAAGCTTATTCATAACATGCCATGTCCTTGCGCGGGCACCGTTAAATCAGTGATGTTTGCGGCCGGTGATAAGGTTGAAGACGGAGATCTTATCGTCGAAATTGAACCTGAAGAATGATCTTATCTAGACTCTTATGAGTCTCATGATGAAACGGTTGCGTTTTGTTGAAGTAAAAGATTGAATTTACAATTGTGTGAAAGAAAAAAGATTAAAGTTAACTAAAGAGATTTAACAATGAAGAATCCCTATTTTTTAGAAGAACATGACATGCTACGTGAACAAGTTTCACGTTTTGTGGAAAAAGAAATCGTTCCTAATGGCGAAGCGTGGGAAAAAGACGGTTCTGTTCCCCGTGAACTCCTTCATAAAATGGGTGAGTTAGGTTTCTTAGGCTTAATGCATGAAGAAAAGTACGGCGGCAGTGGTATGGATGTTCGTGCTGCTGCTGTTCTTGCTGAAGAGCTTGGTCGTTCATCTTATGCTGGTGTGACTATTACAGCTTTAGTGCATACCAACATGGCATCACCTCATCTTGCCAATGCTGGTAACGATGAACAAAAACAGAAATATATTCCTGATTGTATTTCCGGACAAAAAATTACAGCGATTTGTGTTACTGAACCAGGTGCAGGTTCTGATGTAGCCGGTATTAAGACTCGTGCAGTGAAAGATGGCGACGACTATATCATCAATGGTAGCAAAATCTTTATTACCAACGGTGTATTAGGTGATGTGTACTTTGTCGCTGCAAAAACTGATCCAGAGGCAAAAGGTTCACGTGGTATATCGATCTTTATTGTTGAAAAGGGCACTCCCGGTTTTTCTGTGGGGCGCTCTCTGAAGAAACATGGTTGGAGAAGTTCAGATACTGCAGAGTTATTCTTCGATAACGTTAGAGTTCCAGTATCTTCCATGCTCGGCGAAGAAAACAAAGGCTTCTACGCTATTATGCAAAACTTCCAGCATGAACGAATTATGCTAGCAGCCATGGGCGTAGGCGAAGCACAAAAAGCTATCGATTTGACCTTAGAAAACGTTAAAAATCGTCCAGCGTTTGGTGGCATGCTGTGGGACAAAGATCTTATTCGCGATAGCTTAGCCAGAGCTCAAACAAAAGTTGATCTTGCTAGAAACTATCTTTACTACGTGTGTTGGTTGGACGCTCAAGGCGTTGACAATGTAAGAGAGGTATCTCAAATAAAAGCTTATGCATGTGATATTACTAATGAAGTGATGTATGACTGTTTGCAGCTTCATGGTGGTATGGGCTTTATGGAAGAAAGTATCATTGAGCGCATGTATCGTGATGCTCGTGTTCTTCCCATCGGTGGTGGTGCTACCGAAGTAATGTACGGTGAAGTCGCGAAGCGAATGTAACCATGTTATTGAAAGACAAGGTTGTCATTATCTCTGGTATAGGTCCTGGGCTAGGTATTGAGCTAGCCCTGCGGGCTGCAGAACAGGGTGCCAACCTTGTTATTGCTGCCAGAACAGCTGAAAAACTTGAGGCAGCTAAACAACAAATCCTCGATTCGAATCCAAAAACAGAAATCCTGATTGTCCCCACTGACATAGCGGATAAGAAGCAATGCCAGCAACTTGCAACCAAGGCCATCGAGCATTTTGGCCGTATCGACTGTTTAATTAATAGCGCTTACAACCCAGGGCAATTCGAACCCATTGAGTCCGCTGATTTAGATAGCTGGCGAAGTGCCATGGAAGTGAATCTTTTCGGGACTATGAATATTACCCTGGAAGTTATTCCCTTCATGAAGTCCGCCGGTGGAGGCAGTATTGTTAATATCAATACAATGGTGACTAGAAAGCCCATGCCTACTCAGGCGGGATATGCGGCCTCTAAAGCTGCTTTAACTAGTGCAACCCAGCACTTAGCCGTTGAGCTTGGTCCATACAATATTAGAGTTAATGGTGCCTATATGGGGTGGATGTGGGGCCCTCCAGTAGAAAATTATTTTAAATATCAGAGTAGTAAGACAGGTGAGCCATTAGAGGAGCTCAAAGCACAAGTCGAAAAGAACATTCCTCTTGGCAGAATTCCCACTGACGCGGATTGTGCAAAAGCTGTTATCTTTTTAGCCTCAGATTATGCAAATGCAGTCTCCGGCGCCTGTTTAGATGTGAATGGCGGCGAGTTCCTACCTCACTAATCGCGGTATTCCTCTATGAGTTTGACCTTTCCATTCACTGAAGCCCCCGAAAACCACCAGGTCGTGACTATACATCCACATGTTAAATGGGTGCGATCTCCATTGCCTTTCTCATTAGCACATATTAATTGTTATTTGCTCAAGGACGGTGATGGATGGTGTGTTTTAGACACGGGCATGAATGGCAAGGAGGCTATTTCAAGGTGGGAAAAAATAATCGCTGAAGGCCTGGATGGCGCACCGATAACACGTGTTATTTCAACTCATCACCATCCAGATCATAACGGTCTTGCAGGTTGGTTTTGCGATACCTACAAGGTGCCTTTTTACACCACAGAAGCTGAGTATTACTATACGCGGACTTTCTATGCACCAAAACGTAGTGAGCGTTACTGGGAATCTGCTGAATATTTTGATCGCACTGGTATCAATGAAGAATCTAAAGAAGCATTGCTAGCTGATAGTAATTATTCGCATATGGTAACGGAGGTACCAGGAGCGTTTCACAGAGTGGTGGATGGTGATCGTTTAAAGATTGGTGATTATGAGTGGGAAGCAATAACGACTAGGGGGCATTCTCCAGAACACTTATCTTTATACTGTGAAGCACTTGATATGATGTTATCAGGTGATCAAGTGCTACCAGCGATAACTTCAAATGTCTCTATTTCGCCAACCCAAGCCTATGCAAATCCACTTAAAGATTGGTTTGATGCTCATGACAAGGTAAAAGCGAGAATTCCAGATTCAGTATTGGTGTTGCCTGCTCACGAGTTGCCTTTCAAGGGGTTGCACCAACGGCTCCAAGCTGTGGTCGATCATCATCATGAACGATTAGATAAAATAGTGACGCTTTGCGGGACGTCAATTAATCCTCAAGAAATTACCAATGAGTTATTTGATCGCGAGATGGATGAGTTTCAAAACTTTCTAGCAGTAGGGGAAGTGATGGCCCATCTTAACTGGCTGCTAAATGAAAAGCGGGTTTCTGTCTGTGTAGAGAATGGTGTTTATCAATTTTCGGCTGATTTTTAGTTTAAACATACCTCTTAAAACACGAAATTGAGATTGACCGTGTAAGTATTCACCCAGGAATCATAGTTAAAACGTTTCTCAGTGATCCAAAGATTCTGCCCCAGCGCTTTAACATGTGAGCGGTCCCATTGTAGTTTAATGGCGGTATCGTAACGCAAGTTCCAACGCAACCCTAATGTATACGTGGTTTGATCAATGCGGGCTGTATGATATACCCGGTCTACATTTTCCACCAATTCATCTAGACTAGCTTGAAGCAGATCCACTGGAAGGCCTGGGGTATTTGGAATTGGTGGTGGTTCGGGAAGATGCTGCACGTCTTTGGTGTTGCTCATATGTCCAACCATAACGTAGCCGATCGTTTGTTGATACTTGTAGCCCGCGCTTAAATAATAGTTAATGTAGGGCTTAAGTGTTTCAAAGGTAGTGTAGGTGTATGCTGCTTCAGATTGAATTATCCAACGACGATTTTCAAATGATGCACCTAAAGCATAATATTGTGTGCGTTCGTTATCGATGTTCAAAGTATCAATGATATCGCCTGCTTCCTGCCAGCCAAAAGATTCAGCAAACTCCAGGTTATCTACGAGTTCGTTAAAACCAGACTCCTCATTAGAACCTTTAGGGTATTTAATATCCGCGTAAGCGAACTGAAAGCGCCAATTAAAATCTTCCCATTTAATATTGAAACCATAAAATGGCTCTAAACGAATGTTGAGATCGGCTCTTGGAACCCCGGGTCGATATCGGGCTTTACCGACGAACACTTTAGTCGAAAAGTTTCCCTGATAGAGCGGAGTGGAATATTCAATATCTGCACCGTGAAAATGGTCAAAACCAAAAGCACCATAAAACTCAATAGGTGGTCGAGCCCATAAATATGCAAAGCCTACATTGCGATGATCCGACAGCATAAATACATCTAAGCCAATTCTACCTACGCGCATATCTAGGTAAGGAGTAGGGGCGTAACGTACAAATGCCCACTCAATATTATCTTCTAGATTATCGCCAACTCGATCTTTAAAGATGGCTTGAAATGCTGCATCCCATTTCTTTGAGAATCGTTGATTTAGTTGTAAACCAAGTAGTGAGTCAGTTTTATAGGTCCAATCGGCATACTTGCCAAATTGGGCGATGTTCTGCCTTAAGCCGAGTCGCTTATTGCCCCCTCTAGCAAAGCCTGCGGTGAGGAAACCGCTGATTTTAGTGTCTTTGAACTCTTCGTCAGAAAAGTTTGTGCCCGCAAAAGTATGCATAGAGCAAGCAAGGCCACTTAGCAAGATGCTAAGTAGTAACAACGATTTTGAATGTCTATTAAAGGGCGTTATGCGCATCGAACGCTCGTTTCCCTGCTAGTGTATTGTGCCTTTTTAACCATCATTAAAACTCCACGCTTTCTAGAACTTTTACAGAATCGTTTAGCTCGCTCTTTTCGATATAAGCGATGGCGTACCTGTTATTGCTCACGATTTCTAGGATCTTGTCTGTGCTCTCCACTACATGTGGAGGTGATGCTCTTCCAGTGAATAGTAATCTGGCCCAGTAGGCGTTTACCTCAGGAACAGTTTTACCAACCAAACGCAAATAAAACTCTGAGCGTTCACTCGATTTAGGTGTTTGATCGATTCTTAAGGCTAGATTACCGTCCGAAAAGTAAATATTGCGTCCCATATAGAGATCGACTAATTGTTGCCTACTGATATTGGTTGCTTGGTTTTCTTTATTAACGATCACAACAACCTCAGCATGGCCTGCTACGGGGAGCAGCCAAAACAGCACAAAAAAGCATAGTGTTAGGCGTGTGGTCATTTGGACTGGGATACGGCTCAAATAGTGTGCGTAGGCAACCAAGTTGGTGTTATTCAGTATAGTTGACCGTTAATAGTAGTTTAGTCAATATTTGAATATAAAAAGGTAGAATAATCAGAGTCTTATGGAGTTAAATTTTAGATAACTATAGTGCATTCAACGCTTGCGGATTAGAGCCTTAGTCTATACTTAATAGGTCAAGATAGAACTAGGTTTCGCTATCCCCCATGTTTTCATCAATTCACACTCCATTGCGTTGGCTCATTTGTGGTTCATGTCTGGTCTTAATGGCCTGGTTTATTTCACCTGGTTTAGTCAACGCTCAGGTTATTAATGATAATGATTTCAAAGTCAGCGGCTTTCTGACCCTGGGTGCAACCCGTGGTGGTGACGAGTTTCTTGGTTTTCGACGCTTCGTAAGCCAGGAAGGTGTTTTCGAGGACGAATGGTCTTACAAAACAGACTCTGTGATTGGGGTTCAGTTTGATAAGAAATTCACAAGTAACTGGGCAGCAACGGTTCAGCTTGTAGGTCGTGAGAGAATCAAAAACTCATTTAAAGAAAGCATCGATTGGGCGTTTCTAAAGTACCGAATTAATCCAAATCTCACCGCAAGAGCGGGTAGAATTGGCATGTCTATCTACATGCTGTCTGATTACCGAAATGTTGGCTTTGCCTATTTATGGGCCAGGCCGCCCACCGATTTCTATTCTCTAATTGCATTTGATTACTACGACGGTGCAGATATTGTTTTTAACGCGCCTCTGGGAAGTGGAACCTTCAAGGCCAAATTCTTAGTGGGTAGTTCTGAAAATAAATTTCGTTTCAATGATAGTGCCGCTGAATTCAAATTAAATAATATGTTCGGCGCAAGCCTTCTTTGGGAGAATCAAACATGGCGATTTCGCTATGGCTTTCTTTCATTTGATTTTGACGATTCCATTAATCAAGTTCTTGGTACTGATTTGGTTGCAGATGCTTTTGAACTCGCTGATGCATTTGGCTGGGATGGGGCTGACAACACCGCGGATGATATTAGAGCTGAGGGTGAGAGTGCGCTCTATCATGCATTGGGATTTGTATATGAAAAGCTCCCTTGGACTATTCAAGGCGAGATAAGCTATCTAGATACGGATTACGATGTAATAAAATCAAATATCACGCGTTATATCAGTGTTGGTTACATTTTTGATGAGATAACTGTGTACGGAATGTTAGGCAAAGGTTCGCAAACATCCTCAAGAACTAAACTTCCAGACCTTCCGGATTCACTAAGTTCTATACCCTTAGCGGTTCAACTAAGAGATGGCGCCCAACTGCTATATAACGCGAGTTACGCTGACCAAGAATCAATTGCTGCCGGAGCACGTTGGGATCTACGTTATGACATCGCATTAAAAATGCAACTAGATCATATTCGAGTAGAGGAGAATGGAACTGTCTACTGGGCCAGCGATACTTTGCCAGATAAAGACCGAGCCATAAATATTGTATCCATTAACTTAAATTATATATTTTGACAATGAAGCGTTGGATTCCATTTATTCTCACTTTAGCATTGCTGGTGCCTATTGGTGCAGAAGCGGCTATTGTGGTTGTGGTTAATAATGCTAATCCCACAGAAAAAATGTCTGAGCGCGAGCTCATTGATATGTATATGGGTCGAAATTTATATTTTGCTAATGGTCAGTTGGCATTAAGGCTTGATCACTCCCCAAAATCGAGTGTAAGGCGCGATTTTTATCGGCAATTGGTTGGGAAAACTGTTGCTCAGGTTAATGCTTATTGGGCACGTCTATTGTTTACTGGTACTGCTGCGCCACCACATGTGATCCCAGATAAAAGCGAGGTCATAGAAGCAGTGAAAAAGAATGTAAACGCAATTGGCTACATTGATGAAGCGGATCTAGTCGAAGATCTAAAGGTAGTGGGGAGAATAGACTAGGCTTCCTCGACTTCTTCCGATGTTGGTGTTTGATCAAATGACACGTTTAGATGCGCCTCATCAATAGGTTCTAGTAAACGTATCAAGGTATGTGATTTTGCATTTAACATGGTAGAAGGCTTTACGCCTCCTATTTCTTTAAAAGTTCTGGAAAAGTGGGCTGAGTCTGAAAAACCAGAGCTTACAGCAGCTTCGGTCAGCGACATGCCCCAAGCCATCTTGGCAGCAGTTATATATATTCGATACCAAAGTCTAAATCGTCTAACTGGGACACCGGTAATTAATTTAAATAGTTGACTAAGTCGAGGAACCGAGAGATTTAGCTCACTGGCAATTTCCTCAACTGATCTATTTTCAACAACGCTCGCTTTAATCATTTCCACGGCTCTTGTTACACGCTCATCAACAAGAATATTGCTGCCGTCTACTGGTCTCCCAATCCAATGGTCTAATTGCTCTAAAGCCATTTCAACCGGTGCTTGTGAGGAAAATAATGCTCTTGCAGAGGTTATTACAAGTTCTTCATTTGGTACTCCAGCGTAGAAACACGATGTACCGTTAATTGGAATGGCTTGTTTCATTTTGGGCCTTAGTGTTGCTAGATCTGTTCCAAGAGCATCTAAGTAGCAGAGACCAATATGAGAGTCATTCGTATTGATAGTCGCTTTTGCACCCGCCGGTATTAAAAAGCTGCGACTTTTATGGACCATGCCATTGTCTTGATCGACAACGCTTAACACATCATCAATGGAAAATATTAACGTTGATGCAGCACTTGATTGCTGAAGTAACGGCGCTAACTTTCCGAGATACATAGTGCGTTTGTCGGAAAGATACAGTAGTGCTTTTGCATCAATAGGTCTAACAATCATAGTGCTTCAACTAAACAAATTTCACAGGAATGTATTTGTACCTTGGTGCTAATTATCTGCGAAGTGTTTAGTTTTTGACTTGAATAAACTGATGATATTCACACTAAGTTAGGTGATTTTTCCTATTGCATTATAAAAATATATAAAAGGCCATATTGAATGGTGAAGGTGATAAGGACTTTCGTTTATGCATCACCACATAACTACATCAAATAAATTACTAAAATTATCAGTCCAGTGTATGTCTCGTAATGTATGTGGCCACTGATCCCTGAAGCGTTTGATATATCGGTCATTAATAAACTTTTGATTGTTAGTAACAAGTACCCAATCGTTGCTATTTGCTGATGTGGTGTCTTCATCGGATTCAAATGACATATAGACTGCTTCCTTGCCACTATGGATAGCAAGCTGTCTAACAACGTCGGTAAGATCCAAATGGAAATTTGTAATATGAAAGGCAAGTACGCCATCTGGCTTAAGATGCTGCCAATAAAGATCTGTGGCTTCTTTTGTCAGCAGGTGTATTGGAATTGCGTCGCCACTAAATGCATCAACGACCAAAACATCATAATTTTGTGATCCACCTGAGTCGAATTCTTCTTGAAGTACGGATCTTCCATCGCCTATAAGTACCGATGTGTGCGCTTTAGTATCTTTGAGATAGCTGAAATAGTGTTTTGCCGCATGATGCACTTGTGGATTAATCTCGTAAAAACGATATTCGTCGTTCTTTCTACCAAAAGCCGCTAATGTACCTATGCCCAATCCAATCACTCCAACCTTCATAGGCTCCTTATTACTCGGATCAAGCCGATTTGGGTGACGTTTTAATGTGTAGCTAATACCAGAAGACCCAGCATAATAGGCAGTGGGAAGAGCTCTTTTGGATGGGTGCCTCCATTGCTCACCATGGCTGATTCTTCCATGGTATAAAGCGCGACGGTGAGATCTGGTTTCTGGCTCAGAATCATAGACATGAAGTACTCCATAAAAGCTTCTGCTGCTATAAATTGAAGTACTCTTTTGCTCATTGATGTTGATTAGTAGCTGCCAAGAGAGCATAGAAATGGCAACGATACCAAGAGCCGGTGCAGCTTTTCGATACGCGTTAGCTAGGTCTTTATCTAGTGCTAAGGACACAACAAGTATTAGGCTGACTAATACAATTAATAAGTGTAGCTCCCAAAAACCAACGAAAATCAAAGGTGCGATTAAACTAACGAATAAACCGCCAAGGGCACCGCCAAGTGATATAAATACATAAAATTTTGTTAGTTCATTTGTCCGAGGTTTTCTTCTTGTTAGCTCGCCATGACATACCATGCATGATGAAAACAAGGCAGAACAATAGATGCCAATTTGGAAGTATAATGGTATCTCAGTTTCAGCATAGGCTTGTCGCATCAAGTAAACGAGTGCAGCAATAGAAACGATAAAATATGGGACCCAGATAGCTCGTTTATACCAAGCGTCTCGCTCGAAACAAATAATAAAAGTTATCAAGTACAAGCTAAGTGGCAATACCCAAAGAAAAGGAATAACGGCAACGTCCTGGCACATTTGGTTGGTAACAGCGAGCAGTATGGCGGATCCACAAGCCGATAAGAGCAACCAAGAAAGAACGGAAGACGCTGATGATCTTGGGCTAGGTGAGCCACTTGCTCTACTGATTGATGGATCCATCTTGCTTGTTCGCAAGTCGCTGACCTTGGTTCCTTTCAGAAGTGGCCAACCACACCACATAATGGCAAAAATAAATAGAATATAACCTGTGGACCAGGTATAGGTTTGAGTAGTTAATGATAGATTTGGCTCGACTAAAAAAGGATAACCAAGAAGACCTAACAACGAACCAAAATTTGAGAGTGCGTAAAGGCGATATGGCGATTTATCAAGATGTATCCTAGAAAACCAGGATTGAATGAGTGGTGCTGAGGAAGACAGAATAACGAATGGAAATCCAACAGCAAGCAATAAAATGCTAAGAATTTGAACCGGTTGTGGAAGGGTTTCAATGGTTGAATATGCCTGTGGCTCGATGGGTAAACTGATTAAGGACAATATGAGCAGGCAGCAGTGCACTATGACCTGGTTTTTCGGCTTTAGATGAGATGAGATAAAGTGAGCATAAAGATAGCCAACTAACAAGCCGACCTGGAAGAACAACATACAAGTTGTCCAGACACTTGGGGTACCACCATACCAAGGTAGGATGTAGCGTGCGATGATCGGCTGAACTTGGAACACCAACAATGCACTAATAAATATTGCTGAGGAAAATGCGATCAAAATGGTGTTCCTTAAATTCACTCTGAGCTAGTGCTGAGATTGATTGAACTAGCTTATGGTTGTTTATGTCATTAGATGTATATCTAAGCGTTGATCGAAGATGATAATCAACAGGATGTAGTCTGCAAAGCGCTATCTCTTATCGACTTTGCTGGACATTTGTATTGATTTGTTAGCCCAATAAGTTCGTTCAAGAGGAGGGGGGATGTCTATGCTAAAAGATAAGCGCAGGCATAATAGTTTACCTAATCAATCCTGGTATAAGCTCATTGCACATGTATCTTTTAGAGTTCCGGTAGTGGGGCTTGGAGAACTTTAGCAGCGTCGATGATGCCACTACCATATCGATAAGTGTTCCAATTATCAGGTCTTCGATGACCTACTGTATTAAGTATCTCCTTAAAAGCCTCGGGTACTTTTTGTGCCTCACCGCCGTAAAACGCCACCAAGTTATCGTATCCATGATAGCTAATCCATAACGCAGCAACTCCAGCAGTAAGCGCTGTTGACATTGATGTGCCTTCACTTTGGTCCGTGTCTTTGACATGCTCGGTAAGATTAATCCATCCTGAACGGGCGCGGCGAATATTTTCTGCTGGTGCGCATATATCTACAGCACTTCCATTAGAACTATCTTTCCAAGGTTGTTCCTCTGCATTAGAGCCACATACGGCGATTGTTTCCGGATAAATTGCAGGTTTTGCAACAAAGTAAATTAAGGGCAGGCCAACACCCCAGGGCCCATTACCAGCAGCAGCTACCACTATTACCCCAGCTTCTTGAGCAGCTTTAATTGTGTCATGCAGTGCGCCGCCGTCATCAGCAAATCCACCTAATGAAACTGATATAACTTTCGCGCCTTGAGCCACTGAATAGTTGATTGCCTCCGCCATGTAGCTCATTGTTATTGGTGTTAGTAACACCGTTGGTGTGATTCTAATAGGGATCACTTCGGAATAGGGTGCTGCACCTTCAGCCTTGTAATAACCGACAGTTTCTGGATTTTTCTCGGAGGGACTAATAATCATCGATGCGGTTGTTGTGCCATGACCAGCGTAAGCTAGCTTGTATGTCTTGTTAAGAGTCAAGCCACAGAAAGTGTTACAGAAATCATGAGCATCATAGGGTTTATCAGCCTCGTAAAAATTGCGTTGTAAATCAAGACGAAGTTGAGTTGTTCCGTCAGCGTGAAAAAGCTCAGGATGTTCAAAGTAACCAGTATCAGGCAGCCCGATCAAAACACCTTCTCCAGGCTTTTTGCCGATGGCGTTAAACATTTCCCATGCCTCATAGGCGTTTATTCCATTGGGTCCCATGTACCACTGTGGGTCATCATGGGGGAGTTGACCAACTTCTTCGCTTTCAGGGGTATGATTAGGGTCTTCATAGATGGGAGTCGCGGTTAAAACCCAGGGATCGAGTTCAAACATTCTTGCAACTTGAAATAGTCTGTCATCAGATATTTCTAAGTTTGGCACAGGCCATACTTCAAAGGTGTTCGGGCTTTCAGGTACGCTGTAAACACTCCAGTTTAAGCCAACGATTCGTCGACTTAAGGTATCTAACGCAATGGGATTCACCCAGTCGTCTTGTAAAGCAACAGTTATTTCTAGATGCCGCTGTCCTGATTTGCGAACTTCATTAGGGTCGAACTTTGATTCACAACCAATAAGCAATGCGCTGATTAAAAGTGATATCAGAACTTTAAAGGTACGATGGTAAAACATGATCCAAACCGCTATTTGTATTTATTATATTCAGAAATTGGATAAACCATACATGAATATTTTAACAAGCAAAGGTTTTTCTTAGTCAAATAACAACAAAAAATATCACTTAGATAAATTCGTGCAAATCTACCTTAGTGAAAGTATATCTAAGGGTTAGATACCTAAAACGCTATGGCATTCATCGTAAACATCGCAATCTACTTAAATGTTAATTTGTGATGTTTAGTATTAGTGTGATCAGTAAATTCAAGATTTTTTCTAATTACTATATTAGGGTTTCTATGCCTTCCTAGTTCGACCTAAAGTTGGCCAATAAGAAAAATAATTAGGAGATAATAATGATAACAAAGAGTCCTTACTTAAAAACTATTGGGTTTTTCCTGTTAATCGCTCAGATGCTAGTGCTGGGCTGTAAGAAAACAGAAGTTGTTTACCAAGGCGACCTTTCTAAATATCGTGATCGTGCATATCAATGCTTACAAAATGATGATACCAATCATATATTGTTCAACGGCTGTATAGATTGGCATTCTGCTGTACACGCTCATTGGGCGGTGTTGAGATATGCGAATCAAGTTGAGCAATCTCAAGAATCAGATGTAGTGATAAACCGACTCAAAAGTGCAGCGTTGGGTCAAGAACGAGATTATATGAATGCTCGGCCTAACTTCGAAATGCCCTATGGACGTGCTTGGTTTTTAGCGTTGGCAATTGAATTTGAAAATATTGATTCGGATGAAATTTTCGAGTTAATGGCCGATGATATGGCGTTTAGTTTGCGTGAATATTTAAGCGAAAGAGCCATAAACCCGGGCATTCGTGAGTATGGGAATCACACCTGGGCGCTTACTCAGTTACTTAGATTTTATCGTCATCGTGGTGATAGTGATGGTGAGCAATGGGTATCTGGTTTGGTCGAAGATAATTATCTAGATTATGACCCATCAATTAATCCTTCTATAGAGCTTAATCGTTCTGATTTCTTTTCTTTATGGTCAAACTGGGCACTTCTTCTTGGTGAGTATGATCTAGAAACTCTGTCTGATTGGTTAGATCAGCAATCGATAACTAGCGAAGATATTCGCCCAGTTAATGTATCAAATAGCCGAAGGGCCGGTGGAAATGCTTCTCGTCTATGGGGGTTGAGCTGGATACTACAAGTGTCTGATGAGCCTATTTATAGAGATGCTGTTGATGATCATATTGCCTCTACAGAGCAATCCTTTGAAGATTATGAAGGTGATTATGGTTACGGGCATTGGGTCTCTCAATTCGCTATTTATGCTTTAACTCAGCCAGGAATGATTGAGCCAATTAGTTCTAATTAAATAACAAAGCTTTACACAACAAAGAGAATAATCATCACTTAGTTCAATTTATTTTAGGCCACCTCGCGATAATTGCTTCGTGGTATTTGGTTATCACGACTGGGAGTGAGCCATTAGTTAGTTACCTTAATTTTTATCCAATGCTAAAAAAAATATGGAGATAACATGAAAAATAAAATAAAAACAATAGCACTTGCTACTATAGCTGCTTCTTCAATAGGTTTAACAGGTTGTGGTGGTGCTGACAAAAATCTTTGGCTTGCTGATAACACCGGTAACCTGGGTTATGTGAACGTTGATACTGGTGAAGTAACCGTAGTGGGTGCTATGGGCGTTACTATGACGGATATCGCGTTCGATCCGGACGGCAATTTGTATGGTATTACTTTTAGTGATTTGTACTCTATCGATAAAGACACTGGCGTGGCGACTTTAATTGGTCCTCATAATAATGACTCCGGCGCGAAAAATTCTCTAGTCTTTGATGCTGACGGTGTGCTTTATGCCGCTTGGGATGCTTTGTATACCATAGACACAGCAACGGGTTTATCAAATCTTATTGGTAACGGTGGTACTGTTTATGTGTCTTCTGGGGATCTTGCTTTTCACAAAGGCGAGTTATACCTGAGCTCCAATGACAGTGGCAATGGTGTTGATGAATTAGTGTCACTAGATGTAGCTACTGGTGGTGCAACTGAAATAGGTGAGCTAGGAGAGTCCTCTACGCTATATGGATTATCATCTAACAAAAATTCACTTTATGGGGTTCAGGGAACTACTGTATTTACTATAGATACTGCAACGGCAGAGAAAACTGAAGTAGTTAACTATGCAGACAACGGCTTAAGCGTCGCTTGGGGTTCTGCTTTTGAGAGTGAAGCTAAGTAAACGCTCCTTTAAAAATTGCATAAGCAACGGACAATAAAAAAGCCAGCTTAGTTAATAAGTTGGCTTTTGTTTACTAAGTTATATAAGACGGATAAAAATACGAAAACTAAGCTGCCATGGGCCGAAGTTCAACAGATCTTTTAACTGCAGATGGCTTTGATCCAGTTAGTTCCTTAAAGACTCGACACATTTGTGAGTAATCAGAGAATCCTGAGTCTAATGCCGCATCTGTTAAGGAAAAGCCTAATGACAGCTTTTCAGCTGTAGCAAATATGCGATACCACAATCTGAATCTTCTAATCGGTATTCCAGTGACCTGTTTAAAAAGTTGACTTAATCGTGGAACCGACAGTCCCACACTAGCAGCGACCTCTTCAACAGATAGATTTTCTTTATAGCTTCGCTTTATGAGTTGAATGGCGGCTTCGACTCTATGATCATAGTTATAATCTGCATTACTAGGAAACAGATCTATCCATCGATCAAACAGAGCAATAGCGTCTTGATTATTGGGGCGTTGATAGAACATTGTTAGCGCGCATGCAATTAACTGTGATTCATTGATTACCTGATGGTAAACGATGGCAGACTTGCTAACTTGAAATGCATGAGACATTTGTGGAGCCAGTTTGGCGAAGTCCATGCCTAAATCATCGAGAAAAAACTGGGCTATTGGAGCGCTTTGAGTATTAATGGTTACGGTTGTACCTGCAGGCACAAGAATACTCTTACAGTAAATGGATTCATCATTGAGCGTGCTTCTGACTTCCAATTCTGAGGTTAAAGAAACAACTAATGTAGCTGCTACATTGGATCGTTTAAGTTTGTTCTCTACGCTTCCGATAAATATTGAACGCCTATCTGATGTAAAGAATGTAGCGTGTGGATGTTCGTTAATCATGGTGAGTAGCCCTAATATCAATGATGCGCGCCGGAGACTGAGTCTCTCTTTTGTTTGTGATACTGATCACACTTTATTCTTGGATATTGCAATGAAAATGGATGAATTAGGGAAGATTGTGCACGAGCAAAAATGGAAGTTGGTTTGGTATAAGGTTTAGTGGTATATAGGGCTATTTATCATTAATAAACAATGGCTTATGGTTGGTTAAGCCAATTATTAGGGTTCTGTTAAAATTTGTAAAGGTGGCTTGGAAACGCTAATTTCTGGACATTTAGGCTTTAGAATTGAATTTTCTTATTGTTTTAACTAATCGTACGTTTAGCCCAATGATGGGTGATTTGTATGCCATGATTGTATCGATTGGTATATTGAATTGTACTAAGGAGCATATTTTTTGAAAGTGGTTATATTTGGTGCCACCTCGGCCGTAGCGGCGGATATGGCGAAAGAATATGCCAATCAGGGGCATAATCTTTACTTAGTAGCTAGAAATAAAGAGAGGCTTGTTTCTTTAGAAAAAGCTATTGGAAATAATGTAGTCGGTTCATTTTGTTATGACTTCAATGATACTGAAGTTGCCAAGCGAGCTGTAATTGCAGCTAAAGAAGCTCTTGGGAATATAGATATTGCCGTCTTAGCCCACGGTGATTTAGGAGACCAGTTACGCAGTGAAACAGATTTTCTAGAGGCCGAACAAACTATTAAAACCAATTTATTGTCTGCTGTAGCAATCATCATTCCTTTAGCAGAGTTATTAAAGAAACAGGGTGCAGGGAAGTTAGCCGTTCTACTTTCTGTGGCAGGCGATCGTGGTCGACCGAGAAACTTTACTTATGCGACAGCAAAGGGCGGTTTAGGTATTTATCTACAAGGACTGAGATCGGCACTTTATTCCACGGGAGTAAAAGTATACTGCTTTAAGCTTGGTCCAGTAGATTCGCCAATGACCGTTGATCATGAAAAAAACTTTTCGTTTTCTAGTGTAGAGAAAGTTTCAGCGCTAGTCCGAAGCGGTATTGAAGAGAATCGCTATACGCGCTATGTACCTGGCTATTGGTTTTGGGTGATGTGGGCTGTTCGCTGGATGCCTGAATGGCTGTTTCAAAAATTGGGCTTTTTGTCAGACAGATAACTAGTTTCCCAAGTTTATCTTCTCTTCAATTTCTTCAATAATAAGTATGGTTTGCTCGAACTGGAATAATTCCATATGTTGTTTAATGATATCTAAGGACACTGCGTGTTGTTTTGATCGAATTCTTTTAAAAATCTGCTCAGCTTCTATTGGATCATGATTTTCGCAGGCTTGTTTCAAGGCGTTTAGAGAAGTGATACTAATCGTTTCCTCTTCACTACCTGCTAAACCATCTTCTGAAAGTTTAATTGGTAGACCACTGGCACTTACATCTTTGATAGATATTATTGAGCGAGCGCTATCTTCAGATTTTGCGTTTGATAACGAGTGCTTATTGCGATCAAAACTTTTTGCTGATCTTTGAATCTGATTAAGCTCGGAGCCATCTTGGATACTACCGTGATGTTGTAAAGAAACTTGCTCGCTTAAATTGCCGTTGTGAGCGCTATTCAGATGTGGAACAGTTAATTCACTCGGTGCTATTTCCTCAACTGGAGAAGAAGTTTTGTGACCGCTATCCAGCTTGAGATTAGTAAGTCGATTCAAGGTATTAATCAGTTCTGGGAAATCAATAGGCTTGCTGATAAGTGCATTCATTCCTGCTGTAAAATAGGTTGATTCGTCTTCTTTCATGACGCTAGCTGTCATGGCGATAATGGGGGTATCGTTATTCTTACCATCGCCTCGCCGAATCAATCGTGTTGCCTCAACTCCGTCCAATTCTGGCATGTGCACATCCATAAGGATTAAGTCGAACTTGTATTCACGTGATTTTTTGTAGGCTTCACGGCCGTTACATGCAGTATTAATAGTATGGCCATCCCTTTCTAGCCGGATTTTTACAAGTGTTATATTTTCTGTGATATCGTCAACAACTAAAATATTAAGAGGCTTGTTGTTGTTATTTTTGGTTGTGATCGAGCCATGGGATTCGATTACTTGACTGGATTCCTCAAGGCTCAGCGTAAAATAGAAACGACTGCCTTTCCTTAGCTCACTTTCAATTTCCAACTCTCCGCCCATAAGGTGGACCAACTCCGAAGCAATAGTGGTGCCTAAACCTGTACCACCAAATCGCCTTGTTGTAGAGGCATCAACCTGCGTGAAAGGTTGTAGGATTTTTTGTATATGATCAGGCGCAATTCCAATACCAGTATCGACCACTGAAAATTCCAAATCATGTCTACTAGATTTGCGCTCAACTTTTAATACCACCTCACCAGAATGGGTGAACTTAATCGCATTACCCACTAAATTTAGTAACACCTGTTGTAGCCTAAACTCATCACCGATATAGCTATTCGCTAGATCGCTAGGAATGTCTAGCGTTAGTACAAGATTTTTTTCGCTGGCATTCAGGGCCATTAAGTTAATGATATTCTCCAAAAGTCCATTTAAATTGAAGGGCCGATTCTCAACTTCAAGCTTACCACTTTCAATTTTGCTGACGTCCAAAATATCGCTTATCAGTTGCAATAAGAATTTTGCGGAGTTTCTTGCTATGGTTAGATGACGCCGATGAGAATCACTTAATTCGGAATCGTCCAAAGTTAGATTCAAAAAACCAAGTATAGAGTTCATTGGAGTTCTTATTTCATGGCTCATGGTTGCTAAAAAGTCACTTTTAGCTTGTGTGGCGTATTCAGCTTCAGATTTCGCTTTCTGCAGATTGCGTTGCACTACTTCCATTTCTTTACGAAGACCTCGTTCCACACCTAACGCAGCTACAGCATTGTCGAGCATTTTGTTGAAGCTACTGACGAGCTCTCCGATCTCATTGTGTTTTAGATGATTCGGTAGCTCTATCCGTTCTTTGCTAGCGGGAGTGAGCACTTGAAGCTTTTGTTGTACCTCTACTAGAGGTTTCGAGATTAGAAACTTAATTAGCTGTGCGGATATTAGGCTTGAAGCGAAGATCACGGCTGTTAAGCCAAGAATAATATCAACAGCGGTTTCTGTTGCTCTTTTTGCTACCCATGAAGAGTTCGGTTGAACTGATAGCACACCTAAAAGCTGCTGCTTGTCGAAAGGCGATTTGAGCTCAATAATGATCGGATCAAGACCCGATCCTCCAAACTCACTTATCCCTGTGAGCTTTAAGCGCGGGCCGTCCTGATCTGAAAGCTCTTGAAGAGTTACCGAATATACAGCGTCATTACTTAGAAGACCATTAATGGTGTCTTTGCCGACTATTTCGTTACCAGAATATACCGCGGTAGCAGCGCTGACGTGTACGGCATCGATCAGGTTTTTAACCAGAGAGCGGCATTCCCGAAGGGCTTTGTCTTCGTTTAATTGATAAGCGATAAGACTGAAAATTAACGAGAGCACTACCGCACAGCCAAACATGATAAAAATGATGTAATGTTGTAGGTTGCGAAATGTCACTCGAAGTCTCAGGCGGCCAGTTAGAATTTTTTAATTATAGTTAATCTATAGTTGCTCATCTTGAATGAATACAGCCTGATTGGGTTATAAGTTGAGGTCGAATAAATGCTATTTCTCGTAATTGTTTGCTAAATGAGCTACTAGTTTTTGCTCTTGTGGGCATACCTCTGGTTTCGAAATCTGTGCTTAAAGCTAATAATAAGATACTAGATATCAGATACTTAAGGCATATTGCACAGTGTTCTATGGATTTATATCATCGCTTCCAAATCCGAGTGGTTGGCTATAATGAAGGTTACCAAATACTCAAATCAATCAGAAACTTGCAATGAGCCAACCAGTAGTGGACATAGCCGGTAATCACAGTAAGAAAAACACGATTCTTATCGTGGATGATGATGCGGTGAATATTCGTTTGCTGCTTGAGATCTTGCAAAATGATTACCGTGTAATAGTGGCCACTGGCGGCCAGCAAGCTTTAAAATTGCTGGATAAACACTCTGATATAGACTTAATGTTATTGGACGTTGATATGCCAGGTATGTCTGGTTTTGATGTGCTCCAGAGGTTAGGTGGATCGAACCATAGCCACAAAATACCCGTCATAATGGTAACTGCTAGGAACCAAGCAGGTGACGAGGTGCAAGGGCTAGAGTTAGGTGCCGTGGATTACATATCAAAACCCATTTCTGCGGCGGTAGTTAAGGCGAGGATCAAGACTCATCTGAGTTTGGAAAAAGCAAAGTTGCGGTTATCGCAACAAAATCTGGATTTACAATCTGCACTCGATACATCAAAAAAAGCCAAAGAAGATCTAACTCAATTTACAGCGATGGTTGGCCATGAGTTACGCACACCCGTAGCGGTTTTACTCTGTGAAATCGAATTGTTGTTGGATGGTATTAGGCAACCAAATCAAAAGAATTTGGAGTCCTTAAAAGAGGAGGTTGAGCATTTCAGTAGCTTAATTAATGATATGTTCGATCTGGTTTTGGCCGAAGATCGTTCGTTGAAGTATAACAAAGTTGAATGCCAGCTGGGTTCTCTGATTCACCGTTCTTATGAGCTTTTCCAAAGAGAGTTTAGCGAACGAGATATTTCGATAGAAGTTGATACTAAGGCTATTGAAACTGTTAATTTCAAAGTAGATCCTAAAAGATTGCGTCAGGTTATCGATAATTTAATTAGAAACACTCTCCGTTACACCGATGAAAATGGACGGTGTAGAATAACTACCGCACTAGTTGATGACTGGGCCTATATTCGATTTGAGGACAGTGAGCCGGGAGTGGAATCAGTTGAATTGAATAAACTGTTCGACCGCTTATATCGTGTGGAAGAATCACGTAGTAGGTCGACTGGCGGCGCGGGTTTAGGCTTGGCGATTTGCAAGACCATAATTAAAGACCATAGCGGAAAAATAGAAGCAAAGCATTCAGAGCTAGGGGGGCTGGCTATCACCATTGGTTTGCCAGTTTTGTCCCAAGAGCAACCGGTACTTAAATGAAAAATACGATACTCATTGTTGAAGACGAACCGAAACTTTCAAAATCAATAGCGGAATATCTCGGTGGTTCGGGCTATGAAACTCATATTTTGGACAATGGTTTAGAAGTAAGCGATTGGGCCAAGGCTAATGATCCTATACTAATTGTTCTGGATATCATGTTACCAGGTAAAGATGGAGTAAGTGTATGTCAGGAGTTACGAACTCACTCGCAGGTACCGATTATTATGGTAACCGCTAAAACTGAGGAGATAGATAGATTAATCGGACTTGAAGTTGGAGCTGATGATTACCTTTGTAAGCCCTTCAGTTTGCGTGAGCTTGTAGCGAGAATTAAGGCGATTATGCGTCGCTATGAATATGTACCAAATGACAAGACTGGTATTCGAGGTTTGGTCTTAGATAAGGCAAGAGCCTCCATTTCTTATGAAGACCGGACAATAGAGCTAACGGCCATAGAATTCAATATTCTCGAACGTTTGTTGGGGCAGCCAGGTAAGATCTTCAATAGGGACGATCTCATTGATATTGCATACGGAGACGGTCGGATTGTGAATGACCGTACTGTGGACAGCCATATGAAGAAAATACGTAAGAAGCTTAGAGAGATTGCGCCAGAGGAAAAGTTTGTGCACTCTATTTATGGTGCCGGTTATAAATTTGAACCTTAATGCACAGTTTAGTAAGAGCATTATTTTTATTAATTTACTCCTTTTTCGTTCCCATAGCGGTTGCGGACATCATTACACCTCAACAAACTGCTTATAGAGAGTTTTTAGGGGATCACCTATCTTTTTATTTAGACAAAAGTAACCAGCTTACAATTGTTGATATCCTTGAAGATAACGACAGCGGTAGGTTTTCAACACCTGCCCTTAGATCGTTGCAATATGGCTATCAGAAAGGATCGCTTTGGTTTAATGGTAAGATTCAAAACACATCTAATAGCAACTTTTTGACCTATATAGAGGTGCGTTATGCGCCATTAGATCTAGTGGATATCTATCTCGTAAACCGTGATACGGGAAAAGTGGTGCACCATAAGATGGGCGATTTGGTGCCCTATGATGATCGATTAATCAAATCTCGACATCATATCGCTCCCATAGAATTAGAGCCAAGTGCGAGCTATGAATTTTATTTGCGAGTACAAAGTAAAAGCTCATTGTCTTTGCCGACCTATATGGCATCTGCGGATCGCTTGTACCAACATGAACACTATTCCCAGATTGGTATGGGAATGTTCTATGGTATAGCTCTTGGACTTTTCTTCTATAACTTCTTTCTGTTTATCATAATTCGAGATCGAGTTTATCTCTATTACATCACTTATGTTGCCGGATATACATTATTCATGGCGTCCTTGGATGGAATTCTCTATCAGTTCTGGCCTAACTCGGTTGAGTGG
Source organism: Pseudomonadales bacterium (assembly GCA_022361455.1). Taxonomy (GTDB): domain Bacteria; phylum Pseudomonadota; class Gammaproteobacteria; order Pseudomonadales; family Ketobacteraceae. The sequence goes on along the minus strand of JAKSAW010000593.1, from coordinate 27,597 downwards.
GAGAATCGGTCACTTTATATATTTCCATGGACTTGCGGCATATTTTTATCATTATTTTGCCGTGAGGTTTTGCATACTAAGAATGAAGCTCCTATTGCCGACATGTTGTTTAAGTGTTTTCTAGCGCTTTATTTGATCGGTACTGCGCTGTTTTTCGTTATCGATATCGGTGTCATGGCGCGATTAACGTCACCTGTAATCGCATCCAATGCTTTCTGCATATTAGGAATAACAATCGTTCGTTTCTTTCAAGGGTTCAAAGCCGCATCTTATTTTATAGTAGGGATGGGCAGTTTCTGTATCGGTATTATATCGGTTGCTACAGGAGCGTTGAATTTCCATGACGCCTATGAGCTGACGCCTATGATTTTTAAGGCGGGTGCTGCTATTGAAATGGTAATGTTTTCAATAGCACTAGCCCAGCGAATTAGTGCATTACAGGAAATGCATAAGTTGGCTCGGATTGAGCAACTAAAAAGAATGGATAAATTAAAGGACGATTTCTTGGCTAATACGTCCCATGAGCTTAGAACTCCGTTAAATGCCATTATTGGTATTGCCGATTCAATGTTAGATGCTCCTAGTTCAAATCTGAGCAATAGTGATCGTCGTAATTTGACTCTGATCTCAAGTAGTGGCTATCGGCTATCAAATCTGGTAAATGATATTTTGGACTTTTCCAAACTTAAGGAGAAGGATATTTCCTTAAGTAAAAAACCACTAAACATTTATAAAATGGCAAGCAACGTTATCGAGTTGTCTAAGCCGTTACTGAAAGAAAAAGGAGTAGTTCTTGATAATCAGATTTCGCCACATATACAGAGCGTAAGAGCGGATGAAAATCGAGTTTATCAGATTCTCCATAACCTAATATCCAATGCAATAAAATATACTGACCGAGGTAAGGTCGTAATCAATGCACGAGCATCACGCTCGCAAATGATTGTTGAGGTTATCGACACTGGAATTGGTATTCCTCACAACAAATTCAGAGATATATTTCGAGCTTTTGAACAAGCTGATAGCTCCGTAGATAGAGAGTATGGTGGTACTGGTTTGGGGCTCGCCATTTCTAAGCAATTAGTAGAGCTCCATGGTGGGCGTATATGGGTTGAGTCTGAAGAAGGAAGAGGTTCAAAGTTTTCATTTTCCCTCCCAGAGGTCTTGGATGGTGTAAAAGCTGCTGCGCTGTCAGGTGATTCCGCTAGAGTGATATCTAGTCTTTCGAAAAGCATAAAAGAAATATCTAGTTTTAGTCGGCGAGATAGAGATGTAGTTGTTAAGTCATCGGTAAATAAAGAGAAGGCGTTTAAAGTTCTTGCTGTCGATGACGATCCCGTCAACTTAGAAGTGCTAACCAATCAGCTAGCAAACACCGAGTTTCAAGTTGAAACAATAACTCAAGGTCAAGAGGCTCTTGATGCTCTTGAAATTAGTGAATTTGATATTGTATTGCTCGACGTCATGATGCCAGGTATGTCTGGTTATGCTGCATGTGAAGCGATTAGAAAAAAACATCAACCAGAAATTCTTCCGGTGATCATGATTACAGCTAAAAATCAGGTTAGCGATCTTATTAAGGGTTTTCGTAGTGGGGCAAATGACTATATCACTAAACCATTCGTTAAGGATGAGCTGTTATCTCGCATAAGGCTACACGTTAAGTTAAAAGAGGCCATTAAGAACTTAAAAAACTCAGAGAAAAAGTATAGAGAAATCTTTAATCAGGCCCTTGAAGGTATCTTCCAGGTTACAGCAGAAGGAACGTTTATATCTGCAAACCCTGCAATGGCTAAAATGCTAGGGTATTCTAGTGCAGAAGATCTTGATAGTTCCGTGTCAAATTTAAAAGAACAGGTGTTTGTAGATCCTAATGCATTTGATGAATTGGCGAATCGTTTATCTAAGCGTTACTCGGTGTCTCAGTATGAAACTCAGTTTCTAAAGAAGGATAATTCAACCCTATGGGGCTCGGTAAAGATACGCAGAGTTCTAAATCAAAATCATGAAACTTTATACTATGAGGGGTTGTTAGAAGATATCTCGGATCAAAAGCATGCTGAAGAGTCACTGCATAAAGCATATATTGATATCGAAACGCAGGTTGAAGAAAGGACAAAAGAGTTAAAGGAATCGAATATAAAGCTGGCTTTTGCAAAACTGGAAGCTGACAAATTTGCTAAGCAGCAAGCTGATTTCTTGGCTAGTATGAGTCATGAAATTCGCACGCCCATGAACGGGGTTATTGCTGCTACTGAGTTAGCCCTAGAATCTGATACAGATTTAAGAACGAGAAAGTATCTAAACATAATACGTTCATCAGGTGCTAGTTTATTGCAAATGATAAACGACGTCTTATATTATTCCAAGATCGAAGCAGACAAAATACAAATTCATAAAAGTATATTTGATTTGAGTCGGCTGCAGGATGAAGTCGCTAATTTATTTTCGGCTAAGATTATAGAAACTAAAACTCCCGTTAAGTTAGATACTTATTATGATCCGGACCTCCCAAGAATAGTTGAGGGTGATCGTTTTCGAATTAAACAAGTTCTTTCCAATTTGGTTAGTAATGCTGTGAAATTTACTAATCAGGGCCGAATAGCGATTGAGTTTAGAAGAACTACCTCTTTAAGCGATGATCTAGTGATCGAGTTTTGTGTTCGTGATACCGGGATAGGTATCGCAGCGGACTATTTGGATTCGCTTTTTGAACCTTTCACCCAGGCTTCTCCAATGACTGAGCAGGAGTACGGTGGTACAGGCCTTGGAATGTCTATATCGAAGAAATTGATTGACTTAATGGAAGGAGAGATTTGGGCGGAGAGTCAAGAAAATAAGGGTAGCGCTTTTCATTTTAAACTCAACTTTGGCTTTAATCATGACTTAGTAGCTAGCGATGCAGATTGGCAGCTGATGGAGCAGGGCGACAATGATCTGAAGAAAGCTGTAGTAATAAGCCAGGAAACAGATGAGCTTGAGAAGCTACAAGATTACTTAACGGCTTTTGGATTTTCTGTTAAAGGAGTCCATCTGAATAAAATATTCGATGAACATGCTCTAAGCGCAGCAATGTCCGAGTCGTCATGTGTAGTTATTGATTTTTACCCTTCGAATATGGAGCTATTACAGAATTGTTTATCTTTTGGTGATGACCTGAGCGCGCCAGTTCTTTGGGTTCAAGATGGGTTCGAGCTAGATAACCCAGCATTGAGTGAGTTCCTTATCTCTAAATCGAAAGTAGTTGATAGGCCAGTTGGTATCGGCGTTCTATTCGATTCAATGAGTGATCTTATAGAGAGCGATAAGGTCGTTACTGAACATCGCAACCCCTCTCAGAGTGTGGATCGCGAATCCGAAATGCTAAAAATCTTAACTGACGCAAAGATATTGGTAGCGGAGGATAATCCTACAAATCAGGATATTATCGGAGCAATTTTCGAGGATCATGGGATTCCATTTGAATTGGTTTGTAATGGTTCCCAAGTGATTTCAAAGCTCAGTGAAAAACCAGATAATTATTTTAATCTTGTATTGATGGATCTAGAAATGCCTGTAATGGGTGGGATAGAGGCATGTAAATCATTACGAAACGTCGATCGTTTCAAGGATATACCTGTTATTGCCTTGACAGCTCATGATCTTACTAATGAAAGAGAATCTGTTGCTAATTGGGGTATGAATGGGTTTATTCAGAAACCTATCGATAAGAAGACGCTCTTAACCACGCTTTACCATTTTGTTTTCGACGCTCGTATTGCAAACACCATCTCCGATGCGGCAATACCAAATAAATTGACTCCAGAATTACAAAATGTTCTCGCTGGTATAGATCTCGAGAAAGTAGTTCTTGAGACAGGGCTAAACTACGATACATTGCTCAATATCTGTGATGTTTTTTATAAAACCAATATTGAAACAGCAGATATGATTCGAAATGCTGTATCTAATAATGACATCAACTCGCTTCGAGAGTTATCTCATAGTTTGAAAGGCAGCGCAGCATCAATTGGTGCCTCTCATTTGCAATATGTCGCTCAAGAGTTTGAGGACTTTTGTATCGATAATAATGATATCCCGTCTCAAGCGAACGTAGAGGCATTGGTAGAAGCGCTCGAACAGGTTCTCACAACGCTAGCTGAGTTTGATCGCAGGAAGCGGGCTGAGCGTAGTGATACGGAATATGAGGCTACTGCTTCTTCTCTGGATACGGCTACCTTAATCGTAGATTTAACTCAAGCACTAGAAAATGGCGAACCTTCGAAGGTTAAAAAGTGCTATGCAGATTTGTTATTGGCTATGGGTGGGCACAAGACTGAGAGGTTAAAGCGATATATAGAGAGCTTTGAATATGATTTAGCGCTTGTAGAGCTATTATATCTTGCAGAAGAGCATGAATAGATGATCAATTAATTCAATACTCAATCTAGTTTTTCTCTTATCTTTTCCTTTTTGGATTATCTAATTGGGAAGTGGGCGTTTTGAGTTGTCATTACAATAATAACTATAGAACTAGGCATAATTATCTATTAATCGTTTTGTTCGCAATTTTTCTTGTCAGCTGTGGAGGTGGTCAAGACTCAAGTGGTGGATCTGATACTGAGAGTCGATCAGTAGGTACGACTATTCCTGAAACCATAAGCGCTTTTCGTTCACAAGACCTGATGGCATTTCCCGAATGCGATGGTAGCGAAACCCTCCCTGATGTGTTCTTTAGTTTAGGCGACGCTTTCAACGTTGATAATGCCTACCTCCTATTGTTAGTTTCTTGGTTCGTAGAGCAATTTGAGCCAGAACAAGTATCACAGCAATTCAAGCAGTGGGGTTTTATAGATATTGAAGTCTGGAACAATTGGGATGTAGGAACCAGAGCTTTTGTTGCTGAACATCAAGACTTTGTACTGGTTTCATATAGAGGTACTTCAACGCCCACAGAGGTATTGAGTAACGCAATTTTTACAACAGCTAATGTGGACCTTTATCAGATTAACGGCGAGCAAAGTAAAGCCCACCGTGGAATTTGGGAAGAGCATGAGCGAGTGAGAAGTAGCGTTCAATCAATAATAGATAGCTTTAGCGACGATAACCTTAAACCAGTCATATTTACTGGGCACAGTAGAGGAGCGGCATTAACTGCGCTTCAAGCTGCTTATCATGCCACTAAAGGTGGCATGATACAGTCAGTATATACCTTTGCTCAGCCACGACTGGGAAATGCAGCACTCGGTTTGGCGTTGAACGAGTTATTTGGCGATCGCTTTTATCGAATGAACTATGTGCGAGACGTAACACCTAGAGTGCCTCCCTCTGCCGAAATGGCGTTGCCATTATATAATGAAGGACTTATTCCTTTGTGGTTGAGCACCGTAGTTGAGTCGTTAGACTATGACTATGATCCGGGGGAGCTTTATATTCTAGATGAAGCTGGTTATTGGGACTTTATTGTTCAAGAAGACAGATCAGAAGAGCAGTTCCTATTTTGGCAAGATTTGTTCAACAGGTTCCCAAATATCGTTTTATCAATCCCAAGCTTAGCGAGCTATTTTCCTGAGAATCACATCCCACCTGTCTATATATGTTCTTTAGTAATGAGAATGTGATGTTTCTCTAGTTGAGTATTCTGATTATTGGATTAGCCACGTAATTATTGTAAATAAAACGCTTGTTCACTGAGCAGGGGTTAATCCCATCATGAATAAAATTCGAGGGTTCTTAAATATAAGAAAAGATTGGAATCATAAGAAAATACATCTGTTTTTTTAGTGTGGTTTAACTTACGAATTCAAAAATATAGGTGATTTTTATCGATTACACCAAATTCAAAACCATGCTAAAGTCGCGTTTTATAACAAAAATTGGCATTTAAGCTTAGAGCTGGACGAGATTCAAAGCGGTAACGAAAACGCGATGTTATAGAATTTTATCGAGACAAATCATCAGAAAGTTCAATAAGCGTAAGCCAACAATAGATAAGATGCATTGTATCTAAAGGTATAACCTTTTAGCTGCATACATCTATGTAAAATGACCTGCGCGATTATGAAGCAACAATCTCATTGTCTAACTTAAGCACAGGCCAATTAAAGAAAAGCCAATGTGGTACCTGGGTGGGATGTTATTGTGCTCGAAGCATTAAACAATCAAAAAAGTGCAAGTAGAAGCTTTGTTAGTCTACCGACGAAAGCAACTATTGTCCGTTGTGATTTTCCTTTTGATGTTAAAAAACATATCTCCTTGGATAAAGCTGAGGATTTTCCTTTTGTTATAGGATCGGATGCTTTGTCTGATCTAAAGGTGTCTTCGGGTAAAGAGGAGAGGTTTCACGCCTCTATTCAAAAAATAGAGGGTGATTGGGTAATTTCGACAATAGCTCGGAAAACTCAAGTTACTTTGAATGATCGACCTATCTTTATGGCCAAGTTAAAACACCTCGATAAAATTGAGATCGAGGGCTTGGCATTTTGGTTCGTATTGTCTGAGTAACCACTTATAGATTGTATAATGGCTGTTTAAACTGGCCTGAAATATACCAACTTAAAAAGTTAATATCTGTACGCTATTATTAGCCTTCTGCACTAAGAGAAGGGCAATATCAGTTCATGTTGTTTTCTAAACCATTAATTGATCAGCAAAGCGCCAACTGGATCTTTGAGACTTACGACTGGGCTCTGAGTCACTTTGATCACAATGAGTTTTATCTCCGGACTGAGCTCGCGCAACCAACCAACGAGTGTTTTCCGGGTCGAGTAGATAGCCCTGATGCTAAGGCTGCAACTATATTTCAGCATGTACAAAGATACTGTGGCCTTGAGCACTGGCCATTTGTACTCCAAGCCCCCCAGCATTTTCAGCCTCAAGCAATTCCAGATTTAAACATGGGCACTATTGCTCGTCGATCAACTAGCTCTGATCTAGCTCCGCTCGTATCCAGTGTTAATTTGCCCATAACCTACACACAGCAACAGACGCTTAAATCAGAAGACCTTGCTTCGAGCTTTGCTCATGTGTTGGCGCAACATCTCGCTCTACAATCCAAGTCCATGCCACCTGGAGGCGCTGATTTTATGCTTGAAGCCACGGAGCTTTTGGCGATATTTATGGGATTTGGGGTGCTAATGGCCAATTCCGCCTACACATTTCGTGGTGGTTGCGGAAGTTGCTACAACCCCAATGCAAACCGATCAGCAAGCTTAACAGAGCACCAGGTGCTATTTGCGACTGCACTTTTCTGCGAACTAAAGGGTATAGCTGCAAACCAAGCCACAAAACATCTAAAGAAACACCTTAAGCCGCTCTATAAGCAGGCTGTAAAGCAAGTAAGGCGGGAGCACGGCCAGCTTGAGGTGTTAAGAAAATATCAAGCCCTTTAAGGTGCTGATTGCCAGGCTGCTGAGCTAGACTATCGATAATTGGGCCAAGCTATCTGGTCTTTGGCTGTGGTTAACACAAAACCAACAGTTCAATAGCTGATTTTAAATTGGATAACCCGGTACAATGATCGCCCATCCGTACTTAAACAAAACCGTTTAGGCTCTGTTCCAGTCGCTATTAGGAATAGCTAAGTGATTTTTAGAAGAAAAATAAAAGCGAAACATCGTCCAAAGGATGGATTATCGCGAACCGAAAATTTGATTAGCCAACCCCATACAAAACATCGAGTTTTCAATAACCCAGATGTTTTAACTAGGGGTTGGTATCCTGTATGTGCTAGTGGTGAAATCCTTAAAAATGAGGCCAAGTCCTTCCGTATAGCAAAACAACGGGTGGTTTTATTTAGGAGTGAGTCCAACACATTAAAAGCTTTGGACGCATTCTGTCCCCACTTGGGAGCTGATCTAGGCAATGGCCGTGTCGTAGGCGAGAACATACAGTGCTATTTCCACCAATGGGAATTTGGTGGTGACGGTTGCTTAAAAAAGATTCCCTGCCAGCCTGAGCTAAATGAAAGCTTCAACAAAGTTAAAAATCTTTCCTATCCTGTTAAAGAGCTATATGGCCATATCTGGGTATATTCTCATCCAGAAGCTGCTCATTCTATGCTTAAGCCGTCTGGTTTAGAGCAATCCGATGTGAGTGCGTATTACTTTGGAGAAGTGGAGTTGTTTGCCCACCATCATGTCATGATGGCTAATGGTGTAGATCTTCAGCATTTTGCTACAGTCCACGACCTTGATATTAAATTTGATTTTGATATCGATGAGAATAACGATGGTACTTTTATTTGGCGTTTAAAAGGCAAAATCCCCGACGATAATTTCAAGGGCAGATTGGCGAGATTTTTGTTGGGAGATGAAGCTGAGTACCATGTCAAATTTGGGGGCGGTTCGGTTGTTACCATTAGTTATGGTGTTAACGCTAAAATCTTTGGTAAGCCTGTGCCAACGCTCAATGTGTTATGGGGTTGTCTGCCCAATGATAATGGATTAAGCCGTGTTAGAATCTTCTTCGTCACCAAAAAACGTTATGGTTTAATTGGTCGGTTAAAGAGTGCTGTTTTACATGTGTTAACTGTCGGTTTGCTAGTTATGCTAAGAGACGAGGATATCGAGGCCTTTCCGAATATGCGGTTTAACACCCATCGTTTAATAAAAGCAGATACTTCGTTAGGGCGCTTTATACAGCTTATTGATAAGTGTGAGCTGTCTGACTGGGCTGGCATTAATGATTCGTAATTTATCATTACAAGAATGGTTTCTAGCCTATCAGTTGGACTTCATCGAAAGGAATTACTGTCATATTGGTGGTGTTTGGGATATAGATCTTACCAAATTGCAATCCACCTTTAATAATGATGGTAAGGACTTTGCGTTGACAGCCATATTAACGAAGGCTATCGGAATCTGGCAGCGAGAATGCCCAGCAATCAATCGTCAGCGCTTTAAGACTTTTAGCGGACCAAAGTTTTATAGTTGTGATAGTTTGGCTGTAAATGTCCCGGCATTGTTAAAGTCGGAAGGACAGCCCTACCTATCTGTGTTAACCATTCAAAATCCGCATAAAAAAAGTGTTGATGCGATTAAGCAGGAAATTTCCGAATACACTAAAACCGATCCAAAGACACTTCCTGTTGCTAAGTTTTTGATTGGCAGAAGAAACCATGTTCTTAATCGACTTCGAATGCGCATTATTCATTTCTTGGTGAACAAGATACCTTCAATTCAACAACGCTTTGAAGTTGGCACGATCTCGCTTTCCTCATTGTTAAGCTCGACAGATCAAACAGCAAATGTTACCTATATGGCTAAAGGCCCTGGATCTATGAGTTTGACGGTCTGTAGTTATGATAAAACGAACGCGCATCTTCGAGTTGGCTTTTCTTGGGATCATGCGACGGCCAACGGTTATGAAGCTGTTGCTGCGGGTAAAGTGTTTTGCAGTATATTGCAGGGCGATCGCCAAGAACTATTCAAAGAACTATGCCAATAAAATGTTAGTCGAATTCTTCTTTAAATTTAATTCCAATTATTTGAGTGGTTAAAATTACAGATAGGGCTGCTGAGAGTTGCAGGGTTAGCTTGTCTGAATTCGCGAATAGCTTTTGTAGTAATAATAAGCTTTTCACCGTCAAGTGATTAAAAACGCCTAGTTTCCGTAATGCGTCCTTAGAAAGGTATCGGTCCATCAAGCTATCCATTACTGGGTTTTTTCCATAAATAAACGGGTAGCTAGGAGCGAGAAAAGGCCATTTATGGCCGTTATAAACTTCGCTAGGAATATAATGCTTCATCGCTTCTCGTAAAACCACTTTGCTTTGTTGATCATCAATTTTATATTGGTTTGGAATTGTTTTCGCGAACTCAAACAATTCTCGGTCTAAGAAGGGTGGACGGCCCTCGATCGAATGAGCCATCTCAGCGCGATCTCCGAGTATGGTTAGGTTATAGTTTTCGAGCAAATTGTTGATTGTATAGATTTGCGTTTTGGTTAGTTCGTCCCTATCTTCCGTTTCATAGGGGTGGTGTCTTTGTCTAAGTTGTTCAAAGACATCCACTTCACTGATAGTCGCTCTGCTTTTACGAGAGAATAGTTGCTTATAGAACCATTGTACGCCGTTGGAAAGCACGATTTTAAGTTCCTCTAACGGAACATGGCCGATACTTTTAAGTATTGAGGTAACAGTCTTTTCATGGTTGCGTTTACGAGTTTTTGGGGCGTTGTTCGTCTCATGATCTTCGTTGCCCCATTTCAAATAATTATCTGGGTCTTTTCTAAAAAAGTCATAACCAAGAAATAGTTCATCACCACCTTCACCGGTTAATACAACCTTCACATGCTGATGAGCGAGGCTGGAGAGCATGAATTTTCCGACACCACTAAAGTTAGGGCAGGGAAGTTCTGTATGCCAAACATAATCCTCAAGATTCTCTAATATATGCTGTTGAGTGACTTCAAGCTCGTGATAATTTAGTCCTAGATGCCTGGATGTTCTGCGTGCGATTTCACTCTCGTCAAATTTTCCTATTTCGGAAAACTTTATGGAAAACGCATTTAGCGGATTATCGGTATGTTTTTGCGCGATTGCTGCAATGGTAGTTGAGTCTAGTCCTCCACTTAAGTAAACACCCAATGGGACATCTGCTTGTAGTCGTTTACAAACAGCTTTCTCTAGGCTTTCTATAAGCTCTGGAAAGTAATCTCCGATTTGTTTTTCCTGTAGTTCGTCGCTGTTATCTGTTAGCTTAGGAAAATCTAACTCCCAATATCTTGAGGCCTCTGGAATATGATAACCCTTATTGTTCAAATCAAAGGTTAAAACAGATTTTGGAGGAATCACCTGCACATTTTCAAATACTGTAGGTACTTGTATTAATGATAATAGTCCTCTAATAGCAATTGGAGATATTTCTGGTGAGACGACACCAGTGGCGAAGATACCTTTGATTTCCGAACTGATAGCTAGTTGGCCAGTTGCATTCGATGCAAAAAATAGGGGTTTGACTCCAAATCGATCGCGAAACGCATGAATTTGCCCGCTGCGGAAATCCACAATAGTTCCAGCATATTCACCATCCAGCTCATCGAGAAAGCTAATGCCTTTTTTAGCATATAAGTGGAGAGCGACTTCACAGTCACTTTCGGTGTTAAAAGAAACGCCTTCTTTAACTAAACTTTCTTTAAGTTCGTGATAGTTATAGATTTCACCATTTACCATGGCAAGTATCTGGTTATCTTCACTTACAAATGGTTGGCGTCCATTTTGTGTACCAATGATTGATAAACGTGTGTGGCCCATTAAAAGATTATCTTGATGATGTATGCCTGCTTCATCTGGCCCGCGGTGAGTAAGTATTGATAACGTCTTTTCGAAATCAAACTTACTTTGATTAAGATTTAGACCTAGTAGTATCCCACACATGGTGTCTCGCTTAAGAATGTTAGTCACGCTGTTTCGATTGCTGGATTATATCCTGAAAGTGCACTTAGGAGCTTGAAGGAGTCTTCACACTTTTGTAATTGAAGGCCATATAGTGATTAACACTTGAAGATAAAACTTAAGGAGAGGCGCTTTTTTTGCAATATTTTTTATTCGCCGTGTAAGTTAATGTGAATAAACGTATCTGACTGTAGCAGGTGGGGATCTGCTAAATCATCACTTAATTCAATACAATGTCTACTGGGCTGCTTTAAGCTGAAGTTTTTGCTGCTACCTACTTTTAAATAGGATCTATATGCCTCGGATAGTGCTGGTTCTTGTCGCTTTGATGGGTGTTTTCGCTATCCAGCTTGTCTCCGCGAGCGATTCTAGCCAGTATGCCTTGCAATGCGTAGATTCTGACATACAGAGTGTTAGAAGGTTGGTAAAGAAAGCGCAACTGTTCGAAGAAGAGGGGCATTTGTTGGAAGCCAAAGCTTTATACACCAGGGTATTAGAGCTGAGTAAGAATAAGCCTTTAGAAACACGTCAAAAGCGAGCAGTACTTATTGCAACTCGTCAGTCACTCTCCGCTCTGAAGCGATTAGATTAACTAATCGCTTCAGGTTTAATTGCCCTGTTAAATTCGCTTATATCAACTTGCATTAGTGTTTCTAGTGGCTTATTCATGAATACAGTGTTAACCAAGTTACTGTTTTAACAGAAAGTAATGGATAAGTAATTACATCGTTGAGTTATGTAAAATTGAGGTCTGATCATCAATTTGTTCAATTCGGTAATACCACCTATATATACACTTAGCTTCAATACATTTTTAAATAGCATTTAGTCTTAATGTTGTTTTTTAGAATTAAACTGAGAAAAATCATGAACAAAAATAAGCTTCGTTTGGCCTTGGTCTGTTTGTTTGTTTCTGTAAATGTATCCGCCGACAATATCGTTGACGGAGAGTCAAGTGTGGTTAACAATCGGGGAAATGCTTCTGGATATGAGGCTTTTGAAACAAACAGATATGACGCGATTCGGACTCAGATTAAAGAAAATAGGACTGCTAATGTAGAAACCACACTTAGGACAATGATTGCGGCTAATCCCCAAGACTATAAGGCACTAACCTTACTAGCTCAGTTGAACGTGAAAAATAATAATGCCAAAGAAGCTATCGCGTATTATCAAGATGCGTTTTCATTCACACCTAAAGTTGACACTCAAGACTACTTAGACCGAGCCAATCAGTTAATGAAACTGTCTCCTTTGCCTCTATCATCAATAGAGGTGGGATTAAATCAAGGAATAGAAACGCTGGGTTATCATGAAGAGTTAATGATGCTGATTGTCGATGCTAATTTATTAGCCAAGAAACAACTTCGTGCACATTATTGGATAAATAGCCTTTCAGAAGACGAGCAGAAAAAACCAAGCTGGTTATTAAAGCGAGCCCAGATATTCGAGCAGCAAGGGGATGCAAAAAAAGCTATCGCTCTATATCGTCAAGTTGTTACCTATATTAACTACCAACCAGTCAGTAGTCGTCGATCTCCTTTACTATCTCAAGCTCGTGAAGAAAGTTACTTGGCGATATCTCGTTTGGCAAAAAATTAGCGTTTCACTTTAAAAATAATATGTTCATTCAAGTCACTATCTTGAATTGACCCTATTATGAATTCCAGAACGTAGCACATGACCATCCCTGAAGAGTGGTTACTGAGAATATCCCCATTCTCTTGCTCACTCATATAGGTCATGAGCATCTAGGTGCTTGGTAAGGCACTGAGTTCTGACACCTTATTTTATAAAGGTTTAGTAACGGCAACTTATGGGTCCACGTGGACCCACTTTTTTGACTCCGCTCCAATAACTATTCAAATGTGCAAATAAATCGCAACTTTCCTTGATCTAGATACAAACCCCTCCACATAAATTAGAATGCGCTTATGTTATTCTCTTTGATGAACAAAAACCTACGAAAAACAGTGGTTTATTTGATGTTGTGTGTTTATTGATCAGGTGTGGCTGGAAATGCCTTTTGACTGTAATACTCAGCTTTTCACACGTTTGATCTAAACTGAAAACGGTGTCTTAAAGGTGACTAGCCCGAATAGGCTGCTCATGTGGCCGCTATTAACGCAAGCACACTTCAGATAACTGTAGAAAGATCTTCGTTAACCATTGTTTAAATATCAATAGAGAGAACGGTGTGTCGCAGAAAATTCGTGTTGCTCATATTTTCCTCACCCTAAATATCGGGGGAATGGAAAAAGTGGGCGTAGACCTGATCAACAATATCGATACAGATCAGTTTGAAAATTACGTCATATGTCTTCAAGAACAGGGACCATTAGCGAAGAATCTTAACAAAGAAGTCAGGGATCTTTACTGCCTAGATGCGAAGAATGGCGTTGGTCTTAAAGGATTACTGGAGATCGTTAGATACCTTAAAAGACACAAAATTAAAGTGGTACATACTAACAACCCAGCTCCTCATTTATGGGGAAGTCTGGCTGCAAAGATATGTGGTATCCGATCATTAGTGCATTCGGTGCATGGGCGAGGTTTTATACGCTATAAAAAGGGCGCGATGATCGAGAAGTTCGCGAGTAAATTGTCGAAATCTATTGTATGTGTTTCAGAGGATGCCGCTCTGCAAAGAAAGTTAATTGGCATACCAAGTGCTAAATTAAGTGTGGTCTCAAACGGCGTTGATACCGATGTTTTTTATGACGAGCAACCTACTAATAAGTTGCTAGAAGAATTAGCTTTAAAAGAAAAGATGGTGATTGGTTCAGTAGCACGATTTAGCGTGGATAAAGACCAAGAGACCCTAATAAGAGCCTTTAAAGGTGTAGCTGATGGTGAACCAGACTTGGTGTTATTGCTTGTTGGTGATGGTGAAACAAAGCAACGTTGTAAAGATCTCGCTAGCGACCTAGATATTGCATCAAAGGTCATTTTTACTGGTGCAAGATCAGATGTTCTTGATTTGCTGAGGTTGATGGATATCTATGTATTGGCCACTCATACAGAAGGTTTATCGATTTCTTTGTTAGAGGCTATGTCCACACAACGGGCTGTGATTGCAACATCTGTTGGTGGCAATGTGGAAGTGATAGATGATCAAAAGAATGGGTTGCTAGTCCCAGAGAGTGACGAAAATGCCCTGATTGAAGCGATTAAAGAGTTAGTCGAATCTAAAGAGACAAGGAATGTGTTTGCAGATAATGCACGTAAGACAGTAATGGAGCGTTATAGCGTACGCGCAATGGTAGAGCAATACCAAGCGCTCTATATAAAACACTTAAAGTAGAAGTACACTTAATGAAGCACAAAGTAACACTCATTACATCTTTTTTTAATAGCGTTCTTCATCCGAATAGAGCGCCCTATAACGATCAACTGTTTTTTCATTTAAATGATCAAATTGATTTAAACGTAATTTGTCCATTGCCATGGACCGAAGTGTTACGAGCTAAAAAACAAGGTAAAGAGTTACCCGCGTTTAATCGAACTTTGAACTGGAAGGGAATACCCGTTGCCCACCCCATATATTTCTCCATTCCGCTGGTCGGGCATCTTATTAACGGTTTGCTTTACTATTTGTCATTCGGGCCCAGCTTCAAACGGATGAATCCGCGAAATCCTGAGCTGATTTACTCATCTTGGGCTTATCCAGATGCCTATGCATCCATGCTTCTAGCACGGAAAAACAATCTGCCTCTTATTATGAGAGTTCATGGTAGCGACGTTAATGTATTGCTATCTCGGCGAGATATGAGAGAGAAAATCCTAGAAATGTTTGCATATGCTTCAGCGATTGTATCTCCTAGTCTGGCGCTAAAAAATGTGATCGTTGAGGCAGGGATTCCTGAAGATAAAATACATGTAATTTATTCTGGTGTTGATAAGTCTAAGTTTTTTCCTACCAATAAGTCAGCTTGCATTGAGAAGCTTGGGCTAAAAAAAGATGTAAAACGAATTATCTATGTCGGTAATCTTAAGGTGGCAAAGGGGATTACTGATTTACTACAAGCCATCGCTATTTTGAAGGAACAGCGCAGTAATTTTGAGCTAGTGGTTATTGGCAAGGGTGAGGATCTTGCTGAAGTCGAACAGATCATTAAGGATCGGAAACTAGCAGCGCACGTTAAGCTTGTCGGTGAGATGCCACACTCGAAGCTCAATGATTGGATGAACGCTTCCGATTGTTTATGTCTCCCTAGCCATGCTGAAGGAATGCCGAATGTTATCTTGGAGGCTTTTGCCACCGGTATTTCTGTAGTAGCCACGGATGTGGGTGGTATTTCCGAGGTGCTGTCAGCAGAAGGGGATAATTTGATGAAGCCCCGTGATGTATCAAAAATAGCTAAAGCATTACAGCATGCTCTATTTGAAAGGAAACAAACCATGGTGCCTATGTTTAATATTGAAAGCTACGATGAAGTGTCGCAACGTGTCCTGTCGCTGATAGATCAAGTATGTGACGCTAAAAAGAAATAAGTTGCTGTTTTTACAAAAAGAAACATAACGTTGCTTTGGTTACAGAGTTGTAGCCAAGTAGCACAGTCAATCATAAGAACGTTCAATCGCCTTATAATTAAATATCATTAAATAGCCCTGCTATAAACGAAATTGTTCGCGTTTTGCGAACTGTATAAAATTTTTACTTCGTTGGGGTTCTCATGAATACTTTTTTTAAACGCGTTGGCGTGGCCGCTTTGTTTGGTTTATCAGCTAATAGTGCGTTGGCTACTTGGGTCGAGGGATACGTTTATTGTGATATCAACGGCAATGGTCATCTAGAGTTAACTCAGGATGTTCCATTACCTGATGTTGAGGTGACTGTGCAATGCCTTGGTGCCACTCTAGATGGAGGTGGAGAAGGGCCTAATCCTGTTACTTGTCCCGAGCCAAACTTGCCGTTTACGCAAATTACTGGAGACGGTGGTGAATATCTGATTCACCTAATCAAAGAAACGGATCTAACTTATATAATTACTGTAGATGGTGAGCCGTTACCAGCATTCCCAAATTTTATCCTACCAACTACTCAACCCGCGGTTTTTGGCTATCCAATAGCTCCAGAAGATGAATTCGCTAATCCTTGGCTAACCCACCCTTATGTTGCAAAGGTCGATTGGTTGGTTAGCGGAGACGCCTGTCAAGAAACTGGTGAGCCCGCGATTCAAATTGTTAAAGAAGTAAGTTTGAACGGTGGCGAATTTATGGATGCAGATACCGTGGCTACTGCCCCTGGTGGTGGCTTAGGCTCTGCAGCTGAATATCGTTTAACCGTAACTAATACCGGCACTGAAGCTTTATTCGATGTAGAAGTTACTGATGCAGTGTTAGGCTTAGAAAATGTAGCATTAACAGTTAATCCCCTGGAGCCAGGTGAATCGGTTGTGCTTGACTCTGGCAGCACTGGATTTGCATTACTTAGCGATCCAGATGCATGTAGCTCTCGCGGCGCTCATTTAAATACTGCTTCTGTTATTGGTACAGGTGTTGGCACTGGCACATCTGTTACTAGCGAAGAGTCTGCTTATGTTGTTTGTGAAGAACCACAAATCGAGCTACGTAAGCAAGTAAGTTTAGATGGCGTTAACTATTTTGATGCCGACACAGCAGATGCCGCAGATGTTCCCGTGGGTATTCTTGGGGAAGCCAATGCATACTATAGACTAGTGGTAACTAACATCGGTTCTGAAACACTTTCCAACGTTACAGTTGAAGATGCAACTATTGGAATTAACGCCACTATCGCTGATTTAGCTCCCGGTGTGTCCCAAGTAATTGAATCTGGCGAGACTGGTTTTGGTAACCTTTATCAAGAAGATGTTTGCCAAGGAACTCCTGGAAACAAATCTAATGTGGCAAGCGTCAATGCTGTGGGTGTCATTTCTAATGAAACGGTAAGCGACGCAAATCCAGCAAACGTAAGATGTATTGTTGGTCCTGCCATTGAGATTGTGAAACAAGTTAAATTTGATGATGGTTCAGATTTCGTTGACGCTGACACGGCCGCAACCGGTCCAACAGCTCAGCTGAACTCCGATCTGGCGTCACGAAGTGCTGTTTACCGTTTAGTTGTTCGTAATATTGGTGATGAAGACTTAACTAGCGTTGCAATCACTGACGTACAATTAAATATCATTGGCGAGTTTATTGCTGATTTACCCGTTGGATCTGAAGTGGTAATCACTGAAGGCGATGCTGGTTTCGA
Source organism: Pseudomonadales bacterium (assembly GCA_022361455.1). Lineage (GTDB taxonomy): Bacteria > Pseudomonadota > Gammaproteobacteria > Pseudomonadales > Ketobacteraceae. The sequence goes on along the minus strand of JAKSAW010000593.1, from coordinate 10,003 downwards.
AGCTTTATATGCAGAAGGTCAGTGTAGTTCCGAAGGCACTATTATGAACGTGGCTGAAGTAAACGCTTCTGGTGCTTTAACTAATAAGCACGTAACTAGCGAAGATCCTGCCTACGTTAATTGCGAAATGCCTCTAGAGTGCGCTGTTACTGTTGATCAAACTTGCCAAGTAGTTCAGCAAGCAAGTGATGACAAATTATGCACATCTTCAATCTCTGCAACCACGCTACGTTACACTGGTCCAAGCGTGAGCGACGCGACCGTTACCTTTACTGGTAAAGACGGTGGTGAAGTTGAGTACACTAATGTAGATCTTTTAAGTGGTGTAACCATTCTAACTAAGCCAAGTGAAAACAATTACACTATCGATGCTGGTGTAGGTGAGAAACTTGGTTCGCGCACTACTATCACTATCAACGGTGTAGAAGAAATTATTCACACTAGTTGTTCAGCTATCTATGTTGCGGGTGAAGCTGCTCCACTTGATGGCGATACGCCAAACCCTGCTAATAGCGACAAAGGTGATCCTTCGCCTAACTGGGATGTGGTTAGTTTTCGTCAGAAAGACGATATCGTTATCGCTGAAGAAACTGCATTAAGTGAGAGTGCTGATGCTTGTACACTTCCTTATGGTGGCGGAGAGGTTGCTTACTCTTACTTAGTAGAAAATACAGGTGGGATTCCAGTATTAGTTACTAGCGTTCTAGATAGTGAGCTTGGTGAAATGCTAACAAGCGATTCTACGTTAGCTGCTGGTGAGTCTATAACAATTACCAGCGACCCAATCCTGGTTAACGCCAACACTATCAGCGAAGTAACTGTTAGCGCCAATGCCACTACCGATAGCGGTGTAATTTGTCCGGCAGAGGATTCAGTTGCTGTGGATCTTGAGCCAGCACCTCAATTGAGCTGTGAAGATGGTAAGCCTGCTGTATTAGGTATTACTTATGTTGGCGGTTCGTGTTCAGACTCCGACAATGATCAAGGCTCAAAAGCGTCTTGTTCTGGTGATTCATCTGGCGCGAGCCCAGTTACTCTGACTATCGAAGACAAGAAAGGTAACCTTTATCTATCTGAAGTCGTGAATATCAATGATGCTGTTATTCTTGATGCTGCCATGCTTGGTAAATCGAAGCTCGATTCTGAAACCAACGTATATATCGAAAACGCTTCCGGTGTATTACAGCACATCAATTTCCACACCTCTTGTTCCGCTCCTTTAGAAGTTGGAGATCGTCACGGCGGTATCGTGATCACTTCCTTTGTTCCTGAAGAAGGCGGCAAAGGCGGTGGCAAAGGGAAAGGTAAAGATAAAGGAAAAGACAAAGGTAAGGATAAATCCAAGGGCAAGGACAAAGGTAAGGACAAGGACAAATCAAAATCCAAGTCTAAGTCCAAGGACAAAGGTAAAAAGGGGAAAGACAAGGGTAAAAAGAAAAAGTAACTGACTATTCTGGTCGGGAACTTAAACCCTTGAAAGGGTAACATTCCTCACTTCAAACCCTCTCATAGCAATATGGGAGGGTTTTTCTTTTCGGTTACAATTTATCCAAATTGTAATTGGCCATAGCTTAACTTGGATCGGTCTCTTATAACCGCGATTACTAAACCATCATCAAAAGGAATTGAGTTGTTATGGCTGAGCAGGCTTTGAGTCGAGAAATGGAATTTCAAGCTGATTTAGTTGCAGTCTCTGTGACCGGTAGTGATGCCCTCGTGAACGCGCTTTATAAATTACAATCCGCCGACCATGCTTGGCAGACTGCCTTAAACGTTGCTCAGACAGAAGCGGGTAAGGGCAAAATGCTTGAAGATTTGTTCTCGGCGCAAAAGGCCCATTTAATGGCGGCGGCACAGTTTATGGCGGATTAATCTACATATAGGAAATATTTAAGAGAATGAGGTCATCGATAAGTAAGCTTTACTTACTGTATCCATCGAGTCGATGATCTCACCATTGTTTTTGCAGTTTTTAAGCCCAATAATGGGGCATAGAGCCACATGCAAGGAGGGGGGCATGAGTTACGAGACTGAATATCGCAGATCAATAAATGAACAAGAACAATTCTGGCAAGATCGGGCTGATGACATTAAATGGTTTAAGCCGCCTACTAAGATCTTATCCAAAGATGAGAATGGCGTTGATCGTTGGTTTGCCGATGGTGAATTAAACACGGCCTACCTGGCACTGGATTACCATGTAGAAAAAGGTGAGGGTGATCGATTAGCGCTTATCTACGATTCTCCTGTTACCGATTCCAAACGTACTTATACCTACGAAGAACTTACCGACGCCGTTGCTCAATTTTCTGGGGCATTAGCATCCTTGGGTGTTTCCAAATCAGATACTGTATTGATCTATATGCCCATGGTGCCGGAAGCAGTGATTGCTATGCTTGCGTGCGCACGATTAGGGGCTATTCACTCAGTCGTTTTTGGTGGCTTTTCCGCTGATGAGCTACAAGTTCGCATCGATGATGCTAAACCTAAAGTGTTAGTCACTGCCTCTTGCGGTATAGAAGTCGAAAACATTATTCCTTACAAGCCCATTGTCGATAAAGCGATTCAATCTGCAGGCCACGAAACGGAACATTGTATTGTCTATCAAAGGCCACAGTGTTTGGCTTCAATGGTAGAGGGTAGGGATAAGGATTGGTTGGAGCTATTCGTAAATGCTAATCCAGTGCCATGCGCCACCGTTAATGCTCTTGATCCTTTATATATTCTCTACACATCTGGTACTACCGGTAAACCTAAGGGAATTGTTCGTGATAATGGTGGACACGCAGTAGCACTTAAATACAGCATGAAAGCTATCTATGATTGCAATCCTGGTGATGTTTATTGGGCCGCATCTGATGTCGGTTGGGTGGTTGGTCATTCCTACATTGTTTACGGTCCATTACTTGCGGGTTGTACCACCGTTTTATTTGAAGGTAAGCCGGTTCGCACACCCGATGCAGGCGCGTTTTGGCGCATGGTAGATGAATATAAAATCAATACTCTGTTTGCAGCGCCGACAGCTTTTAGAGCAATCAAGAAAGAAGACCCAGAGGGACAGCTGATCAAGCAATATGATTTGGCTTCGCTAAAGCATTTGTATGTGGCAGGTGAGCGATTAGACCCGCCAACCTATGAATGGATGGAGCAAAAACTTAATAAACCGGTAATCGATCACTGGTGGCAGACTGAAACTGGTTGGGCCATTGTCGCGAATATGCGCGGACTTGATAACTTGCCAACTAAAGCCGGCTCTTCTTCTTTACCGGTGACAGGTTTCGATGTGCGTATTTTTGATCACAATGGTGATGAAAAGCCCAGCGGTGAGCCAGGTGAGATAGTGGTTAAGTTACCACTGCCCCCGAGCTGTTTTCCCACCATATGGAATGACTTCCCACGCTTTGAAGAAGCTTATTTGAAAACTTTTCCCGGCTACTTTTTAAGTGGTGATGGTGGTTATAAGGATGAAGATGGCTATGTCTTTATCATGGGACGTACAGACGACGTTATTAATGTGGCAGGGCATCGCTTCTCTACTGGTGAAATGGAGGAAATTATTGGCTCTCATCAAGCCATAGCAGAATGCGCTGTTATTGGAATTCAAGATGATCTTCGCGGCCAGGTTCCGGTCGCATTTGCATTGTTAAAAAATGACGCAAACGTATCTGATGAACAATTACAAAAAGAAGTAGTTGAGTTAGTTCGTGGTAAAATCGGTGCGGTGGCTTACCTGCGACAGGTCGCAATAGTTGCGCGTTTGCCTAAAACACGATCAGGTAAAATATTAAGAAAAACTATGCGTCTTATTGCCGATGGCGAAACTTATTCAATCCCTTCAACTATTGAAGATCCTGCAAGTCTTGAAGAAGTCACCACGGTGATGAAGCAAAATAAGATTGGGGTATATGCATAGAACGAATTGTGTGCATTGTGAGGTTAAAGTGATCAAAAGGTTTATAATCGATCAGTAGTTAGATTTATATCAATCGTTTTACCGTAAAAAGGCCTTCTAGTTAAATGGGTTCAGCTACACTGCTAGCGCCGTTATTAAATAATTAGGGGGCCTCATATGATCGCAAATCGTACACTCCGTTCACTAAGTGTTCTGTCTCTGCTGGTTTTCTTAACAAGCTGTGTTAACGAAAACTATTCAATTGTTTTACCTGTTAAAAACTCTGAGTTTATTGGTCAACTTCCCAATGAGTTCTTGATACGCTACCAAGAACAGCCCACTAAGATCCTTTTAAATGGTCTACGAGTCGAACAACATTTTGAATTTGATGATGGTGTCGCTACTGCATCTGGAGCGCTACTAGAAGGCTATTTAACTCAAGGTAAAAACAATCTTTCAGTTGAGCCGGGTAAGTTCGGTCCACGTCGATATTTTTATTTCGATGACGAAGGCCCCAGAATAGTGGTCAGGGATGTTACCAATGATAAACCACCTGTTGTTACCGGCGAATTAATTGATCCATCTGGTGCCTATGATTTAACGATAAATGGTATACCCGCTAACATCGACAACGATGGCACTTTTAGCGTTGCAGTAGAACCTGCTCTCACATACGAAATTCAGACTGAAGATGAATATGCTCAGCGTTCTACTTACCATTACGCAAATCGTGCAATGATTGTTAATGACATCGTAAAATTAAATGCGGAACAATCCGCGATCGACGATTTAATTCCTTTCGCTCAAGAGTTAGTGGAAGAGCAAGATATCGCTGCTTTGCTAGGAACTGCTGGCGCTAATACGCTTTTTGATGAAGCGGCAAGAATTAGTTTACCAAAAGTCGTTATCATCCCTGAAGTCTGTGTCCCTGTACTAGGTTGTACCCCGGAGGTTGCCATTGGGCCAGTGAACGTAAATATCATCAGTGTTAAAGGTTCTCTTACTACGCTGACTTTCCAAGAATTAGAAATTGATCAGTTAGATTTAAACTCCGGTGGTGGCTGGGAAGGTTTTAGTTTAGATTCCACCGTTCGTAATGTTGCTTTGGGGGTTAAAATTGAAACCGATGTGTTAGGTCTAAGCGGCATTGTTCGTGACATTCTTGAAGCCATTGGTTTGGAAGATGAGTTGGCTTTTCTTGCCGGCGAATTTAATGCCAATGTTGGTGCCCCCAGGTTACGCTTAGCGTCTGATATCGGTTTAACGGCTGTTAATGGCGATGTGAATTTATCAGTTGTTTCGATCAACGCAGTAGGATTAGGTTCATTTGATAGCGACTTTACTCTGAATTTTAACGTCCCTGATGCGATTAGAAATTTTGGCTTCGGTTTAGGTGGCTTAGTAATCGATATTATTGAAACAGGTATCTCCACCGCTAGAGATATCATTGTTGATCTCTTCTTAGATAAGTTAGTGCCTTTAATTGTTAACTTGATACTCGATCCTCTAGTGAACGAACTTCAAGTAAGGCTGGGAGCCACACTTAATAATGGTGCCTTTCTTACTACATTTATGGGAGTTCAAAACATTGGTGTTACCAACAACAATCTATTGAGAATTACCTTGAATGGCCGGGTAGGAGCCGAGACGGCGACAGGTGATGGTGGCCCTATAGACATTGGCCTCGATCTTGGCTTTCCTGACATCCTCAATTTAGATGATCACTTATTACCTGATCTGTTAGGAATTCCAGAGGGGTTAGGGCAGGCACCTGGGTTAGTGCCAACAATGCTTGGTTTCAAATACACGCCAGTTAACGTGCCTGATCCTGAGCAGTTTCGTACTGAAACTTCTGAAGTTGGGATTTCCGTATCCAGTAATCTAATCAACCAGGCGTTACTAGCGTTTTACGAAGGTGGTGTATTGTCGCCAGCCATTCCGATCAATGACGATCGTGAAAATACGGGAGCGTACTTGATCACCGATCCAGAAACCGCAAACGAACGCATTCTGTTTCGCCCTCAAGTTGCTCCAGAGCTTTCCTTTAGAGGTAACCTATTTTCGGTTGCTTATCTAACGCTCGATCACTTCGAGGTAGTTTTCCAAGATCTCGTAAACGGTGAGTGGCAAGAAACCGCTGTATACGAACTTAATAGTGAGCTGGCTGTACGTTTGAGTAATGATGGGGAAGAAGGTTTACAGCTCGCACTGCTAAGTCCTGAATTTGATCTGTTCTATGAGATTGGTAATAACCGCGAGGGGCGTATTAAATTCCCGACGACAGGCTTACTTTTCAGCAGCTTTGAAGCAGTGATCGTGGAACAAATAAACTCATTATTGAGAATTTTTATCCTCCCAGAGGAAATTCAACTCACAGCAGATGGCGTAGGTTTAGGTATCGTCCCTGAAGATATTCGAACCATTGGTGCGGGTCGCCAGCATTTTGGTATTAGTGCCAGTCTGAATGCTTTGTAAGGCTGCTTACCCTTAACTCAAAAATCGGTTGTGAACTGGCTTGTTGGTTAAAATATTGACCAACAAGCCAGACAATTGGCACTAAAATTAACCGAATTATCATGGGCTTAACATCTAACCCCATCTATAAATTGACATCTCTAGAATTTGGGTTACTATCCAAATTGCTTGAAAGAACGTTACATATTGATGCTAGCTAATTCGAAGTTTTCTCTGTAATACCTCGTCCTGTAGTTTAGATAGTAACTGCTTAATTTCTGGCGAACCGGCGGAAACTCTCCCAAGAGCGAAGCCACAATTACTGTAAAAACAATGGGATACAAACATGTCTGAAAGAGTTACTGGCACCGTTAAATGGTTTAATGAAGCAAAAGGTTTCGGTTTTATCGAACAAGAATCTGGCCCAGATGTATTTGCACACTTCAGTGCAATTTCTGGTTCTGGTTTCAAAACATTGAGCGAAGGCCAGAAGGTTGAGTTCACTGTGACTGCAGGTCAAAAAGGTCCTCAAGCAGAGAATATCGTAGCTCTATAAGCGTTTCGTTCGTATTGAACGTTGCTTAATTGCTCAAAAAAAGGGCAAGATCGCTAGGTCTTGCCCTTTTTTCATGTTTTTTAGAAAAGCATTCTTCACAACAGCAGATCACATCATTCGTTTCAACACATCGCTTTCTTTTGCATCAAAGAAACGGTGCTTGATAACGCCCGCTATATGAAAAACAAGCAGTGCTACAAAAAACCAAGCACAGTAGCCATGGATTTCATGAAAGAAACCACTCCATTCCTCACTTTTCTCCACTAGATCAGGCATTGTTACGATTCCAAACAGATCCAGGCCTTGGGAGTGGGGAAAAAAAGAACTCATCAAGTAGCCAGACCAAGTCATAGTGATCATAGCGATGTAGAGCAAAATGTGAACAATGTGGGAAAGCTTAACTTCCCAAGCTGCTAGGCTTTGCGGTAAAGCTGGTACTTTGCTTATTACTCTGACTAAAATCCTTCCTAGTACGAGTATTAGCACTATAAATCCAAATGCTTTGTGCAACGGATACAAATCATATTTATTAGGTGCATCATCTGGTATGTCAGCCATAAAAAATCCTACGGCCAGAAGGCTGATAATCATTAACCCAATCACCCAATGAAGTATGCGCATAAGTAGTGGGTATTTTGCTTCCATTGATCAGTTCTCCTCAACGTTCCTATCGGCTTGGTCTTAATTATTCTCTGCTTTCTCCACACTTCGATACTACCTAATTCAGGGATAGCTTCAAAAACTGCTCAACGATAGCTTGTAAGCGGTCTTTGGTGGCCGCGTTGCTTAAGTCGCCTGATTCATTAAAGGCTTCGTATGCGGTTGGTACGGCTAATTGAGCTGGTATGACATGAGTTCCCAAGTTTGACAGTATTTCACGTAGATGGGTTAACCCTCTTAAACCACCTAAGCCCCCAGGTGAGGTGGCAATGATAGCCGCCTTCTGCTGTGCGTAGTTCGGAGTGTAATTTTGCTCTGAGCTTGGCCGAGAAATCCAGTCAATTGCGTTCTTTAAAGCAGGGGTAATTGATCCGTTATACTCGGGACTCGCGATAATCATGCCGTCAGCACGAGAGAACACTGCTCTCAAGTCACTTAAACCAGCATGATCTTCGTGTTCAATTTCTTCATTGAATAGGGGCAGGGGGTAATCCCTGAGGGAAATCTCTGTGACATTTGCCCCTAAAGACGCGGCCATTTCACCAGCGATCTGCACGAGTTTCTGATTCCAAGACGCCTTCTTTAGACTACCAGAGAAGACAACGATGTTTTGGTTCGTAATGCTCTGATCTAATTGAGTATTTTTCATCATTCATTCCTAGCTATCTGAGTTGAACTTGTTGCCATTCGATTTGATGGGGCTAGTTTGACTTGTTTTTATTTGAACAAAAATACAATTAATGCAATGCTTATGTGCATGAATGCACAACTCAATGATTGGACTGATGTTCATTACGCTTACCAAGTCGCGAGACTAGGCACGCTGTCAGCAGCTGCCTTGTTTTTAGACGTGCACCACTCAACGGTTCTGAGGCGAATTGAAGGGCTTGAAAAACGATTGAATGCGCGGCTGTTCCAACGATCTCCGCGGGGATATACACCGACAGAAGCCGGACTAATGTTGCTCAAGGTGGCAGAGCAAACTGAAAATGATTTTGAGAGGTTATTTGGTCAGCTTCAGGGGCTAGATCAACAAATCCATGGTACTTTGATTGTTACCAGTGTCTCTTCTTTCAGTCAGCAATTAATCAAAATTCTTGCGGAGTTTCAGCAACGCTATCCAGATTTAAAAATTGAATATGTTGAGGATACTCGCTTATATAAATTGGAACATGGCGAAGCCCATGTGAGTATTCGGCCTGGAGCGCAACCGGTAGATCCTGATTATGTGGTGCAGCAATTAGCGGACTTGGGAGCGACACTTTTCGCGTCAAAGGATTATATAAAGCGTTACGGCAAGTTGAAAAATTTACAGGATATCGATGACCATCGATTTATTAGCACGGTAAGAACGTTAACGAATGTTCCTGCGATGGCTTGGATGAATAAACATGTGCCTGATTCTCAAATCGCTTTTAAAACAGTAGATTTTATTGGCATGAAGTTGGCTGCGGAGCAGGGTGTTGGAATAGGAGTGTTATCAGGCTGGATGGCTAAAGAATCTAAAGCCTTAACCGCATTAATACCACCCCCACCAGAGTGGCGTGCTAAGTTATGGCTTATTACACACCGCGATGTACATCGAACTAGCAAAGTTCAGTTGTTTACACAGTTTTTGAAAGAGCGTTTAGTATTTGATGAATAAGGTCGAACAGCTCCCAACCACAGCGGTCTTTATCGATGTGCAAAATGTTTATTACACGGTGCGAGAGGGTTTTGGTAGAAACTTTGATTACAATAAATTTTGGGCAAAAATATGTTCTAATCATCAAATAAACGCAGCATTTGCCTATGCGATTGATCGCGGTGATGAAAAACAAAAGCAGTTTCAAAACATTTTGCGTGCAATCGGATTTGAGGTGAAACTAAAACCTTACATTACGCGTAAAGATGGGTCCGCAAAAGGCGACTGGGATGTTGGTATAACGCTAGATGTAATAGATTATGCAAGTCGATGCGATGAGATAATACTAGTTACAGGCGATGGTGATTTTGATTTGCTGATCAATAAAGTGCGGAGTTATTTCAAAAAAAACGTGACTGTTTATGGCGTTGAAAGGTTAACAGCTCGTTCTCTGATTCAGGCGGCTAGTGATTTTATTGCGATAGATGAGGGGTTATTGCTTTAAATATTAATGTTGCTGTCATTGTTGTTGCAAACTAAATGCTATATCTGCGTTACTTTCTAAGACTGTTTGAACATCCTCAGTTCCTTTAGCATGGCATTGCATTGCTAACGGTTCTGGTTCTGCCCATCCAGTTTGGCCACCCATGTATTCTCTTTCATATCCCCAACTAAGACAGGCTAACAAGCTATTGTGAGTGTGGTCTCGCTCACACACAGCGCAGGTTTCAAACCGTACCCAAATATTTTCACCTTCTTTTCCATAGGCGTCAGATACAAAGGGTGTGTCATAAATCCCGACTGTTGAGGATCGAGT
>JAKSAW010000698.1 GCA_022361455.1 Pseudomonadales bacterium | reverse complement strand
GTATTACTGTCGTTCTTTCTATTAAAGGCTATGTCTAATGCATTTGGCAGGTAGTTCTCTGCATTTCGATATTGTGCCTTAATCGTTTTGTATCTTTCAATGAGCTTTTCAAATCCTTGATATTCCTGAATCACCGCTGCCAATTGATTGCGTATTTCTATGTCACCATTAATTTGAGAATCAATATATAATTGATTGAGTTTTATGCTGAGTGAGCGAGCTTGAGCGTTTATTTCATCGTAATCATAGAGTGCCGATGAGTGGTGCGTTAGAATCGAATACATTAACTTGTTGCTACGATATAGAAGCTTCTCTGAAACAAGCTTGTAGTTATCGAGGTTGGAGGTGTCGTTGAATTGAAAGCAAGCTGTTAGGGAATAGGTAATAACGATAATCAGTAACTTTAGGAAATTGTTAATCATTGTCATTACTCGGTTGCTCTCCAGTTAGAGATTCCAAAAATATACGGATCAACCTCGTTTCTTCCTTGCTCAATGTGATTCCTAGCTGAAGTTCTCCCATAATTAATATGGCGCTTTCTAAGTCAGCAATGCTACCGTTATGTAAATAGGGGGGAGTCATCGCGACATTACGTAAAGATGGAACCCTAAAAACCTGAAAATCATCTTTATCCCCTGATAAATTATACCTTCCTAAATCATGGTCGTTTGGCGACAAATGATTAAGTATCCCTAAGGGTTGATAGAGATTTCCTCCGACATTGATCCCTTGGTGGCAAGAGGAGCAACCTAGGCCTTTGAATAACTGATAGCCTTGATATGCTTCTATCGATATTGCTTTTGTGTCGCCTTTTAACCACCTGTCGAAGGGCGAGTTTGGCGTTGTTAGAGTCCTTTGGTACTCGGCGAGGCTAAATGTAATATTGGAGACGGTAATGCCATCGTCGAAAGCTTTATTAAATTCGCGGCGGTACTGAGGAGACTTTTTTAGTTTGTGCAAGAGTAGATTAATTGTGTTCCCCATTTCGATTGGGTTTGTAATTGGGTGCAGGGCCTGCTCCTCGAGAGTGGTTACTCTGCCATCCCAAAACAGGGTGTGGTTATATCCTGAGTTATAGACTGTAGGAGTATTTCTAACACCTAGAGAATCATTAATACCCTCACTCAATGATCTTTCATCAGCTCCCCAGTTTGAGTGCTTATGGCAAGTGCTGCATGATATTTCATCATTTTTTGATAGGATTTTGTCTTCAAACAGTTTGTTTCCTAGGCTTACAGCTTTTGGAAAAGGGGATGTGTATTTTGTTATTGGCTTTATAGGTTCGTAGTTATCTGGTGGCGAAACCTCTGCAAACGCACCGACAGGATTCAGTTTAAATAATATGAATATCAATAAGTTGTATTTTGTTAGCTTCATCATTCCAAATTGGTTTTTGGGATCTGAGGGTGTTATAGAATTGGGTAAAGTTGGTTGATCAGAGCTCGCAAGTATCATGCCAGAGCATTAGGCGTTATTATTGAATCCAGCGGGCGCAATATGTTGCGCGTGCTGCGTTATGTCGCAATATATTGCGCCTTGATGCATCGTTAAGCCGGCTACATCTAGGTATCAAGCTGGCAAGCTTTTTGTAGGTTAGAGATATCAAATGAGTGAAATGGTCGGCATGAAAATTCTCTATATCGAAGATGATGAAGGATTATGGTCCTTGGTAAAGCATGCTTTATCAGATGAAGGGGTGGAGCTGGTTGGTGCTCATTCACTTTCTATGGCATTGCAAATGGCCGATGAGAATGAATATGAGCTAGCGATCGTTGATTATGAGTTGGGTGATGGGAAAGGAATCGATTTTCTAAGTGAGTATGCTTCAAAGATACCCTCTATTATGTTGACCGGGGTCGGAAATGAAGAATTAGCTGTGCAGTGTATGAGGGCAGGGGCTAAAGATTATTTGGTTAAAGACTTGCAAGGACGCTATCTACAGCTATTGCCTCGTATAATTGATAGGGCTATACGTGAATCTAGATTGGAAATTGATAACGAGAATAAAGAGCGTTTACTAAATGAAGCGAAGAATCAGCTTCAGTTGGTATTTGATTCTGCCCCTGATCTCATGGTGTTGGTAGATAAATGTTTAAATATCGTACGAATTAGTGATACCGCAGCTCTTCAATACAATATTGTAGTAAGTTCTTATGAAGGTCGAAAATTAGAGCACCTCTTGCCGTTAAAAGACGTGAATCTGATAACAAGTCAAGCTCTTTCTGTCGGCGAGTGTACATTGAGAACGAAGATAAACGACAGTCATGATGTGCTCGCAAGATGTCAAAAATTAACAGAAGAGCTATTTCTGATAGTTTTTAATAATCAAAGTGCAAAAATTGCAGCAGATGAAGCGATTGCATTGGCGCATCAAGCTAAAAGTGAAAATAAACGGTTGATTGCCTATAACAATGAACTAGAAGAAATTCTTAGCTGGAAGAATGATAGTAAGATTGTTGGAAATAGTGAGCCTATTCAGAAGCTGGTCTCGAATATAAAAAGTGTAGCCTCGACAGATGCGACAGTTCTAGTGTTTGGAGAAACTGGTACTGGAAAGGAATTGGTGGCTGATGAGGTTCATAAGAATAGCGCGCGTTCCAACGAGCCTTTGATTAAGCTTAACTGTGCAGCTATACCAGGTGAACTAATTGAGAGTGAATTATTCGGCCATATAAAGGGGGCGTTTACTGGGGCTCAAAAAGACCGACCCGGAAAGTTTGATTTAGCTGATAAAGGTACTCTATTTTTAGATGAAATTGCTGAGCTTGATATAAAAGTTCAAACTAAACTTTTGCGAGCTCTGCAGGAAGGAGAGGTGCTACCAGTAGGGGGAAATCATCCGAAAATAGTAGATGTGCGGGTAGTTGCAGCGACTAATCAAAACCTCCCCAAGATGGTTGCTGATGGAACCTTTCGGGCTGATCTTTATTATCGGCTTAACGTTGTTCCGCTATATGTGCCGCCATTGAGAGATAGAGCAGGAGATATAGTTATTCTAGCGAATGTGTTTTTTAGAAAGTTTGTTCAGCGCTACAACTCAAATGATAGGCAGCTTCTTTCAAAAGATTTAGAAAGGCTGACATCACATACCTGGCCAGGAAATGTTAGAGAACTGCAAAATACAATCGAAAGATACGTTGTGTTGGGTACATTAGATTTGAATGAGCCTGTGAAAGAGATTGAGAGGCTAGAACCCGAACCTGTGCCAAGTGTTGAAGGAGAAGGGCAGAGGACATTACAGGAAGCAGAAAGAGCTCACATTCTAGATGCTCTTGAAAAGCACAACTGGGTAATTGCAGGGCCCAGGGGAGCTGCATCAACTCTGGGAATTAATCCTAGTACATTGAGATTCAGAATGAATAAACTAGGAATAATGAAGTCAGAAAAGGCTAAGCATCAGCGCAGTGGGTAAAATCAATAAATCTTTATGAAGTCCTTATCTGATACTTTTGTCAACAATCATAATCTGACTGTTGCATTCAATATGGCTATGGTTGTTATAGCTGTAGTTATGGCTGTTTCTATTCAGAGATATGCATCCGATATACAAGACTCGAATAT
>JAKSAW010000592.1 GCA_022361455.1 Pseudomonadales bacterium | reverse complement strand
TGGTGATCTATCTTTGGTTTTTGCCGGCGTTTTTGGTCAGAGCCCTCGGTCGAAAAATGAGAGGGACTGTTAATGAATACTAAGCTTTGGTCGGTCTTATTTGTTGTTTGTAGCTGGCTTTCAGCCAACCTCGCCCTTGCCCATAACGAAAGTAGTTGTAGTGGCGTGTCTGTTAAAGGCTTTACTGAAACGCCACCTATGTATCTTCATGAGTCCCCCAGTTTAAGGGTGCTTGGTAAACGCTGGAGCACCAGTAACGAACTTAAAACCTACTTTGATCAGCAGAAGAAACTGCTGCAGGTGATTCAAGAACAGGCAGCACCTGGTGAACCTGAAAACGTGTTAAAGCTAGCATCGGTTGGCGATGTCATGCGTTTATCTTATTCGCAACCTGATTTTGTTGATGAGATTTTGAAAGAGTATTTTGATAGCGTTGATGTACTCACTGGTAACTTGGAAACTTTGATTTCGCCTAAATACCCAGTACCACCGGATAGCCTGTTCCAAATGAATTCAGATCCCAGTTTGTTGACGGCATTTCGAAATTCAGAAAATCATAATTACTTCTCAGTGATGTCGACAGCGAATAATCATACCTTCGATTATCCTGATGATGCGATTCTCGACACCCTCGCGGCTCTTAAAGAAGAGGGCATATGGCAATCTGGCATTCGTACTTCGAAGCAACAGAAACCATACCTTGTTTTTGAAACCAAGGGCATTCGAATTGGCTATTACGCCATTACTACTTTCGTAAACAGCAAAGAAACGTTTAAGAAGTCTAAGCTTCACCTCAATCCAATGGTTGAAGGTATTGAACCGATTCCTTTCGCTGCTTGGAAAGAAGGTTGCGAAATTGATTTATCCGATACGCAGCGTGTTCTCAAACAGATGAAACAAGATGGCGCTGATATCAGCATTATTAGTATTCATTGGGGAGAAGAGCATGATATGTACCCGCAACCGGTACAGCTGGATATTGCTCATCAATTAGTTCAACAAGGGGCAGACGTGATTGTTGGGGCGCATTCTCATGTGCCACAGCCAGCAGAAATTTGTTTTGTAAACGGCTATGAAGATCGCTTAGATGGCGCTTTGGCGGATCAGCAAAAAGCCGAAGGCTGTGTGCTGCGCACAAGTGATGGTAAGCCAAGAAAGGCCATGATTTACTATTCATTGGGTAACTTCACCTCTTACTCACCTTTCTTTTGGCAACAGCTCGGCACCATCGGTGAGTTGAGTTTAGTGAAGCAGGAAACGGACGCAGGGGCTGTGGTTGATTGGTTTGCACCTAACTTTGTATTTACTTATGACCATGTTGATAATCCACCCCATGGTAAGCGCCATTTGAATTTGTTGAATAACTACATTGTTCGTGGTTGTAACAGCACTCGCTGTCCAGAAACCACGAAAATATTGGTGGGATCATTAAAGCGACATCTGTATGGTGAAAGCTTGAATATTTGGGAAGAATTTAGGGTTACAGCTTTAACAACTTATGTGGCATTAAAAGAAATTATTTACTGGCAACTCTTCTCGTCAGAAGCATCAGGAAGTAGCGATGGCTAATAACTTAGTAATTTACCATGGTGGTGGATGTTTAGATGGTTTTGGGGCCGCTCTTGCGGCCTTTACTTATTTTGAAGGGCAGCAAATTGACGCTGAGTTTTATGGTGCGTCGCATGGGCCAATCAAAGATATCGACCTTGAGAGCTTGGTCAACACCACTGTGTATTTGGTGGATTTTGCTTATAAAAAAGATCAAATGAAATTGCTGTGTGCTGCCGCCAAACAAGTCATTGTTCTCGATCATCACATTAGCGCTATGGAAGATCTGGAAGGCTTAGACAATGAAATCGAAAACCTAACCCTAGAGTTTGATATGAATCGTTCCGGGGCGGTTATCACTTGGGATTATTTCCACAAAACACCAGTGCCATTTTTATTGCGCTGTATTCAGGATCGAGATCTTTGGCAATTTAAAGAGCCTAATAGCCAAGCAATTAATGCGGCGCTTATGTCCCGAGATTATGACTTTGAGCAGTGGACACAATACCTAGAAGACGAAGCCCTATTAAATCAGTTGGTCCCTGAAGGTGACGCTATCAATCGATTCAGGGAACAAATGATTCAACATCATGCCAAGCGCGCTGTTATGGGCAATATCTGTGGTTACGAAGTGCCGGTAGTGAATTGCCCACGGGAAATTGTGAGTGAGTTAGTAGGGCGTTTGGCAGATGGATACCCATTTGCAGCGGGGTATTGTGATCGTGGAGCGCATCGGGGTTGGTCTTTACGTTCTACAGCAGATGGAATCGATGTGTCTGACATTGCAGTTAAGCTCGGTGGTGGTGGCCATCCTCGCGCAGCTGGCTTTTCAACACAAATTTCATTGGATTCCATCAATATAAATCAGCACAATGAATAAGAAAATTTAAACGACGCTACGCCGTTCAAGGGAGTGTAAAACGTGTCCAAACCAGTCATTGAATTGCATCAATTTAAAAGTGCCATGGATGTACCGAACCCAAGTCCTTTTTGTATGAAGCTTGAAGGTGTTCTCAAGCTTGCTGAAATCGATTACAAAGTGGTAATACAGAATGATCCACGTAAGGCTCCCAAAGGAAAGCTGCCTTATATCATTCATAACAAAAGGAAGGTTGCCGATTCCAATATCGTTATCGATTATCTTAAAAACAATTTATCGGTTGATCTTGATAGTCATCTTAGCGATGAAGAAAAAGCCATACATCATGCTATGCGCGTGATGCTGGATGAGCAACTGTATTTTGTGATGATGTATAACCGCTGGGCGGTGGATGAGCATTGGGAGATATTGCGAAACGATTTGTTTGGAGCGATTCCAAAATTATTGCGCAACGTAATCACTAATAAGATTCGTTCAGGGGTATTGGCAGATTTAAATTCTCAAGGAATGAGCCGTCATAGCACCGAGGAAGTATATCAAATTGGTGTGGAAGCCATCGAAGCGCTCGCAGCCTACCTCGGAGAAAAAGAGTGGTTTGGTGGTGATAAGCCTTGCACCTTGGATGTGTGCGCTGTTAGCTATCTAGCTAACTTCAAGATTCCGCCAATGGATAGCCCTATGAAGCAGTTAGTCTATAGCGAGAAAAAGCTTTCCGAGTATGTGGATAGAGGCTTGAAAACTATTTATGGGAGTTAGTCCTTTATAGCTTTCGAAATGGCTTTTCCGCCCACTCAACGGGTGGGAAAGCCATAGAAAGTGCAGGGTGTGTTTTGCTATAAGCTTACTTTTTGTGCCAGAGTCTTTATTGGTCATTTAATAGAAGAATAAAAAACATAAAGTGAAATCGAGGCGGGGCAATGAAGCCAACATCAAATAGCATGCCCGGTGCTAAACAACTACAAAGCAACGAACTCACTGTAGACCCATTACACCCTGAACTGGAAAAAGCTGGCAAGCGATTACCAGGGTTAGGTATTAAGCGTTGGATGCTTCCAGTTTACCGTCCCATAGAGCGCTCTATCTCGCCTTTCTTTATCCCTAAACCCGATGCCCAAAACGTCAAGGTAGAGCACAAGCGAATTGCTGGCCGGGATACCATGATTTACTCCCCAACTAATCGTAAACCCACCGGGTTGCTGTTGTATATCCATGGTGGTGGATTAATTTTGGGTACTCATAAGAATTCTTTTGGTCGCTGTGTTCCTTTCGTGAATCAGCTAGGGCTTGTGGTTGTGGCGAGTAGTTATCGCTTGGCTCCACAGCATCCTTTTCCGGCAGCTTTAAATGACACCTATGACGTATGGCGTTGGTTGAATCAGAATTTAGATCAATTCAATGTTGAGCCAGGCAAGATAGCAATTAGCGGTGAAAGCGCTGGCGGATGTATAGCCGCTAGTTTGGTTCATCGTGTGAGTGAAGAAGGTGGACAGCAACCTGCTTGTCAGATTCTAATTTATCCTATGTTGGATAAT
Organism: Pseudomonadales bacterium; assembly: GCA_022361455.1. Lineage (GTDB taxonomy): Bacteria > Pseudomonadota > Gammaproteobacteria > Pseudomonadales > Ketobacteraceae. Next base: position 429 of record JAKSAW010000592.1, on the reverse strand, counting down.
GAAACAGCCCTGAAACGCGAATTGGATCCTTTAAAGTTTCCACTTTGGAATAATATTAGTAATCGCACAGGCTGGGGCAGTTACTTAGGCAATAATCATGGCGAAGTGCAATTGCCCCGTTATGCGGCGCCTGCCAAACATCTGAATATTGACTTGCTGCCGCCCACATGGATTGGGGTAGGTAGTGCTGACTTGTTTGCCCGCGAAAATCGTGTCTATGCCGACCGATTAACTGAAGCAGGTGTGCCTTGCAAATTTGAACACTTGGAGGGCGCTTTTCATGGATTTGATATGGTGGTGCCGAGAGCCAAGCTTTCTCGCGATTTTCTTCGTAGCCAAATGAAATTTCTCTCTGAGTATTTAGACCTGAAAGCTTAACCATAATCGCAATCGCAAGAACTGTAAACCATTACTATAAAGGCTTCGCTA
>JAKSAW010000814.1 GCA_022361455.1 Pseudomonadales bacterium | reverse complement strand
TTTTTTAATTTCATCGTTTAGTGGTGCCCTTTCTGGGTACACATAAGGCTTAAGCTCAAGGGTGCTGTGATACTTGCCACGAACGATAGGTTTGGGTTGGCCTGGTTCACGGGCTTCATGATTAGCTTTGCGAATGTCCGAGCGGGTAACGTCGATGATAACGTGCTTGCAGTACTGAGCCAGTTGATTGATGTCTGACTCGTCTTTGATATGAAAGCCTTGCAACGGGAACGGCGTACCGCTCCAGGAACGGTCTAGCTGAAAAACATACATACCGACGCTAAGCTCGCCCACCGGTAATTTTTTCTGATAGCTAAACATGGTTAGTTACTCGACTCTTACCTTAAAGTTGTACTCAGTTCGCCGTCGCTTGTGACTATTAAACGACGTGCTTTGGTTTAAATTTCTACTCTAGTCAAATAATAAACACATTTCGCAACCAAAAACCTGACACTATTCACATTCGATAGATCAAATAGTGATCAGACTTGTCTGGCACAAGCGCTGTCAGTTATTAGTGGTATGAAGCGGTTATAAGCCTGCAATCCTAAATGGAAGGGAGTTATAAAAGCCGAATTTATCGAGATTTATCAATACGTAGCAGTAACGGCACAAAGAAAAAGAAATCTAGCACCAGCGCAATCACAATGATTAAAGATGTCATCACACCAAGCACGAAATTGGGAAGGTAGTGGCTGGCTCCCATCACGCCGAAATTCGCCACCAGGATAACGGTAGTCGCGATCAGTGAAACCCCGACCGTTTGAAAAGCATATTGAGTGGCTTGCTCAGCATCCAAGCCTTGCTCACGCTTGGCGCGCACATATTTACTCAAGAAGTGCACGGTGTCATCAACGATAATACCCAATGTCATACAACCAAGAACCGACGCCACTAAGCCAATTTCACCAACCCACAGCCCCCAAATACCAAAGGCCATGGCAGTGGGTAGTAAATTAGGTAGCAAACTAAGTAAGCCATAGCGTAAAGACCGCAGTGTAAAAATCAAAAGTGCAGATACCATAATCAGTGCAATGACGGTTCCTGTGAACATAGATTTCACATTGTCGAAAGACACATCGCAAAACAGAGAATCCAAACCAGTAGCTTCGGTTTGCATGTAGTCAGGCCAGTTTATTTTTATCCATTGATTGATATCGGCTCTTTGTTTTACTAATTCGTGAGAAGGGATACGATGGAAAACGATTTCTAATTTACTCATGGATTTATCGAAATCGATTTGAGCATCAAGGCCCATGCCTTGTGGCAAGCCCAGCTCATAAAGTAATACATACTGGGAAATTAATTCGCGGTTGTCGGGTACGCGGTAATATTCTTGATCACCGCTATGCATATTACGGTTTAGGCGTTTAACTACTTCAACAAAGCTACGGGTGCTGGACACTTCTGGCTTGGCTTCTACATAAGCGATAAGGGCTTCGATATTGCTCAGGTATTCCGGTTCCATGGCTCCGCCAGAGCCATCTGCCGGAACGGAATACTCAAGCCGTTGTAAGCCGCCAATTTCTTCCAAATAAAAATCTAAGGCTTTTCTGACATCATAGGTTTCATCGTAGTATTCGTTAAAAATATCGTTAACCTGGTTTAGCGGTACCATGCTCACTAGTGCGACAACCACGATCGAAGTACTAAAAAACAACGGGCGTTTAAATTTAATCGTAAAGTCTGCCAGTGATTTCATATAGCGCTGCTGGCTAACACCAAATTGATATTTTGGTTGTGGTAGCAACATCATAATGGCAGGCAGCAAAGTCACTGACAGGGCAAAGGCGAACAAAATCCCATAACAAACAACGTTACCCAAATGATTAAAAGGGGGGGCTTCTGCAAAATTCATAAATAAAAAGCCGATCGCTGTGGTGATACTGGTTAACCAAACGGGCTGAAAGTTGATGCGTAAACTTTCTAACATAGCCTCGCGCTTGTTCGCACCTTTGGCCCCTTGTTGTAGATAGGTCACCAAAATATGCACACAATCGGCCACCGCCAAGGTAAGAATCATGGGTGAACCTAGGGCAGAGGCGCTAGACAAGGCGTCATCGCTCATTAAGAAAACGGTATAGCCCAAGCCAATGGAAAGGGTAATCATGAGCTGGGTAATCAGAATACACCACACGCTTCTTAGCAACACCCACAACGCGATTACCACCAAGGCCATGCCGATGGGGGTGATTTCCCTAAGGGTGGTTTCTGTAGTCATATAAGCTGCTTCGGCAATGGGAATATCACCGAGCAATTTAATGTCTGCATTGGGGTAAGTTTGCTGAAGATCGGCAATAGCTTTTCTGGCTGCATCCATAATAATCGGCGTTTCGATTCGCGCGCCATCTTCAACTGCCACAAATGCATTAATGGAAGTGGCATGTCCAGACAACGATATGGTCTGACCCAAAATTGCTTTTTCATTTAGGGCGATGCTTTTAACTGATTCGATCGCTTCGGGAGTTAGTAAATCTGGATCTCGATAGAGATTATCGGTAATTAATTCATCGCCATTAACGACTGTATGCTGAAAGCTGGCAAGGGATTCCACCCGAATCACGTAGGGGAGTGTCCAAGCTATGTTGGTAATTTCCTCAACGATTTTTAAGGACTCTTTGCTAAAGACATCGCCACTGGCGGGGCTAAATAAAAACATGAGCGTTTCGTCTGATTGAAAAGTCTCGCGCATGGTCTGAAGGTCACGAAATTGCGGATTGCTATCGCGAAAGAAAATATAGGGGCCTTCTTGGGATTTGATTTGGGTAAAGCCTTCGGTGTGGTAATGCAGGCTGGATACGAGCAAACCAATAAACAGAATCCATGCCATTATCCAGCGAATGGGATGATCCACGATAGATTCATAGAAGGGCAGAAATTTTTGTTCTATGTGTCCCATACGGCTTGATTGGTCCCCAGTGCGGCGCCCTTGCGGATCTAGTTATACTTTACGGCTGTAAAGATATTATATTGTTGTGGGATTAGCAAACCAAATGGTCTGTAAAGTAGTAATCTATGTTGAATCAGTGGCTTAGTTGCCGCTATATAGTGAGTTGATTGGCTCTCTAGCTAAGTAATAGGGGCAATCAAGCAATTGCACACGAGCCTGGAAAAAGTCTATAAATGGATAGTCGGCCGCGGTATGAATTGATTACGGAAAAGAGCAGAATAGAATGAAACACTGGTTTATTTTGAGCATCTTTACGATAGCTTTAGTTGGACACACCAACATAGCACAGTCATCGCCGAATCAAGATTCTGAATCAGCGTCGCGTATTGTTGTGCAGGGCAAAAATCTTTCTCTCAATGGTAGCGGTGAACGCAGCAAGTTTTTCACAAAAGTTTATGTCGCTTCGCTTTACCTGAGCAATAAGTCCAAAAATCCCGAAGCCATTATTAATGCCGATGAGCCACAACTCATGCGCCTGAAAATCACTTCGTCTTTAATTACACCAAGCCTATTGAATTCTTCTATTAAAGACGGCCTAAAACTCTCTGCAGGTGACGACTACGATAGATATGCTTCCATGCTTGATGAAGTAATGATGAAAAATGAAGTGCCTGTTAATATCAATGACCAGTTCGATTTTTTCTACTTGCCTGGTGGTGGGACTTACATTTCCCGCAATGGTGAAGAGCTTGGTGTTGTACCAAGCTATCGCTTTAAGCAGATTTTATTCGGTATATGGTTGGGTAAATCACCTATTCAAAAAGACTTAAAGCGAAGCCTTTTGGAAAGCTGACCTTAGTTTTCAATAAACTCGCGAAAGCGAACTCTCACCAATATCTTAAATTCTTCTAGCAAACGCAGGCCCACTTGATCCTGCATGGTTAACGTCATTCTAATGGTTATCCCCACCATTTGGATGAGCAGTAGACTAGCATCAAAAGCAGCTTGGTGATCTGTATCTGGCTTTAGTTCGCAGAGTTTGTCCGCAAACAAGTTAGCGTTTTTGATGGAATCCTCTGTATCCAAATCCCGCAAAATGGGATTGGCCTGCATGCTAGCCCAGATGGTAGTGAGCGCTGGTTCTTGTAAAAACATCTGATAGTAGTAATCGACGGCCACTTCCATTGATTTGGCCAAGTCTTCCACCGATTTTGCCTGGTCGGTAAAGCTAAGAATCATGGCTTCGATCTGATCAAAATAGCCTTCCACAATGGCGGTGACGATGGCGTTCTTATCTGGGAAGTACTGATAGATGGAGCTAGGCGCAACGCCAGCCACCTTAGCAATTTCCCGCACGCTCACTGAATCATTGCCCCGTTCACCGATTAACGATTTGGCAGCATTAACGATTAAGTCGTATTTCTCTCGGCTGCGATCCTGGGTTGGTTTTCTTCTGCTAACTGCCATAGGCCCGTTCGGTCTCATATTTCTTGCTACTAAACTGTTGACAAATTATATGTGAACATTGATCATATTTCTATATCTGAACAATGTTCATGTTGAGGTAATGCTGAGACAGTAACAACGCAATAGCTGAGGTACCAATGAAATATGCGTTAATCACAGGTGCGGCGGGCGGAATCGGTGCCGAGGTAGCCAGGCGGTTGAGTCAGCTGGGCTATGGGCTATTGCTCGTTGATATCAATGAAGCGGCATTAGCGGAGCTAGAAACCCAGTTACCTAATGCAGAAGCTATTGTGGCGGATATGAATGATGCTGACTCGGTGAAAGCGCTTTGCTCTCGTATTCTTAACGGCAAGCCGCAACTAGAAGTGGCCTTCGTGAATGCGGGCATTGTGGTTCCTGGAAATGTTCTAGATCTGGAACCTGAACAGATCGATGCGCAATTAAATATCAACCTTGTAAGCGCTATCCATATTATTCGAGCCTGCGCCAAGAACATGCAAACCCAACAAGCTGGCCATATTATTACCACTGTTTCTATGGGCGGTATTATCCCATTAAAAGGCAGCGCAACCTACGCCGCCACTAAATTCGGCTTGCGTGGTTTTCTCGCAGCCTTAAGTGAAGAGTTATTAGAAGAGAGGATATCGGTATCCGGTATTTACCCAAGCGGAGTGGATACCGCCATGCTGCGTCACGAAGCCACCAACAACGGCAGTGTGCTTAATTTTTTAAGCGAACCACAATCGATTGATTCCGTTGCTAATGCAGTAGTACATGCATTGAAATCCCCTAAGTTAGAAATTTATTTACCTTACTTCGACAGCATAGGTGCACGCTTAATTGGGTTTTTCCCAAGAGCATTGGGATATCTCTATCCCGCATTGGAAAAAATGGGCGAGCGCGGTCGGCAGCGTTATTTAAAACGAATTGATCATTAGAAAAATATCGACAGAGGATCACCATGGACATTATCGACGATAGTTTATCCGTAAGAGATAACCACCTATTTATCGAAGAGCGAGACACCACTCAGTTGGTGGAAGAATTTGGTAGTCCACTGTTTGTAGTATCGGAGAACCAACTGCGAAGAAATTATCGTCGCTATCATAAGGCCTTTAAAAAATACTGGCCTTATGGCCCCGTCGATGTGTTGCCAGCCAATAAAGCCAACTGGAATACAGCAGTAAGAACGATCTTGAGTGAAGAGGGCGCTGGCGCTGATATTTATTCACAGGGGGAATTATATTCAGCCCTTAAATGCAATGTGAAACCCGAGTTAATCTCAGTTAATGGTGGCGGAAAGTCTGATGAAATGCTGCGCCAATGTATTCAGGCAGGTGTACGTATCACCATTGAAGATGTTGATGAACCTCAACGCATTAATGACATTGCGAAATCCCTCAATAAAGTCGCCAAAGTTCGTTTTAGGGTTAAACCCGATTTCCCAAACCTTTGGAAAAAGACTGACTTTGCCCTTGAATCTACATCCATTGATATTGCTATTCAAGTTTATAAGTCAGGGATCCCCGCAGAGTATTTAGAAGAACTTGGCAAGCAAGTTTTGCAAATGAAACATGTGGAGCTAGTGGGATTGCATTTTCATGCCGGTAGAAACCATAACAGCTTATGGTTTTGGCGGGGATTAATGAAACGCTATGGCCAATTAGTGGTTCATTTATGTAAAGCATGGGGCGGGTACAAACCACAGGAATTGGATATTGGCGGTGGCTTTGCTTCTTATCGAGATCCTCATAGCAAGTTAGGATTACGCGAAGATACCTTGCTCACCTATGTGACATATCCTTTGGAGCTAGCCATGTATGCGTTAACGGTGCGTGGCCGCTATAAGGGTATGTCGACTATGATCGAGAAAGTCATGGATAAAATACCTGGTAAACAACGGGCTCCAACCATCGAGGAATATGCGGAAGCAGCGGTTACCACCTTCAAAGCGACTTTATTAGAAGGTGGCTTGGATCTTGAGGGCATTCGCCTGCAACTTGAACCTGGTAGAAGTTTTTATGGTGATACCGGTATTCACTTAGCAAAAGTGAAGAAGTTTAAACAACAAACTCAACCGCTAAAAATGAATTGGGTATTAACCGATACCACTTATTTCTTTATGGCCGGCGGCGTTTATGAATATAACTTTCATGAGTTTAAAATCGCCAATAAAGTGAATGCCCCAGCGAAGCATGTGGCAGATATTGTAGGGCACTCATGCTATGCCGATAGAATTCTTCCGCTGGTTCATGTGCCAGATATGGAAGAAGGGGATATCGTCGCATTCTTGGATATGGGGGCCTATCAAGAAGCCTCTGCCTCCAACTTTAATGCCTTGCCTCGACCTGCCATGGTATTGGTGAAAGATGATCAAGCAGAAGTGATTAAAGAAGCGGAATCTATCGAAGATGTGTATCGCCGCGATCGTATTCCACAAAGGCTTATGACAACGGCCAAAGATCACCAAGAAACACAGAAACAACAACCGCAACTGGAAGCCACTGAGTAACCGGCGCTTATTAAAACAATCAGGGGGTACTAACATGAAAGCAACTTTAACTGATATTCCAAGCATTTTTGGTATTCGCTCGCTTATGCAAGTAAAGAATGATGTTTCACATATGCTGAAACAAACTGGAGATGGCTTTCAATTCGGCACTAGTACCCTAGGTTTCTTTCGCCCGGATATCAGTGTGCCGACTTACTTGGGGCGATATCCAAAAAATCGCTTGGCGCCAATATTTCATTGCTTCGATCGTGAAGGTGGCGGTAAGCATTATTCACAACGGGTAACCAGAAATACCATTGCAGATTTTCGCGGTAAATCACTAGGTTATGATGAGCATGACGGTGTCGACTTTGCCTGCCCTGTTGGCACTGAACTCACCGCTGCAGCATCCGGCCATGTGGTAATGATTAGAGACAATTGGCTACGTGGTGGACTGACCATCGCTGTGGATCATGGTCATGGGCTTATTACCCAATACACGCATTGTTGGAAACCTCTGGTTCAACTGGGGCAAGAGGTTTTAAGAGGGGAGGCCATTGCGCTCAGCGGTTCAGCCGGTGTGGATATGACGATCTCTTTCCCTTGGGTGTCTCCCCACATTCATTTCATGGTTTGGCATCGCGGCCTTCCGGTTGATCCTTTCTTAGCGAATCGAGAAAAAGATCACACAGGAACTTGGTGTGAACGAAACAGGCCAGGTCACCAAGAGCATCCAATAGAGCCTTGCCCAGACTACAGCGAAGTTGACGAAGATTTTATCAATGAAGTCGTTGCTGCTTGTACCAGTAGCAAAATTCGTAGTGAGCTAGAGAAACTAAATGGAAATGCCTATTACTTGGCAGCCTACCTTGAAGACGCGCTTCATCATGATCGCTATGCCTGGAAGCAAGAATACGATGCGACTCAGATGCGGCTCAAGCAAGAAGGTATGACAAAGCTGTGGATGCCGTTGACGAGCAAACATTATGACGGTGCTATTCTGGCAGATAAGTGGTTGGCGCTCAGTGGTTGGATATAAATCACCATAGCCACTTCACTCCATCCCACAAAGCCTAGGTCTCATTGGAGCAAATACGTCGATCTCTCGACTGAACAAGTCAAAAAACGGTGAATGGCAGGTCTGTGTGACGTTTTCATTGCAACGTCCTCCATTCATTACGTAGCCCACCGCAAATTATGATGCTCATCTCATCCGCACTGTGAGAAAATCTCCCGGAATATCTGACACTTAATTAATCGAGTCATAAGTTCGTTACAAATTCCGTTTTGTTTGTATCGATAGATTAATTAAAATGTATATATGTCCTCTATTCTGCGTGGTAGTTGTGAGCGTTCGTCCTTCATATTCAGATTGTATTAAGGTGCTCTATTCGGGGTGCTCTACCGATCAATGCTGTGAATTAGTCAAAGCCTTCTTTGATATACAGGAATTGGAGGTTTTGTGTATTTCGTTAAAAGACAAGAGTTCATCGAGCGTCTTAC
>JAKSAW010000246.1 GCA_022361455.1 Pseudomonadales bacterium | reverse complement strand
TAATCTCGGGCGGGTGTACACCCAGACCGGGCAGCTCGAGAAGGCCGAGCAGTATCACACCCTGGCCCGGGCCTTTCGCGAAACCAACCCTTACTACCGCTACAACAAAGCCAAAAGATCGCTGGACGACGGCAATTATGAACAGGCCCTGGCCCATATCAAGGACGCCATCAGGCGTTATCGCAAGGAGCATCGCTTTCACCACCTGGCGGCGGTGATCTACTACCGGCTGGGTAATGTGAAAAAGGCGCAGTCCAGTCTCAAGCACGCCGCCAAGGTGGCGCTCGACGACAAAACCAGCGGCCGTTACCGGCACAAACTAGACCGGCTGATCGCCGCCAAGAATCTTTGAATTAGACCGCAAACGAAGAGGGCTGCGGGCACTGGCCGGTCGCACCGGGCGCCATGGCCATCAGGGTGTCCCGGTCGCGGCTGATGCGGGTGCTGACCTTGATCGCCTTACCTGTCTGCGGGTGTGTGACCACCTGACCCTTGGCGAAGCCGCGCCGGGAACCCAGTCCCAGGCGCCTGGCCTGGTTCAGCGACAGGATCCGGGAGTCGGGTTTGTAAACCCGCAGCAGACCACTGAAGTCGGCCAGGTAAAAGGGGACACCCCAGTGCTTGGCCAGACGGGTGTCGGTGTCCGAAAAATACTTGCGTGACCAGTGCTCGGCGCCGTGAGTATGCCAGAAGGCTACAATTTCGTAGTCGCCGGGCAGCTTCACCTTGATGGTAATCCGGTCGTGGTGGGCGTGACCCGCCGCCGCCGTGTAGGTAAACGCCGGCTCCTCCTTTCCGGAAGCCGGGTGTTTGTGCCTCAGTATGGCGCCCATATACTCGCGGTCCTCGCGAATGGAGTAGGGGTTGAAGCGATCTGCCGCCGCTGCCGCCGCCTGCTCAACCGAGGCGAAGTGACCGTGAAAGCCAAGGGGGTGATCCTGGCGCGCACAGGAGTGACCCGAATCCGGCGCCGGCTGGGTGGGTTCGGCACTGGCGAGGGCGGCTCCCAGCAGTACCGACCCGAGTGTCACCAGGGTCGATTTGACTCCGGCAGTCAAGCGGCGGGGAAGATAGCAGGCACAG
>JAKSAW010000589.1 GCA_022361455.1 Pseudomonadales bacterium | reverse complement strand
GGTTAGGGGGGTAGGGGGGGCCGACGCTGCCACTGGCGATTGCCAGGCACATTATTTTCCCAGAGCGCAGCACATAGTTTGTTATCCACAACAATACACCCTTTCGCAATAGAGTGTGTTGCCCCACTGAAGCGCGGCCCAATGCCGCGTTCGATGCCCTAAGACAGTTACGCCAGGAATCTGTGATCTCTAAAGTGCGACATCGATGTACACAGCGACCACCTCGTCAAAGAGTTTGTGCACCATGCTGTACTGCTCGATCATGATGAAATTGCGATCGGCCTGAAATTCGGTCCCGCTTCCCCCGTGGATGCGATACTTGGAGGTGGAGTCGGCATTGTACACCCCGCCGAATTGATGGGCCATCTTCAGCCACATCTGATAGTCGCAGGGGCCGGGGTACTGCGGATCGTACGGACCGCAGGCCTCGTAGGCGGCCCGCGTGGCCAGCACCGTGCAGACCGGGGTGAAATCCCGGCCCAGGTACATCGCAAATAGGTCCGCCCGCTCGATCGGGCGGGAGGGGCCATCCACTGCGTTTCGCGGCGCGGTTGAATGGGCGGCGCCCTGCGAGTCGATGTTATTGAACCGGCAGAAGCACAGGCCCGCCTCGGGATGGGCCTTAAGATGAGCCAGTGAGCTTGAGAGAAAATTGGGCTGCCACAGATCATCGGCGTGCAGATAGGCGATGTAGGCGCCCCGGGCCAGCTCAAGGCCGCGGTTGAGATTGAACACGTAGCCCTTGTTAACGCCGTTGGCGTGCACCTGGATGCGCCGATCCGCCTTGGCCGCGGCGTTGGCGATTGAGAGGGTCTCGTCCGTCGATCCGTTATCGACCAGAATGACTTCAAAATCCTTGAAATCCTGCGCCTGGACGCTCTTGAGCGTTTCAGGCAGGTAACGGGCGGCATTATAGGCCGGAATGATAATCGAGACAGCCGGGACAGTCATGGCCTAAAGGAGCGCAGCGGCATTTTTAGTAGTGCGCCCGACACGCCAGTGTGCGGAGCCGATCGGGTGGGCCGGTTTTAGGCCTAATGGGCGCGGGCGGTGCGCTGTT
>JAKSAW010000587.1 GCA_022361455.1 Pseudomonadales bacterium | reverse complement strand
CGCCATGATTACACGCTTATTGGTAAAAAAGTAGCGGGTTCCTATTCATCAATTTCTATTGGTGGATTAAATGAATCTATTGGTCATACAGAAAATACGGTGATGGAAATTAAATTAGTGGTGGATGGTGAAAGCATGGCGGTGTATCGCAACGATCAGTTTGTGGTTAGTGGAGCAGACAGCGATTTAACCGGTGCGGGGCGGTTGGGTTTGTTAACGCATCGAAATTCTGCGGCCCATTTCTATGACATTGCCATCGTCGAGTTTAGTTAGTTGTAGAAGTTTGTAATTAGCAAAAAAATAGCAGTAAAAATTTAACGGCCACGGGAGGAATGCCGTATGGAAACCAGCTTTCCAAGTGAAATCGTAGTACCAGGTGTTTTCGTTCGGGTGCAAGCAGAAAACCTAATAACTGCAGGGGGAGTATCCTCAGGCAATATAGGCATTGTTGGCACAGCAGCAGCGGCAGCGGGAGTGACCAATGCATTGGATCAAACCCATATCCTTAGCAGTATTGCCGATGCCCGTGATATCTATGAAACCTCAGACGCCGCCAGTGTCGGTACCCTGAATTTAATGCGCAGCATAGAAATCCTATTTCGCAGCGGCGCACGTAAAGTTTATGCCCATGGCATAGCCGCCAGTTCTAACCAGCAAGCATTCCAAGATGCTTTTGATGAACTGATCAAAGATGATGTCAATATTTTGGTTGCACCAGAGTTAGACACTAATACCGCACAAACAGTGCTAGGTCTTGTTGATACCGCTGAAACCAATGGTAAAGACATGATGGCAGTGATCGGTTGTGATGGTGCTGATGTTGCAGGTGTCACGGGCCAAGTGGTAGCCAATAAGCGTTTTGTGATGACCACGCCGGGTATTCAGGTGTTTGATCCTGAGGAAGGAACTGATGGCGCAACGGTAAGCTTAAGTGGCACTTATTCAGCCGCAGCGGTTGCAGGTTTAATGAGTAGTTTGGCGGTACAAAATAGCCCAACCAATAAGGTTATTTCAGGAATCACCAAACTCGAAAAACGCTATTCCTATGGTGAAACTGTCGACTTGTTAAATGCAAATGTACTGCCGCTTGAAGAGCGTCAGGGTGTGCGTGTAGTTCGCGGTTTAACAACGGAAGGTGCGGCCTTTAAGCAAATTACTACCCGTCGAATTGTTGATTATGCCAAAGCTGGAATTCGCCAAGCGAGCAGCCCCTTTATTGGTCGTTTGAACAATGAGCGCGTGCGTAAGTCATTGCAAGGTGCCATTGACGGTTTCCTCAGCAACATGGTGGTCAATGAATCATTAATCGCTTATGAGCTTGAGGTAACAGCTAGTCGTCAAGATCAAATTGAAGGGCGTTGTTACGTTAATGTGGCATTACAGCCTGTGTTTAGTATCGATTTCGTGCAAGTCACTCTTGTACTTTCATAACCCAATTAAGGAGCGATAACGGTGGCGAATACAAGTGTATATACCGGAGCTGACGGATCTATTAGTTTATCAACCCCTGAGGGAGTGGAAGGCCAAGCAGCGCAAGGAATTATAGATGCTAATGATTTGGTATCAGTAGGGCGTGCGCAAGGTGTGTCGGTATCAGTGTCATCTGATCTAAAAGCATATCACGAAATCGGTAGCCGCTATGCCGCGGAATTACGGCCCGGTAATGTAACAGTAACGGGTTCAATTAAGCGAGCCTATGTAAACGGTTCTTTATTAAAGCTGTTGCTGGGTGAAGCTGCTGATACTCGGCCACAAGGTAATTGGGCTCAACCAGCTTTCAATATGTCGTTACTAGTGGAAAACGTTTCGCAACCAGGCGTTCGTAATACGGTGACTTTGCATGGGGTAAAGTTCAACAACTGGAATTATGAAATTCCAGAAGATGACTTTGTAATGGAAGCTGCAGAGTTTCAAGCCCTATCTATTACCGTAGGTGATGAAGCCTAATGTTAAGTGCGGACGAATTGCTAGCGGGTGGTGAGGTTACTTACGATATAGAAGTACCCTCTAATGTGTTAAACCCTGCAGGTGCGGCAGCCATAGATCCTGATCCGGCCAATGCCAAGGTTCTTAGACTGCAACCGTTAACTGTTGCTGACTTGCAGCGTATTTCTCGCGCTGCAAAAGACAGTGACAACTTAGCCGCGACCTTAATGGTACAAGCGGCTTTAGTTGAACCACAGTTAACGGTGATGCAGGTTGCCGCGATGCATGTTGGTTTGGTGGAATTTCTATTGGAGAAGGTCAATCAAATCAGTGGCATTAATACTGGGTTGGATGATGTAAACCAAGCCGCACAAGATCCATTAGCAAAAGCCGCATTTATCTTAGCTAAAGAATATGGCTGGACGCCTCAAGACGTTAATAACCTAACCTTGGGGCAAGTCATGTTGCATTTGCAAATGTTAAAGAACCAACAGCAAGAAACGCAAACAGCATAGCTAGCGACTAGGATCATGATCGAGACAAAGCAAACAGATAATCTTGCGCAGTTAAAGCGCAACGCTCGAATTATGTCTAAAAAGGTAACCAAACCGTTGCCTGATAGACTTGAGCGTGTTTTGTTTCAGTTGGATGGAGACAGCCTACTACAGAGCTTGAGTTCCACTGAAGGACTCTCTTCATTTCATCCGTTTATGGCTGGAGATTATCCTTTACCAGCTAGCTCAATCGCCGAAAATAACCAGATAGAGCGTTCAAAGGGCAGTGGCAATTCCTTAGGTCGATCGTTAAATAGCAGCACCGATAGTGCTTCGATTAAAAGTGGTTTAAATCGAGTTGTGGGTGGTGACCAGATTTCTTTCAAAACTGATTCATTGCATCACGTATCAATTAACGAACATCACTCGGTGTTGAATCAGCAGTTTACTCAATTAGTTAATGAGCTATCTTTAGGTGCGTCCAATAAGGGACCTTCATCTAGCGGTTTGATTAAAGGGGCTTCTCAAGCGGAGCGTACTAAAAAAGCACAGTTTAGTACGCGTTCCTTGGTTGAGGGCGGGGAATTTTCGGTAGGCGCCCCCTCTAGTTTAAAGCAAGTAACTAGTGAAGATTCTCAGGTGTATCCTTTTTTCCAGCAATTAGAGTCACTGGTTAAATCAATTGAACCGACGTTAGGTGCACAGCAAAAGGTAGCTATTTCAACTGAGAATACAGGCACAATAGGAAGTGAAAATCAGCAGTTACCGAAAGCTCGACTGCGCAGCGATTTATCGCAAGCGATTAACGAGGATGGGCGGCATCATCCCGAGGATTTAAATGGAAATGTAGAAGCCACAACGGCCTCGCATTCATTAGCAGATCTTACCGACGCTTTTCTTTCCTCAAATAAACAACACATCTCTCAAGCTATTGGTTCGCAATCTCCAGCGAATCAAAATACTGCTGCTGAGGATAAGGGACTGAGTGAGCATGAAGCTTTAAATGGTTTGGATCATTAAGTACCTGATACTTTAAAGCGCAACGCTAACGTCGCTATGTCTGAGAGCATTACTGCTTCCAATGTTCCTCCATCGGCTAACAGTCTTTATTCTCTCGATCACATGTCACCACTTGCGACCCAAAAAATCGCTGATGCATTAAACGAGTACTTACAGGATCAAGCTGGTATTCATGGGGTGGATTTATGAGTGTCAAACCCATGCTAGGTGATTGGGAAATCCCTCGCGTTGCAGATATGCAAACTCTAGAGCAGCGCTCAATTGTAGAGTTATCTATACCTGGCCAAGTAGGTAGCGTGTTTCAGGACATGAATAGCCAGCCCATGCAGTTAACCATTGCGGGTAGCTTATATAGCGCTGAAACCAACAATGAATTTTTGGAACAAGTTCGCGAGAAATATCAGGCGGGCGAACCGGTGACCTTTGTCAGCGATATTGTGACCGGTACCGAACTGCAATACGTATTGATTGAAATGATGGCATTTCAAATTAATGCCAATAATCCAGAGCAGCTAGATTATTGGCTGACACTTAAAGAAAGCCCGCCACCGCCACCACCATCTTCGAGTGGCTTTTTAGATGGACTCGATACCAGCTTGTTGGATGAAGCGGGTGCTTTAGTCGATTCAGTCAGTGGTGCTTTGGATGCCTTAGATGCACTAGGCAATATTCCAGATTTTGGTGATCCAAGTGGGCCTTTGGAATCCACTCTCGAAGAGGTGGACGGAATAATGAGTGACTTAGGCGATATTGCCTCGTCATTGGGCGATTTATTCAGCTAATGGAAAACAGGTTAACTAATGAGTAATTTGTTAGAACTAATCACCGACGCCTTAGGAGACATAGATGTTTCCGCAGCGGTTGGCGATGAAGCTGGAAATTTAGCAAGCATCGGTGACACTTTGGCACAGTTAACTCAGAGTGAGCCAGATGCGCTCGGAAATTTTGTAGAGTCCATTGCTGAGATTGATCTGCCTGGCTTCGACTTTGCCGATGATTTAATTGGTCAAGTGGGCAATATTCGCGACCTGGTTCCTGCAGATATCGGCGATGTGCTTGGCCCAATTAATGATGCCTTAGAAAATGTTGATAGTAGTTTAGGCGAAGGTTTAGGTGAAATAGTTGCACCTTTAGTGAATGCGTTTCGCGCTATCAATATCTTAGTACATACAGACTTTTCATTTGGCACTGATGAGGAGGCTGGTGGTGATGGTGGAGGAGGTGGCGGTGAGCCAGAAACACCGGCCATTGGTATTATTTCCAACAACCCCGATACCCAGATCGATCCCGCGCGCTTACAGTCATTTCAATCGGTTTTAGATGATCTGCCAGAAGATCCCACTGTTGGTAATTTATTGGAGTGGTTTAATAACACTATCGATATCGGCCGTGGTGATATGGTGGAGCAAGCTGTCCGCGCTATTCCTTATCTAGACGATATCCGAGCACCCTTGGATAGCGTTCTAACGTGGAAAGATCTAGCGACTGGCGATTTACAGAACCAAATCAATACCACCGTTAATACCCTTTCCCAGGCGATTGGTAATAATTGCCATACTTGGTTTGAAAGCCAACTTCAGCAGTTGGTGGATATTATTGCAATCGTTGACACAGCGCAGTTGCAATCGGTGGTGATGCAAATTAAAGATCAGCTAGATGCGATCAAAGACCATATCGACGCGGGCACTTTAGACGACGCTGCATTAACCGCTATCGAAGGAGCCTTGGCCCCGTTGATAGCGCAACGGGATGCGCTAGTTCAGCAGTTTTTAGGTGATGTGCGTGAGCAGCTAGAGCAACGTTTAGCAACATTGGAAACGCTTCCGCAATTGCTGGAAGAAAAGATGTCTGCATTATTGTTGCTACTGCAGCCCCCAGCGACGCCATTAAATAACAGCAGCTTCCCACCAGCAATGCCTGCGCCCGCTGCCTTTGCCGGATTAGAAGGTTTTCTAAGTCAATATCAAGACGCCTTCGAGAATTTAATTAATGCCCTTGATATCAGCGATATCACCGAAGCTTTTTCAGCACCAGCGGAAGCGATAGAAGAGGCTGTCGATCAAATTGACCAAGCCATTACCATGGTCACTTTGGAAATTACCAATCGCCTAAATCAAGTTCGTGATGCTATCGCCGCATTGGATATCGCAGGTTTAGTGGATGATGCTGAGGCAGCAATAGAAGCCTATACCGGACAAATAGTGGGAACCCTGTCCGATGCGTTTAGCCAGGTCCGAGATACCATTGAAGCCATTGCTGCGCAAATCACCGCTGTGGTTTCCACCTTTAATCCAGCAAGTGTGGTTTCTAGCATCGAAGATGGTATTGATACCGTTGCCGGAGTATTGCAAAGCCCTGAAGTCACCTCGATTCTTGAAGTGGTGGAAAAGTTCAAATCTATTGCGGAACGCTTAGATCGAGTTAGTTTTACACCAGTAGCTGATACGGTGGTGGGTTCTATCGATGATATGACCGCTGCAGTACAAGGATTGGGAAGTAATCTAGACGACCCATTAAAAGGAATGTTGCAGGGTGCTCTAGACGTTTTGCCTGATAGTTTAGAGCCTGTTACCGATCCGCTCATTGAAGGTTTAGGGGACGTTATTGAAGCTGGCCCAATCCCGTTATTAGAGGCCATTAAAGATGTTCCCCAGGAAATATTGGATGCTATTAATGGCTTCGATCCTGGTGAACTAATTGGCGATACACTCTCCGAACCTTTCCAGAATATTATTTCTGAAATTCAAGACTTTGAACCGAACCAGCTTATTGATCCTATCAGCTCAGAAATAGACAACTTCAAAAATCGTGTTCGTGAAAATGCCAATCCTGCTGCGTTGTTTGATCCTCTGATTGAAGTGCACGAACAAGTTCTCGCGGATATGGAGGGATTTAATCCTAGCGATATCATTAAACCAGTTAACGATGCGCTCAGTCGCGCGATTGAGCAAATCACGGATGCTATTCCTATCGAAGGTATTTTTGATGAAATAGAAGGTGTCATCAACGATATTCAACGGATCCTTGGTGTCGATGGTGTTGCCGATAGTATTATTCAGTTCATTCAAACCTTTCGAGAATATTTAACGCCTTTCGTTGATGCTAGTGAGTCGATATCTGATCAAATTCAATCTTGGCTGGATGACGCGTTGGGCGTGTTAGATAGCGTGGATGTAACCATACTAGAAACGGCATTTAATGATTTAAATAACACGCTCGATGCCACGCAATCTGCAGCGATTCAAACCCTTTACGACACAACCATAGCGCCAGTTGATAATGCACTAAACGATGTTTTGCAGCCTGGTGCTTTAATGACAGCGCTTGTGCGTTCGCAAAGCCAATTGAGATCGGTAATTACGGGTGTGGATGCTGCGTTGAGTACGCGTATTGATACTATTTTGTTGGATGTTAATCCAACGGCGCCAGATTTTAGCGCGGTGTTTAATGCTTACAATCGCACCGTGACGGTGTTGAGCAACACTAGACAGGGTTTGGAAGATACGCTCGATAATTGGGATAACACCTTTCATCAAGTGGATGGTGTGCTTGCCTCTTATCGACAAGTACCAGCATCACCCCAGGAATTAAAAGATTGGATTATCGAGTCACTTGATAGTCAGTTAATTAGACCTTTGCAATCCATCTTTGAAAAGTTCATGCCCACAGCGCGATTATTGGATGCCTTTATTGGGCCTATCGTTGAGTTGGTGGAAGCATTGCGCGATACGGTAACCGGTATTCTTGCTGCACCAGCGGCTATTGTGGATGTTGGTAATTCCTTAGAGCAAATTCGCGACCGTCTGCAAGACATCAACTTAGATTTTATCAGTGAAAGCATCGACGATATTTATGATGAAGTACTGACTCAATTCCGAGGCTTGGACCCACGTGGTTTGAAGAATGCTGTTAATGCAGCATTTGAAGACATAATTGGCCTCATCGATATTAACCAAGTGGTACCGGTAGATGCGCTAAATCAAACGGACGATGAGCTGGACAATGCGCTAGAAGCGTTGCGCCAACTTGATCCTCAGATCCTGATTACAGAAGTAGTGCAACCTAAGTTCGAAGAAATTCTTGCTCCGTTTTTGTCAGCTTTAGATTTAACACCTGCTTTAACTGCCCTAAGTGAAAGACTTGGGCAAGTAGAGGGAGAGTTGAAAACGGAAATGGATCGCGTGAACAGTTCTTACCAACAATTTACCGACGCAGTTCCTTAAACTGGCGAGACTAGTATGAGCGTAGCAGCTTTATTAACACAGCCTAAATTAGTTGAAAAACTAGCGAACGATAACAACGCCGATAGTATCGAAACATTGGCGGAAGATATTATCGTACTGCTACGCCGAATTATTGCCAATCCCGAAAAAAGTGAAGCGATTTTCTTGGCCTTTAAAAATGGCTTTGAGCAATTTGGGAATGATTTTATTAATGGTGCTACGGACTTTGAGGGCGGTATTCAGCAACTCACTCAGTTGATGAATCCTTTAATATCAGAGCTCGAAAGCTTTGGTGGCACCGATGCCTTTGAAGAGTTCGCGTCTGCCATTGAGTTTGTTGCAGATAAGTTCATTGCACTGATGGATACCGTAGCCAATTTGTCGGTCAATGATATCCGCAGCTTTATCTCTCAATTGCTCACTATTCTCGAATCTAAGTTTGGATTTTCGCTGGATGTCCTCATGCTTCAGTCTTGGTCATTATTTGACTCAGTAATTGATGAAGTGAAAACGATACCAGAGGATGCCGATCGAGAGGAAAGAGAGTTAAGGCTTGCAACCGCAGGGTTATTGATGCGGTTGAAGCGTGAATTGCAAAGCGTTGCTACGGTTCCGTCCTATACCAACGATGATATTGCCGACACCATCATGAAAATCCTCCGCGAGGCAGGATTGGATGGTTGGGTGCAAGATGCCAATGAAATTGCTGAGGCCGTTAAAGCGGTATTGTTAGCTGCAGATTCCATAGGCGATATTATTCAAATGGTGGGTGATAGCGTTGGTGCTGCCAAAACATCTGAGGCCGGTGATACTTATTGCTGGTATGCGAGTTGGTTATTGCAAAGTCGCCAACGTGATTTTGGGCACATGCTATTGAATTACCTAATGCTTAATCCTAGCGATGAAGTGTGGGTAACTGCTGACAAAACTCAGGTAGTTTGGCGTACCGTACATGGCGACGATATTGTCCTTCATGAAGGTACCGACGTTAAATGGACGGATGCACCTTACTTTAGTTCTGAAACCGGTGAAGAGTATGTACTATTCGAGAAGGTTTCTGCTGATTCCATGGAGTTCATGGCAAAGCTTAGCTATGTGTTAATGGAATTCGGCAAGATGGTTTGGAACACCGTCGATGCCACAGAATCAGGTGATCATGCCACCGCAATTACTCATGCCATCTGGAATGCATTTAATACTGGATTTGGTGCATTAGGTGATAAACCGTTTATTTCCTATCTTGTTCAAGCTGCTGGATGGGGGCAGGGCCATCAAGGTTGGATGAATCTCATCTTCCCATTAATAGGCACGTTTTTACCCTCCCTTGAGGGGCGACAAACGGAAGCTGATGAAGCCGCCGGAGCTTTCTGGTTTATTCTGCTGCTCGACGATATTTTAGAACGCTTTGGCCACCATGCATTATTAGGCATGATTCGTGATGTGTGGATGTCTTTATTTACCCTAATTAACAATATCGGCGGTGCGGAAGGAAGCGATAGTAGTCACCCAATTAATAAAGAATACACTGCGGCATTGGCTGGTGTCGGTGGCTATGGTGCGCAAATTATTTTCTTAAAGTTCATCTATAAGAAAGAGGATTATAAGTATCCTGTTAATGGGTTCCTATGGAGCTTCGCGGGTGCTCTCGCAGGATTGTGCGGTGGCTTAGTAGGAACCTGTTTAAGTGCAGCTTGTGCAACCGCCTTCAGTACAAAGGATTTCTTTATTGATATAGGCGTAGAAACATTAAAAGGTTTTGCTCTGTTTTACGTTAATGCTTATAGCTGGGTAGAAAACGATACAGATGGCGGTACTTTCAATGGTACCAATGATGCTTTTAGTGGTTATCCCTCTAAGGAAGATTCCCCTTACAAACTCCCCTACGGTATTGGCGAAACCAAAATGTGTGTTCAGGGACACCAAGGCATGTGGAGTCATTTCGCCAGCGATAATCAGATCTATGCTGTCGATTTTGGCTTTGATCAAGGTGAGTTAATTCGCGCTTCTCGCCCAGGAACCGTGGTGGGTTATTTTGAAAACGTCCCTAACGATAATCACACAACCAGCGGGGATGGCGGCTGGAACTATATAATAATTCGTCATGATCAAGCCGAAGATGCCTCGGTTCGTGAGAACCACGATACCTATCACGATAATAATACCTATATCACCTATGCCATATATGGCCATGGTCGCCAAAATGGTGTCACCGAAGCATTTCATGAACGTGGTGAGATGGGCGACCCCTTACATAAAGTGGTCGCACAAGGTGACGTGATTATGAAAGCAGGTAATACCGGGGTCAGCTTTCATAATCATTTGCATATGCAAATAAAAACTCGGTTTGAAGCCCATGCTGGCGCAGTTGCTGGGAATACCCTTGATATTAATAGTGTGGATTTTACTAGCGACACCATGCCTTTCGTATTTGCCGATGTAGATGGTGATGGCGTAGTAAGTTCCTTAGCTTTTTACACATCACAAAATGGAACAAGCTAATGGACTTACCTTTCGGCAATAACACCGCAGTACCAAGCACCAGGCAACCAGGCGTTGCCATTGCGTTTAGTAGCGGCAGTGGTGGAGCTGGTGGGGGCTTAATGGATGCGGCTTCCAGTGTTTCTAGCGCGGTAGGTGTTGACCTGTCAGGTGATTCAGTGGATCCATGGTTGCGCAGTTTGATCGAGATTATCAGTGAATCAAAATTGGCACCCGCAGTTGATCAGTTAAAAATTCAAATTGCTCAGGATAGTCAATCTCCAGAATACAACATCGAAGATGAAGGGGATGTGCAACTGGGTTATTCGGACGATCAACTGCATGCGGTATTTACCGGCACCATTATACAGATTCAACAATCGCTAATGAACTTCGCCACCATCACTGTTTGTAATGCTGGTTATCAGTTATCGCAAATGCGCCTAAACGAGAGTTTCGAACAGCAAAGTGCGGGCGATATTGTGGAATCGCTAGCTAGCACTGCGGGTGTAGAAACCGATAGTGTGGAACCAGGAATCGATTTTCCATTTTATGTGATTGATGATGGTAAAAACTTGTACCAGCACATTGCAGAGTTAGCAGAAAAGTCTGGTCTGTACGCCTATATCGGTAGTGATGGCAAACTAAATTTTACTTCACCACCGAGTGGAGAGGCTGTCAAAACCTTTGTTTATGGCGTCGATATTCTTGCGATAAAAACTGCTCGCAACAAAAACAACGTAGAGCAAATCTCTGCAGTGGGTCAGGGTGCTGCAGGCAGTCAAGGCACCGAAGCATGGGATTGGCTGCTAAAGGATCCACAGTCAGTCACAGGTAGTGCGGGAAGCGGCAGTAATACTCGTGTGATTTCCGATCATAGTTTAAGAAGCAGCGAAGCTGCGCAACAGGCCGCTGCCAGTAAAACCTTTTTAGTAAAACAGCAGGCGAATAAGCTACGAATAACGGTTGTGGGTGCGGCAGAAGTATCCGCAGGAAGCCGAGTCGAAATTGCCGATGCTCCAAATGATCTTTTTAATGGCGCCGGTGTTGTGGAATCAGTTCGTCATCAATACAGCAAGCAATTGGGTTTTACCTCGGACTTAGTG
>JAKSAW010000364.1 GCA_022361455.1 Pseudomonadales bacterium | reverse complement strand
GTATCCAGTTCAATCGCTGGGATATGCTGGAAGTGGATAAAGAAACCTTCCAAACGGATTTGCCCAACGTCTTTGTGGGTGGTGATGCGGCCTTTGGACCTGAGAATATTATTACCGCCGTAGCGCAGGGCCACAAAGCGGCTATTTCAATTGATAAATTCCTAAAAGGCGAAGATCTTCGTCAGCGACCTGATCCACGACATACCCTCATTAGCCAAAAAATGGGTGTTCATGAATGGAGCTATCACAATGCGGTATCTGATGATGATCGCTTTCAAGTGCCCCATGTTGCTAAAGAAGCAGCTTTAAAAGATCGTAAAGTGGAAGTTGAGCTCGGTTTTGACAAAGAGCTTGGCTATGGCGAAACCCAGCGCTGCTTAAACTGCGATGTGCAAACGGTTTTCTTCGAAGAAAAATGTATTGAGTGCGATGCCTGTGAAGATATTTGCCCAATGGATTGCATTAACTTTCTTCCGGAAGCAGAGAACCAAGTTGAGCTCCGAGAAAATCTGCGAATACCAGCCACTAATTTGGCACAAGATCTATTTGTATCGACACCATTAAAAACTACTAACTTGATGGTAAAAGACGAAGACGTGTGTGTTCACTGCGGCATGTGTGCGGAACGCTGCCCAACCGGGGCGTGGGATATGCAGAAGTTTCTGTTCAATGAAGCGCAAGTGGGCAAGTAGGGGATTAAGAACGTGAGTATTAATACAGTTAACGATTTCGTTATTAAATTTGCCAACGTCAATGGTACTGGTTCATCTAGTGCAAACCACTTGTTTGCCAAGGCCGTTTTTAGAATGGGTGTACCGGTATCACCACGCAATATTTTCCCTTCGAATATTCAAGGCTTACCTACCTGGTACGAGGTAAGGGTTAACGACAAGGGCTTTTTAGGGCGCCGTGAAGGCGTTGATATTATGGTGGCCATGAATGCGCAAAGCATGAAGGAAGATTACGCTGCGGTGCGCACCGGTGGCTATTTTATCTATGATTCCACCATGCCTTTGCCCAGGGAATATAGCCGTAGTGACATTTCCCATATAGGTTTGCCTTTAGCTGAAACTTGTTTAACGGAATACTCTGATCCTCGACAGCGTTTGCTATTTAAAAACGTGATGTATGTAGGTGCGCTTGCTGCTTTGCTCAATATGGATTTTGAAGTGATTAAGAATCTAGTTGGGGAGCAGTTTAAAGGTAAAGAAAAACTCATTGCGCCAAATATCCATGCCTTGGAATTAGGGCATCAGTTTGCCAAGAATAATTATGAATGTCCTATTTCTGTGACGGTTGAAAAATCCGATGCTGTAGGTGATCGTATTCTGATGGAAGGTAATGCCGCCATTGGGCTAGGCGCTGTTTATGCCGGGGCAACGGTTGCAGGTTGGTATCCGATTACGCCCTCAACATCGGTGGTGGATGCTTTCGCTACTTATTGCAAACGTTTACGAATCGATCCGGGTACCGGTGAATCTAATTACGCCATTATTCAAGCAGAAGATGAGCTTGCCGCGATGGGTATGGTAATAGGTGCAGGTTGGAACGGTGCTCGAGCCTTTACTGCGACAAGTGGACCGGGCATTTCTTTAATGAGCGAATTTCTTGGTTTAGCTTACTTCGCAGAAGTGCCTGCGGTATTAATTGATGTACAAAGGGCTGGACCATCCACCGGTATGCCCACCAGATCGCAGCAGTCTGATGTACTCTTGTGTGCCTACGCTTCCCATGGTGATACCAAGCATATCTTGCCGTTTCCTGCATCACCAAAAGAATGTTTTGATATGACCGCCGATGCTTTTGATCTTGCTGATCGTTTGCAAACGCCAATTATTATGATGACCGATTTAGAGTTAGGCATGAACGACTCTATGACAGATCCATTAGAGTGGGATGACAACCGAAGCTATGACCGTGGAAAAGTCCTAAACGCTGATGACTTAGATAAAATTGAAAAATTTGGCCGTTACTTGGATATCGATGGTGATGGCATTTGTTATCGCACTTATCCTGGCACTCATCCTACTAAAGGTTCTTTCTTTACCCGCGGTACTTCACGCGACCCTTATGCGATCTATACCGAAAAAGGCGAGCTTTATGTTGAAAATATGGAGCGCCTGACTAAGAAGTTTAAAACGGCGGAAAGCTATGTGCCTGCTCCTGAGGTAAATGAAGCGGATACGAAAACGGATATCGGTGTGATCTATTATGGCACCACCGAT
>JAKSAW010000585.1 GCA_022361455.1 Pseudomonadales bacterium | reverse complement strand
TAAGCATAGAAGAGAATATAAAGGCTAGGACAGAAGAGTACTATGAAGCTGCAGTTGCTGACATCAAGAGCAGAGTAGGAGAATTATGGGAAGAGCACAAAGGTATATTTCTCGAATATGCTAGAGAAATAGCAAAAACTCAGATAAGGATATTTAACGAAGGAGATACTTACAGCAATCGATACGCGCTAGACAACTGGCTTGTAGCGTCAGAGGCACGAGCTGCGCAATTAACTTACGAAGTAGAAAAAACTATCAAAAAACATATTATCGCCACGCTTGAATTCATGGGGAAAATGGCAATGTCTAGTCTTAAAATGTACATGGATTCAAAAGCCTCAGATTTCTCACTGTAATTACACATTCCCACTCTCTCACAGTAGCACGCTTCCTTTCCTGCGTGCTATCAGGTGATGCATAAATCACCACTCTCTGGGCTCGTTCAGAGCTCACACATAAATTCATAATACTCCTACATCGCAGGAGTATTATTTTTACTTTACGCATAACAAGTGCATCTTAGGAATAGTAATTGCATAATACTACTAAAGAAAGGAGAGGAAATGATAGATGATTATATTTTCGGAACAAAGGAGGCTGCCGATTACCTGTGTTGTGCTCGAAGCACTTTTATGTTGTATTTAAAAGATGGAAAAATACCAGATCCGTACAAGGTTCAAGGAAACACTAAGGTGTGGAAAAAAAAGCAACTAGACTTGGTCAAGGTTGCAACAGTTGGCAGACCCAAGCAAGATAAATCTGTCTAAAAATCGGACAGCTTTTGTCTTATTTTCTGGATTTTATACAGTTGGAATTGCTTTTTTTCGAAGTCTAAAAAAGTATGCTAGGTAAAAAATTCTTAAAATATTTTATTTTTTACCTCTGCAATACCCTAACTCACTACAACTCGCCTGTGTTTTTTTGCTTTGTTGTAATTCGGACATTTCTTGTCTTTTTTTTGGCACAAGTATTGCTATATAATTTAGGCAGATAAAATAAAAATTAAGAAAGGAGAAGAAAATGAGAGAATATTTCATCAGGTACATAAACGAACAAGAATATCAAGAAGCAATAGATGGTAAGATGAACAAAGGTGTATCCTGGCATATAACACCTTACTCATCAAGTGATCTTGATGAAGTGTTCAAAATAAGAGATAACTTCTCTAGTAGAAAAGAGTACCTAGAAGATACTAGAGAGGATGCGCCCTCTTGGTTAGAGGAGGGCGAATATGATATTGTTGATGACGCTGTAAGGCAACGTCTTGACGGGCTATGTGGTTTTCCTCTAGATGCCGGTAATGAT
>JAKSAW010000584.1 GCA_022361455.1 Pseudomonadales bacterium | reverse complement strand
ACCACCTGATCCCATGCCGAACTCAGCCGTGAAACGCAACATCGCCGATGGTAGTGTGGGGTTTCCCCATGTGAGAGTAGGTCATTGTCAGGCTCTTATTCGAGAACCCGGATACAGCTTTGTATCCGGGTTCTCTCGTTTTTAAGCATTGATTATCCTCTATTTACGCACACACATGCGCATCGCATTCAATCCTCAGAGGTAAGAGCGTAGAGTGATATCTTGAAAGTGATGTCTATGGAAGCTCGAAGCCGATAAGTATTTGCTCGACCGTCTAGAACGAAATTGCTTCGCCTATTTGGTTAGCCTTAATCTCTAAATATTGGTTATTTTCTTTATCCCAGCTTAAGAAAACCAAATTCTCTTGTTTAAAGTTAGGCTCGAAAGCTAGCTTGATTCTGCTTGGCCTATTTGCTTCGTTTATTTCAATGATAGAAATTGTGAGGCCATTTAAGTGTACCTGCTCTCCCAATCTAAATGGTTGAGTAGACAGATTTCTTACGCTTTCTTCTCCATTCTGAATAAAACCGTTCTCCTTGCTGATTTCAAACTCGTTCACTGCAGTTTTAGTCAACGTCAATTCAGATACATAGTTGGAGATAGGTAATAGTCTTCTTGGGATCTCTTTTCCGTTGTTGAAACGCCAGACCGTTAATGCTTGTGAGGATGAAATAGGTACATTGAATAGTATTAAATGCTTTTCTGACAGGTTAGCAATCTTGGGGAAAGATGCTGGCGCCATATCGATCTGGTCTGCCCAAAGCTTCGGCGAATAAGCCATAAAAGGTAGAAACAAGGGCGAGATAATCAAATGAAAACCAAAGAAACAGCTAAATAGAAAGCGCATGCCTCGTGAACCGTTAGGAATGATCGTGCGAAGAGTCGGTTTTCCCTTGAATCTATCGATGTCTTGATGATCTTGAGCAGAAAGTCTAAGCACTTCAAGGATCAGTCCAATAGCACCAACGCCAATGAACAACAGTAGGCGATCATGAGGGAGGGCTGAGCACACAGGCAGTGCACTGAAGAGCGCGCCGAAAAACCAAAATCTAGCCAATGCGCTGACTTTAAGTGCTCTTGCCGACACTGCCAGAGCGATAGAACAGATAACAATGGCAATAAGTAATACCAAATTTGCTAATAACGGAGCTTTGCCGGCGAAACCATAGATCTCGGCTGGAACGAAGCCCCATTGGCTTCCGAAGAGCACGGTGAGTCTCTGCAATACAGCAGTTAAAAATTCGACAGGTGCAGCCACTGGATCAATGTAATAGGCGTCCGCATTTGCAGCACCAAATCCAAGGCTTTTGTACAGTAGCCACCAGAGGATAACGACAGTCATGTGGGGCAAAAGTGCCAAGCATCCCTTGAACCACCCACGCTTATCTAGGAATAGTGCAAACGCCCCCAAATACCCCACAGTTGAGATACCAATTTCGGCAGAAAAAAGCGCGAGCGCTAGGAAAGCAATGCTAGAAAGTTGGATTAAGAAGGAGTTTCTTTTCTGGGAGTCGATATAGGTGTAAATGCTCGCAATGCCAAAGGTTGCAGCTATTAAACCATTGCGATTAGCAATCCAGGACAGGGTAAAGCCGTGACTTGAATCCAAGGCATAAAGTGCGAGACCGAGCAAAACTAGCGTTGGATGAGCTTTGCCGAAGACTAATTCAAATAACTTGTAGACTAAAAAGCAGAGCGCTAAGTACCAGATAATGCTGTGCAAATGCATCAGGATGGAATTGCCCGGCCAAAGTAAGGCATCAAGCCCATGGGTTAGTTCGGTCATGGGTCGCCAAAAGGCATACTTCATATCTGGGAATGTCCACCATGGCAGTAAACCAAGGTCCATTAGCTCTTTATTACGGATGGGGTCAGCATCCATAAATGAAAACAAACCAAATAAGGAAGCGTCATTGGGGGCACTCACCGGCAGCCCGCTTTTGAAGAGGGCTAGATGTATAAAGTCGTCCCCCATAAATCCTGCGATTAATGCGGGCGAAATAAGGACTGCCGCCAACATAAAAATGGAGCTGACGTACGTTTTTTCTGCGCTGCGAGGAGACATAACGTCTAAATAGTATTTTTATTGTTAATTACTTTATAGGGTGAAAGAGTTTAAGTGGCGCGAAAGCCCTGCGCAAGACAACGAAAGTTATGTTTTGTGACCAAGGTTCATTTAATCGCAAATATGTTTGGTTACAAAGCATAACGAAATGTTCGATTAGGTTAAACGCCTTGTATAGCTCTCTAGTAGTTGGGTAGAATGTCTCCAATTTCTTGTATATGACTAAACCCAGTGAGTAGGCGGGATTTAATGGAAGATACGACAATACACAACCAGGCAGAAGGCACGGAGTCGGTGTCAAACAGCACCAATACTTTCGTGGAAGCATTGTTGCACGAGACTGAGCGGGAAATTGGGCGGGCAACCGTGCAATTCAACTTCCCGATTCCAGGGCAAGGTGCAAAATCCGATGTGCTCTTTAACTCTATTGGCGTGTTCGCTCATAAAGGCATCGCTGAAACCACCGTTCAGGATCTGTTGGATGCAGCCAACATTTCTCGACGCACTTTCTACAAGTACTTCAAGAACAAAGTTGATGTGCTTGAATGTATCTACAAAATGGCGTCTGAATTACTCACAACCCGCTTTAGAGTAGAAATGGGACATACAGAATCCCTAAGTGAGTTTGTGGTGCGCTGCGTCGATATGTATTTCGATTACCACATTAATCTTGGACCTCTAGTAAGAATGATGACGGAAGAAGCGCGTCGCTCTGATTCACCGCTAGCGGCACATCGCGAAGCGCTTATTCATGAAATCGTAGAGCTCTTCCAAGACAAGTATTCCCAAATGGTAGGCAAGCGCTTAGATCCTCAAGTGTTTTATGCCATCATTTGGGGAATGGAAAGCGCCTCAATTCATGTGTTGACTGAAACTAGCTGCTCAGTTGAAGAAGTGAATCGCTGGAAATTGGTGATGCGTTCTTTAGCAGCAAGAGCGCTAGTGACAGACCCAGAACTTAGACCTGAGTTGCCGCTAGATCCGGCTGCTCCTCAGCCTGCTGAGTAAGCGATCTATTCTAATTATTGATCGGCTAAAGACTCGTCTTTATCGGCGGGTCTTATCCATTCGAATCTGGGTATTGTTTTCCCATCTATTACCACGCTTTCAGTGAACATCTCATAAGGCCTTACCCATAGGTCGAAATTACCATATAGTGTTTTGTAAACCACTAGGGCTTCCTCTGATTCGCTGTGGGTAGCCACATCAAAAACTTGATACTCGTTACCCTTATAGTGTCTGTAGATACCTGGCTTAATGCTTTTGCTCGCCACAATTATTCTTCCAACGGCTTTTGAAACTTGAGTGTCATTCGATCGCTTTCCCCAATGGCTAGATATTCATTTCGGCGTTTGTCTTTGCCTCTTAAAGATGGGGGGAGGCTCCATACACCGTTTGGGTAGTTTTTCTGATCCTTGGGGTTGGCATTGATTTCGGATGTTTCTACTAACTTAAATCCAGCCTTTTCAGCGAGCTGTATTACATAAGCTTCAGTCATGTAGCCTGATTCAATCATGTCCTTGAAGGCCGTGTTTGGCTTTGCCCGATGTTCAACAACCCCAAGAGTGCCTCCTGGCTTTAGCAGCTTGAAAAATGCGTTAAACATGGCTTGGTCGTAACCGCCTTTTGACCAGTTGTGAACATTGCGAAATGTTAGAACTTGATCTGCACTAGCTTCAGGTGCGGGTGTCACATCGTTGCCTGGAGGGTAAATGCTTGCAATAGTAACGTCGCCAAAGGTCTCCTTATTATTTGTCATTCTATCGGTGAAACGTTGGCGCATTTTTTTAAAGAAAGCTCTGGATTGTTGGTGGGAGAAGTGAGCTGCATAAAGTTTACCTTGGTCTTTTAGATATGGGCCTAATATCTCCGTGTACCAGCCACCGCCTGGCCATATCTCAACCACAGTCATTGTTGGCTTAAGGCCAAAGAACTCCAGGGTTTCTCTGGGGTTTCGATAAACATCCCGCGCTTTATTGCTTTCGGATCGATGGTCTCCAGCTTGGATCGCTTGAATAGATTTTGCTTGTACTTGTGTGGATAGCGCTCCTAGAATGGTCAGCATCAGCACAAAGAAAAAACTTTTTTCGCGGTTCATGGCTTTTCTCTTTTTCAATTGTTTTTGAAAGGTGGCATGGCTGCTTGGACATTATAAAGAGTAAAGGATTCACTAGGTGCCTGCTAATTTTTTTTCGAAATTTGGCTTTCAGCTCCTAAGAGCTATTGTTCCATTCTTAGGCCTTGTTTTCGGAATGACTGCTAATGCCAGTGATCTGGTTCAGTTATCGCAAAGCAGTAATCGGGTTGATATGAGCAACAACCAGATATGGCATTGGGAGCAAATGAGTGATGATCTGCCAGATCTCCCGTTACAAGCACGTATAAACCGTGCGAATTGGTGGTTGGTTGAAAGAGCCACGCCCAATTTAGGATATTCTCGTGAAAGCCATTGGTTTAAGTTTCGGGTTCAGAATTTAGACTCGCTTGATGATTGGTTTCTTGTGCTTGAGTATCCTTTGGTGAGAGCGATTGATATTTTTGTGCTGAATGAGTTGGGTGTTCAGCAAGTGTTTCAAGCTGGGGACCGTTTCGAATATGCTGCCAGATCTATCGATCATAGGGATTATATTTTCCCCATCGATATTCGCCTAGGCGAAGAATTTGATGTTGTCATTAGGGTGAAGAGCGATTATGCCATACAGTTGCCAGTATATTTTGCTGAGCAGCGTTATTTCTGGAAACAAGATGCTTTCAAAACCCTTCTGCACGGGTTGTTTTTTGGTTTTCTGTTATTGATGGTGCTTTACAATTGCTTCCTGTTTTTTGCTACCCGTGATGTGTCTTATCTTTATTATGTGCTTTTTACCAGTTTTGTCGGTCTTTTTCAGCTAGGCCAACAAGGCTTTGGATTTCAATACTTCTGGCCAACTCATATATGGTGGCAACATCGAGTGGTTCCTGCGTCTGCAGCTATGGCTTTCGTATTTGCAGCGTTGTTTGTACAAACATTTTTGAATACACCTAAGTGGTCGCCACAGTCTCATCGGATGCTCAGCGTTTTCGCAATGTTGGGGCTAGGTGTTAGTGTCATAACGCTAGTTTTTGATGCGCACCTTGCCCAGATTATTAATGCTTACTTGGGCGTTTTTGGCGCTATAGCGATGCTAGTTGTTGGCGCTTTGATTTGGAAAAAAGGCGTCAAGGCTGCAAGGTATTTTGTGCTTGCGTGGCTGGTGTTTATTGTTTCAATTCTACTATTTGCTGGAAATAAGTTGGGCTTATTACCTCGAAACGTTTGGACTGAGTATTGTATTCAATTGGGTACGGCTCTGGAACTTTCACTGCTTAGCTTTGCTTTGGCGGATAGAATTAATTCAACCCGCAGGGAGCATGAGCACTTGTTGCAGGAAGCTAGAAACTATCAATACCTTGCGAATCAAGCCAAAGATAGGGCGGTGGAAATTGAGCGAATCGGTAAAGAACGACTGCAAAAAAATGTGCAGACTAAAACTGATCAGCTTCAGGTTGCATTAAAGGAGCTCTCTAATGCGAACCGGCAGTTGGAAGAGCTTAGTACAGTGGATAGTTTAACAGGAGTAAGAAGCTCAGTTTTCTTTTCGGACACGTTAACGGAAGAGTGGGACAGAGCTGCACGGGAAAAAAGTGTACTTTCTTTAATGCTGGTTTCAGTGGATCAATTTGAGCAAATTGGTGATCGATATGGTCATGTGGCTGCGGAAGAAATACTCAAGAATGTCTCTGGGGTTCTGAAGAAATCGGTGACACGCCCAGCAGATTCTGTTGCTCGCCTTGCTACTGCTGATTTTGGCATTTTGTTGCCAAATACTAATGAATCGGGCACTAAGCATGTTTCTCAAGGTATATTCGATTTTATTGCAAGAGAACCATTAAATCTGGGCGTGTGTAGTATCTCGATTTCAGTTTCTATTAGTGCTGTTGTGAGTTATCCCTCTAGAGAGGTGAAAGCGTCAGCTATTTTGTCTGAAGCGGAAAAGCAACTTTTTGAGGTAATGGCGAACGGGGGGAATCGTATTGCATTTTCTACTGAAGCCAGCGAAGCAGCGACTTAGATTTAAGTGAAAGCTATCCTATTCTTTATGTGAACGAACACCATTCATTGGGCGTAATAAAGAAGCGCTTAGTCTCTCTATTGAAAGTTCTTTCGATAATCATGATAGGTTTGTCCTTAAGGCTGTTCCGTACCACATGCTTGAGCGTTCGGTAATCAAACCCCTTCGATTCTTTGTCTGCCATCCACTCATTTCTCTCCGCGATATGAAACTTTTTACCGAGAGTGGGAATTAGGCTTATTTGTTCGAAGTCATCCAGAGTAAGCCAATGATGTTTTAAGTGGCTTGGTGCTAGAGAACTCCAATTGGCTGTTTTGCTCATGCTTATTTTATCGGGATAAAACAACCTTCCCTTAACGATAAGTGCTTTGCTATCTACTTGGATGCCTTTCTCGCTTAGCACCTTTGACGCATCGGGATTGCTCGATAGTTGAATTTGCTTTTCTGTGAGATGTTTTGTTTTGATATCCAGCCGATCATGTTTATTTGGCCCATAAAAGCTCTCCAGTCCTTGGATAGGTGGAATGCCCAAGTAAAACTTCATCGCAACCTCCCAATGCAAGGTTTTTTTCAGCTCGTTGTCAAATACGATGAAATCAAATTCCCCTAAGGTTCGTTTATCTTTTTCAACCTTTAATCCTTTGGCGATTAGAGAGTACCTATCATTATGCTCGATCCAGAAAGCTAGTAGCTTTTCGAAATAAATCCCTAACCTATGGTTTTCTGGCTCGAGATATTCAATGAGCGATGATGGGTTTTTATCAAGTTCTATTAACGTCGGTAGAAACTCTATAGCGAGTACTTTGCACTCTTTGTTGGTAAAGCTTGATACCTCGTCCGTATTGACTGATAGTAGCGGAGCGCTATGGAGTGCCCAAGCTAGGTCTTTAACATAGGGATGTTTGAATTGAGTAATAAAGCGCTCTGTTTGATCGAGTGATAATCGCTGTCGATCTTTTTGAAAAAAATATAGGCCCGGTAGGATTCCAGTCAGTGCCCCATACAAATGGCTGTCAGTAGCAACTTTTCCTCCGATAAATTGCTCTGTTTCGCTCGCAGCCCCGCCATTAAAATGCTCAAAGATAAACTTAGCGACGATGAAACCTAAGAACAAAATGGATAGGCCTGGTGTGCGGTTTATGCCAATAATCACGAACGCAATCAATACGCCATAAATCGCGCCGGATAGCCCCACATAGGAATACATGTCCGGATTGAAAATATAAATTCCCAAGCCAACACCTGACATAGAAATAAAGGTTATGAAGATTTCTCTTTTTGCTGAGATCTCTTCTCTAAAACTAAATGCAATAAACGCATAGCCCGCAAAATTTAGTAGCGTATGATTGAAACTTAGATGTGATATCTGGCTGCTGTATATCCGCCACCATTCACCATTTGATACGGGGTGGTGTCTTAGATCCAACATCGCTTCAATGTCGGGGGGTAAGGCGTTAAGTGCCAAAATGCTTATAAGCAGTAAGCAAGTAAACCACCACTGGCTAAGAAGGGAGCTTTTGTTAAGCAAGTTACACGATCCCGTAAGCTATCATTGCATTGGCTACTTTTATAAAACCCGCAATATTGGCGCCTTTAACATAGTTGACTCCGTTTTTTTCTATGCCGTGCTCTAAGCACTTGTCATGAATATCTCGCATGATCGTTCTTAAACGTTCGTTGAGTTCATCGACACTCCACGATAGCCGCATACTATTTTGGGTCATTTCTAGGCCAGATATTGCGACTCCGCCAGCATTGGCTGCTTTACTTGGTCCAAATAATAGATTGGATTGCTGAAAAACATCGATAGCTGCAATTGTACTAGGCATGTTCGCCCCTTCGGAAACCCCAATGCAGCCATTTTTTACCAACAGCTTGGCGGAATCTTCATCGATATCATTTTGCGTGGCGGATGGAAAAGCGATGTCACAGGGGACCTTCCAAGGTTTTGCATCTGCATGAAATTCACATCCGAATTCATCTGCATATTCCTTGAGGGTGCCGCGTTTGTTTGTTTTTAGCGATTTAACAAATTCTAACTTGTCGTGAGAGAGCCCTTCTTTGTCATAAATGAAACCGGATCTATCGGACAAAGTAACAACCTTTGCGCCTAGCTGCATGGCTTTTTCTGCAGTGAATTGCGCAACGTTTCCGGAGCCAGAAATAGTGGCAACTTTTCCGTCGAGTGAATTACCCTGTTGTTTTAGCATATCTTCCATAAAGTAGACGCTACCGTAGCCCGTTGCCTCTGTCCTTACCAAGCTGCCGCCGAAGGCCAGACCTTTCCCTGTCAAAACTCCAGTGAACTGATTGTTGAGACGAAGGTGCTGACCAAACATGTAGCTAATTTCTCTCGCGCCAACGCCGATATCACCAGCTGGAATATCTGTGTGAGGGCCAATATGGCGAGTTAGTTGGGTCATGAATGATTGACAAAAACGCATGACTTCGCGATCTGATTTGCCTTTAGGGTTAAAGTCCGAACCACCTTTGCCGCCGCCCATGGGTAAGCCGGTTAAGCTATTTTTAAAGGTCTGTTCAAAAGCGAGAAATTTTAATTCGGCAAGATTCAAATCATGGTGAAAGCGAATGCCACCTTTGTAAGGACCTATGGAGTTGTTGTGTTGCACTCGATAGCCTCGGTTAACCCTAACGTTGCCCTTATCGTCTTCCCAGCACACCCTAAACGATACGATTCTATCTGGTTCGGTCAGGCGCTCCAAAATTCTATATTCATGATATTCAGGCTTATCTTGAATGTAGGGAATAATCGATGAAATGACTTCGTACACTGCTTGGTGAAACATCGCTTCACCAGGGTTGCGGCGTTCCAGTCCTTCCATGAATTGATTGATCTGAGATTTAGTCGCTTTGTTCATAAGGCTATTTAGACCTGACTTTTACGGTCAATGATACTCATAATGGTAGATCCTTTGTGTGGCGGTTTAAAGGCTAAAGCTTAAAGATTTTAGAGACTTAGCGTTTGTAATGGCGGAGTACAGGGAGACCATTTTCGGACTTTAGCGCTGGCCTCTCTGGTCATTGTTTGCGGCTCTGATTTCATGGCATTCTATAGACCGATAAAGATTGCCATTCGCAATGACTAAATGAAAAAGTATATGGAACAGATATAGGTGAGCAGATGCATATCGAACTGAATGAAGAATGGAGTGAGTTGTTAGATCAGTATAAGGACGATCACCAGGATCCACGTAATCAGTTATGTCACAGTATTGGTATACCCATGATAGCTGCATCAATCCCTGTGGGAGCTACTGTGGTTGGCTTACCATTGGCGGTTCCCATGTTTACTGTGGGTTGGGGTTTTCAGTTTGCTGGTCATCTCTTTGAAGGTAAAAAACCTTCCTTTGTTGATGATAAGCGTCAGCTTTTGGTTGGCCTAGCGTGGTGGAGCCAAAAAGTAGGCCTCGGTCTTGTTCGCGAAAAATGAGTTTTGACGTTCAAGAACAATTGATTTTCAAACCGCACCATACCCTCGTTGAAATTGCGCGCGAGGGTTGGCCGGTTCATGTCTTTGTAAATCCGATCGAATACCATGGTCCACATCTTTCTTTGGGGAATGATCGCATTTTAAGTGAAAGGGTGGCCCAAAAGCTCCATAGGAGACTATCTGAGTCCCGTGGTGAAATGCCTTTCATCGTGGGTGGTAACATTGATTTTGGAAGTGACCTTTGCCCAGGTAAGGGTAATGTGGGAGTGAACTATAATCAGTTATCGATGATGATAGATAAAGTCGTGGATAGTTTAATTGAGCTGGATATTAAACGGGTAATTTTTCATTCTTTCCACGGTTCACCATTTCATAATCATGCTATTAATGCTGGTGTTAAGCGATTGCAAAACTCTGGCATAGCTGCTATTTCGGTTTTCCCAATTACCATCGATCTTATTGTTAATTTCGAAGCTGAGCTTTACCAGCCATTAGAAGCTTTGTTGCCGAGTACAGTAGTATATGAGCAAGTGTTAAAGAGCTTGCCTGATGATACCCATGCAGGTTTTTTTGAAACATCGGTGGCTTTGTATGTCGCACCGGAAACAGTCTCCGAAGAGTATAAACATCTATCACCCTGTCCAGAGTTAGAGTCGCATCCGCTGTTGGCAGAGTTCTTTGATCGTGTTCATCCGTTATGGAAAAATGTGCATGAATTAGAACATGGTGCCAAAGCACTAGCTTGGACTCGATTAGAACCGTTTCCTGGTTACACCGGAATACCGAGTTTGGCCACTGCAGAGATTGGCAGGTTTTATGTAGAAGACTTGATACTCCCCCGCTACCACGCGGCCGTTGATGATGTTCTTTGGCGTGGAGGAGTAGCGCCAAAAGCACCTTTTGCTTGGTCCAAGCCATTATCTAAACTTATTGGTGGGCGAATCTAACTATTTGCCATACACTTTTGACTTAACGTTTCACTAGTTGGAATTTGGTAGGTTGGTGTATGGCGAATAAATTTGATCTTACCTTAAATGAGCAGCGAGTTATTGGTTGCTTGCTTGAAAAAGAAATTACTACTCCTGATCAATATCCTTTATCTCTTAACGGGCTAACAAACGCCTGTAACCAAAAAAGTAATCGTGAGCCGGTTTTAAATCTCTCCGAAGACGATGTGCAGGCAACGCTCGATGCTTTAAAAGAAAAACGTTTAATCTCCAATGAAACTGGCTTTGGTAGTCGGGTTGTAAAGTATCGTCATCGATTTTGTAACACTGAGTTTGGTGATTTTTCTTTGAGTGGACAGGAGCTGGGAGTGGTTTGTGTGATGTTGTTACGAGGTCCACAAACGCCAGGGGAATTACGCACTAGAACTAACCGTTTATGCGAATTTAATGATGTGTCCGAAGTTGATAGTGTACTAGGTCAGCTTGCTGCTCGTAGTGATGGTCCCTTCGTTGTGAGGCTAGAGAGAGAGCCTGGTAAGCGCGAAAGTCGCTATCAACATCTATTTGGAGAACATGGCGCTGATAAAGTCGTTATTAGCGAGCCAGAAAATATTCCTGATAGCCCTCATAGTGAACTCGTTCAATTGCAGCAAAAAGTTGCTTACTTAGAAGCAAAATTAGCTTATTTATATGAGCATTTAGATATGAAGTTCGAAGGCGATTGATCTTTGGTTTAGGCTCAGAATTCATAAGTGTTAGTTCGTAGTTTCTCCTTTCCCTTGACGGTATGATGATTTTGTTTATTCGGTATGCTGTTTGTGGTTCAGCATAAGCTTCAATGGATACAAAATAAAAAAATACTTTGTTGAGCGGGGAAAGAGTATGCGCAAATTAATTGCTACTTGTGTATTAACAGCGGCGCCAATGATGGCTCAAGCTGTTATTGTTGAGGGTTCGTTTTCGGGGACGATTCGGGACTCTTATGATTTTTCAAATACGTTTGGATTTGGTACAGGGCATGATGGAGGGAATAATCAGTCTATTAGTGGTACCTTTCGTTACGATACTGATTTAGCGCCTGCAGATGGCAGTTCGAGATCCGATGCTGGTGTGTATCAAAGCACCACAAATAGCTGGCTTTCTATGACCTTTAGCGTTAACGGCATAACTTTTGATATTTCTAATAGTGATATTGGTCCAGATAGTCGTGACTTTGAAAGGGTGGCCGTGGAAGATGAGTATGCCTCCACTCGTGACCTTTTTCAGGTTCGTGATAGGCAAGGTGGTATTGCTTATGAAACCTATAGTGGAGGTATAACCCGTGTTGAGCAAGAAACAACGGGTGTGGTCACTGTCTGGGATTATGTACTAGATTTTATCGATGGCGATAGCCTAGAGCAGGAGTTTTCTTGGGATTCTTCGTCCAGCATAAATGGTGGTGCGACATTTGATGTTGGTGTTTACGATCGTTCTACTGCTGGCTTAGGATTTGTTTATAGCGAGTGGGCATGGGCTCGTTCTAATTTAACCGAGTTTAATATGGCAATCGTCCCTGAAGATATTCCTGATGTCCCCGAGCCTAGTTCAATTGCTTTATTGGGCCTTGGTTTAGCTGGCATAGGCTTTACTAGAAGAAAGCGTAACATCTAAGATCCAAGTAAGTAATAAACGGTTCTCCATAAAAAAGCCCGATCTTAAAGATCGGGCTTTTTTATTGTTATAAAACTACTGAATTAAAGCTTTTCAATCTTCTCTTTCTGTTCCTGTAATTTGCTTAGAGCGGATTTTGCTTCTTCCATTTTTGCTTTTTCTTTATCAACTACGGCGGCGGGCGCTTTGTCTACAAAGTTAGGGTTGGAGAGTTTTTTCTCAACTCTGGTTACTTCATTCGCTAGCTTATCGATTTCTTTATTGAGTCGAGCAACTTCAGCTTCAATATCAATCAACCCAGCCATTGGAACGAGCACTTCCATATCGCCAACTAGCTGTGTCGCTGACATTGGTGCTTCGTCCCCTGGGTTTAACCAGGTTATACCTTCTAGTTTGGCTAGAGATACCAAGAATTGTTCATTATCTTGATAGCGGCGCTTGTCTTCGTCGTTACCGTTGTTCAGCAGCACTGGGATTTGTTTCGCTGGCGAAATGTTCATTTCTCCACGAATGTTACGCACACCAACAATTACGCCTTTCACCCACTCAATATCAGCAATGGCTAGTTCATCAACCTTGTCGTCTTTGCTGATTGGGAATGGCTGATTCATTATGGTCTTTTTATCTTCCATATCAGCATTCACCATTGGTGCAACAACGTGCCAAATTTCTTCGGTGATATAGGGCATCATTGGGTGCGCAAGGCGCAGAGTGGTTTCCAATACTCGCAGTAGCGTGCGTCGAGTACCGCGCTTGGCTGTTTCGCTCGCGCTATCAGAATTAAGAATTGGCTTTGATAATTCTAAGTACCAATCGCAGTATTCATTCCAAACAAATTCATAAACTCCTTGGGAGGCATGGTCGAAACGATATTCTTCGATAGCTTTACTTACTTGGGTTTCTGTTTGTTGAAGGCGAGAGATAATCCAGCGATCGGCCAAGCTTAATTCTACGTCTGGGTTAGTCAGGCCATTATCCTGGCCTTCTGTGTTCATGAGCACATAGCGTGCAGCATTCCAAATCTTATTGCAGAAATTGCGATATCCTTCCAAGCGGCTGATATCGAACTTAATATCACGGCCTGTTGCAGCTAAAGACAAGAAAGTGAAGCGTAACGCATCGGTTCCATAGGAGGCTATGCCGTCAGGAAAATGTTTGCGTGTTTGCTTTTCGATTTTCGCTGCGAGCTTCGGTTGCATCATGCCGCCGGTGCGTTTCTTAACAAGATCCTCTAACTCAATACCATCGATAATGTCCAATGGATCAAGCACGTTGCCTTTAGACTTCGACATCTTGTCGCCTTCGGCGTCACGAACTAAGCCATGCACGTAAACCTTTTTAAACGGCACTTCGTCCATGAATTTCAATGTCATCATGATCATTCTGGCAACCCAGAAGAAAATGATATCGAAGCCGGTAACTAACACATCGCTTGGGTGGAATGTCTTTAATTCAGGCGTTTCTTCTGGCCAACCAAGAGTAGAAAAGGTCCAAAGGGCAGAAGAGAACCAAGTATCTAGAACATCCTCATCTTGATGTAATGCAATACTGTCATCAATGTTGTGCTTGCTGCGAACTTCAGCTTCATCGCGGCCAACGTAGACATTGCCCTCATTGTCGTACCAAGCAGGAATTCTGTGGCCCCACCATAACTGCCTTGAAATACACCAATCTTGAATGTCACGCATCCAAGCAAAGTAAGTGTTTTCCCATTGCTTAGGCACAAATTCAATATCACCATTTTCAACGGCTTTAATGGCGGGCTCAGCTAATGGTGCAACTCGAACATACCATTGATCCGTTAGGAAAGGCTCCACAACCACGCCAGAGCGGTCACCACGAGGCACCTTTAATGCGTGGTCATCGATTTTTTCTAACAGGCCTAAAGATTCAAATTCAGCGATGATTTTCTTACGAGCGGCGAATCGATCTTCACTGCGATATTGTTCAGGAAGGGTAGGGTCCACTTCCATATTGATGGTGCCATCGAGATTAAAGACTTCGGCTTCTTCGCGAATTGCTGCGTCGATGGTAAGAATATTGACGAGTGGTAAATTATGGCGCTTACCCACTTCGTAGTCGTTAAAGTCGTGCGCAGGCGTTATTTTTACGCAGCCTGTTCCGAATTCCATATCTACATAGTCATCGGCAACGATGGGGATCTCACGATTTACCAGTGGCAACATGACAGTTTTGCCGATCAGAGCTTGGTAACGTTCGTCCTTAGGATTAACGGCAACCGCTGTGTCGCCCAGCATGGTTTCGGGACGCGTTGTGGCAACGATGATGTAGTCTTTGCCTTCAGCGGTTTTTTCACCATTTGCTAGCGGATAGCGGAAGTGCCAGAGAAAACCTTTTTCGTCGAGATTCTCAACTTCAAGATCGGAAATGGCGGTGTGAAGTTTTGGATCCCAGTTCACTAAGCGCTTACCGCGGTAGATCAAGCCTTCTTCATGTAAGCGAATAAAGACTTCTTTGACGGCATTTGAAAGACCGTCATCCATGGTGAAGCGTTCACGGCTCCAATCCACCGAACTGCCTAATCGGCGAATTTGGCGGGTGATAGTGCCCCCTGATTCTTCTTT
>JAKSAW010000807.1 GCA_022361455.1 Pseudomonadales bacterium | reverse complement strand
GTAGCCCTTGCTCTCCAGTAATATCGAATCTAATAACCCACTCTTTAGATATTAGGCTTGCTAAGCTGGCAGAGAGAAATTCTGCCATATACACCCGATATGCCGATGATATTACGTTTTCCAGTAGGCGTGACGTATTTCCGCGTGGGATAGCACGTGAAGAGGATGGAAGTGTGATATTAAATAAGCGCCTTCGGTCCGAAATTCGACGTTCCGGCTTCACTATCAACCAAGTTAAAACTCGACTCCAGTACAAGGACTCTAGGCAAGATGTTACTGGTCTGATCGTCAACAAAAAAGCCAATACAAAGAGTGAATATTGGCGAACCGTTCGTGCCCAATGCCACTCACTTTTTACTACAGGCGAATTTAGCGAAACCGTAAACGGTGAAAAAATATTGGGAAATATCAATAGCTTGGAGGGCAGACTAAATTTCATCGATCATGTGGATCACTATAACCGCTTACGACAAAAGCCTCCCCTAAATCCAAAATACCAACCGAAAAAAGAAGCAATAAAACACAACAACGCTAAAAATAGACGCTACCTCCATTCAGGTCGAGAAGACACATTTAGCAAATTCTTGTTTTATCGATTGTTCTATGGCAACAAACAACCGACGATACTAACGGAAGGGAAAACAGACAATTTATACCTAAAATCTGCTATTCATATGCTAGCGAATCGGTATCCCCGGCTTGCATCACCACAATCTGCTTCATCCCCCTACACATTGCAGCTTCGCTTTTTAGAGTACACTGAAAGAACTCGATACTTGTTGGAATTACATGGCGGAACGGATTACCTAAAAGACTTCATTCGACACTATAAAACTCACTTTAATTACTATACTGCACCAAACCCTGTGAATCCGGTGATAATATTCGTCGATAATGATAAAGGACCCAAAGGGTTAATCAGCTACGTGAATAGTATCAATGGGAAAACGATAGTCCCAAGCTCCGTATCGGATATAAGGAAATCAAACTTCGTGCATATCTTCCATAATTTATATCTAGTACTCACCCCTCAGGGATCAGGCGGCTGCATGACAGATATTGAATATTTTTTTAAAGCTCCGGATAGACTTAGACAATACAAAGGTAAGTGCTTCAACACCATTGCGAATCGTAACGAAGATACGGACTTAAGCAAAGATTCATTCGCACGACACGTAGTTCTCCCAAATAAAAGCAATATAGACTTCAGTGGTTTCAACGCATTGTTAGATCGCATCGTAGAAGTAATAAAGCATTATGACTCGATAAAATAGAACTACAGTCAGTTATGGAATACCAGAACTCATAAACCTAATAATGCGCTCCAAATCAAACCAACTAACGAAACCGCTTTGTTTTTTAAGTTGCGACTAACGGCAAAACCGCGGGCATTGGATTAAGTAAACCACTTAAAAGTTAAAAAGTAAGAGCCATATTAGTTTTATGTTACATAAAATGGCGAAAGTCGTACACAGTATCTACCATGTTGGGATTTTGCTGAAGAATATCAGCAAATGCCTTTGAATAAACTAGCGTAACGGGAAGCTTTTTATGCAATGTATTGTTATTCCAATCCATCTTCGTCAAACTTAAAATTCCTTGGCAGGTGTTATGCCATCCTCCAGCCCCAGCATATCTCCTCAGCAGTAATGGTGAGGGTGTTGGTTTAAGTGCACCATCTTTGTAGACGTTATACCTCTGGTTTTGTAGATGAACTCCTTGTACACTGCCTTGAGTCCAAAATAAAGCCTCATCCGTATCAATTGGTAGGTATGTTCCTCTTTGTACAGGATAATTATCGGGGAAAGGAGTTTCTTGGCCTTTATGCTTATACCTAACAGCCTTCCAATTTGCCGACTTAACCACTTGGACTAATTCCACCTCAG
>JAKSAW010000583.1 GCA_022361455.1 Pseudomonadales bacterium | reverse complement strand
GCGTCCAGGGCTTCATGGGTTTCGAATATGTCGGCGTACAAACCTCGGTCCCTTGCCCAAGCCGCATCGCGCCACTGATTGTCGATGGACAGGATGGAGAAGGCAGAAGTACCGATCTTGCGTTCTACCGCCGGGCCGATCACAAAGGGACCGAGACCCAGAGCCAGCTCGCTTAGTTTTACCGACGCGGAGTTATGCGCCAAAGTGTAATCACCGGCAGAAGCCATGCCGACGCCGCCGCCGATGGCTTTGCCTTGGACTCGGACAATGATGAATTTCGGACAGGCGCGCGCGGCGAGAATAACTCGTGCAAAACCCATGAAAAATTCTTTGCCGCCGGCCTCATCAGAAAGGGAAGACAATTCAGCGAACGAAGCACCGGCACAGAACGCTCGATCACCGGCGCTTTTCAATACAATAACCGCAATTTCATCATCGGTGCCCGCTCGGGTAATGGTATCAGCTAATTCCTTCAACAAAGGTCCTGGCAAGGAATTGCTCTTGGGGTGGAAAAAGGTAATCGTTCCAATCTTATCCCGTTTTTCTAGAGTAACCTGACCGTTCTCACTCACATCTTGCTCCTTCGTCCCGGCTTTGATTAAGTGCGCCTGAATAGTACCAGGGCTTTCCGCCCTTGAAAAGACGTTTGTCGCCTGACCTCACATGCGTTATGATCGGCGCATTAAGATACGAGGTGAAGCTATGCGTTGGTTTCTGTTGTTGACCCTTACCGGTTTCATTCATGCCGGAGACTGGCCCTCCTTCCGCGGGCCCGATGCAAGCGGTGTGGCCGACGGCAAGGAAGTACCCGTTGATTTCGACGGCCCGAGCGGGAAAAAAATCCTCTGGAAAGCGCCGGTCCCCGGATTGGCCCACGCTTCACCCATCGTCTTGGGCAATCGCTTGATCGTCGCTTCGGCGGTGAGCGGGCAACAGGAACAACAACTGAAATTGGGCCTCTATGGAAGCGGCGAAGCCGCGGATGACATGGACGAACAGCGCTGGACCTTGACATGTTTCGATAAAACCAATGGCAAACAGCTCTGGCACACGGAAGTTTTTAGAGGGAAACCGCGGGCCAAGCGTCATATCAAGGCAACACACTGCAATGCGACTCCCGCCGGCAACGATCGCTATATCGTGGCAATGATGGGGTCGGAAGGCCTGTTCTGCACGGACCTGGACGGCAAACTGCTG
>JAKSAW010000489.1 GCA_022361455.1 Pseudomonadales bacterium | reverse complement strand
GTATAAGTGATGTAGGATCCATCGGGCTCGTAGAAGTATAAATAAGCATTTACTGTGCCCGCTATTGAGAAACTACCGCTATCTCCCGATGAGGCCTCAAACGTGAAACTATCTAAATCTCCAGGTGATAGCGATTCGGAGGCCGTACCGCTATTAGTTAACCCTCCATGTTCATTGGCTCCAGGCATATTCACGTAATGGATTTGATAATTGCCAGTTGCAA
Organism: Pseudomonadales bacterium; assembly: GCA_022361455.1. Classification (GTDB taxonomy): domain Bacteria; phylum Pseudomonadota; class Gammaproteobacteria; order Pseudomonadales; family Ketobacteraceae. The sequence continues at coordinate 3,071 of JAKSAW010000489.1, read as the reverse complement.
AAGCAACCACACTGCGAACCACACACGGTGTAGGTGCCCGTTAGTGACAATGAATTGAACACTATCTCCAGCGGTGGGATTGAAAGTAAAACTGTCCAAATCTCCCGCAGTGAGTGATCCAGCTACACTATTCCCCGAGGAAAGTAAGCCAAATTCATTGGCACTTGGCATACGGACAAGGAAATAAAACACCCCATCCCTAAACACAACAGTACACAAAACCGCTGATATATATTCATCCCTGTATCCCCTGTATAGAAGCAATATTTCTTCGAGTAATAATTGAGCGAAAATAACTTAAAATATGGTGCAATATTCGTTTGGATGTTTCGTCGAAATATACTCTAAGGGGCTGGTATGACTTTCTAATGAATCATATTGAAGGAGTAACTCACAGAGCGTTAATATAAGTAAAAATTGACCAGTGGTTTAGATCCACATAATAAAAGTTAAAGTTGCCGCAATGGATACAGAGCTCGAAGAAAGTGTTTTGGAAGAACTACGCAAGGGAAGAAGAGTTCACGCGATTAAAGAATTGCGTAGATTGAGAGGAATTGGGCTTAAAGAAGCCAAGGAAATAGTCAATGCCCATTACGCTGATGCTCAAGGGCCAATGGTGGGTGTTACCGAAGTTCGGTCTAACAGTCGCTTAGTGTTATTTGTCCTATTTGGAATTGCGGTGTTCTTCGTTTACCTAGCCTATGGCGATTACTTTAGATCCTTATCCACAGACAGCATCGCGCCAGCGGAGTCCGAGAGTAGGCTGGCATTTGCTTCCAAGGGGAATCTAATTAATAACTACGATTTTGATCATGGTTTGAGTGCGTGGATCCCAAAATACGATACTGATGCATTTTCTCATGTAACAGAAGATAGTGTTGAGCAGAACGGGGTGTTGCAAGTTGTCACTTCTCCACCGTTGAATCCAGTGAAGAACCGAATCTACTCGGCTGCATTGAATCAGTGTGTAAAGCTAAGAGATGGTATTGAGTATCGCTTCGCAGCTTCCTTCAAAGCTGTCGGTGATTATCTATCTAAACATGCTAATCGTGTTAATTTAATCTGGTATCAAAGTGATGATTGCACTACCAAGGGCCAGTTTGGTGAATACCTAGAGCCTGTTGATGATCGGTATGGCTGGCAGCGAATGGAGCGTAAAGTCACCCGAAGCCTGAACGCTAAAGCAGCGCTCATTGAGATAAGTCAGAATAAAGTGTCCGCGAATAATGTGCCTGCGCTGTGGGATGCGATTGAATTAGTACCTTTGTCGTTTAAAAAGCAGGTTAGCTTAAAAAGCATGAATCAGTACACTTTGCCAATCGGCACCAATTATCTAAAAAACTCGACTTTTTCTGAGGATCTTGAGCATTGGCGCCATAGTGGTGACACCACGTGGGCTAGCGATGAGGGCGTAGATGCGTTAGGGGCAGCAAGGCTTGCTATATTTTCTGATAAAGGTGGTTATGGCGCGCATAATTTTTCTCAATGTGTAAATCTAGGATCTCCTAGAGTTTTTGCTTTCGGAGCGCATGTTAAAGTCGATCCGACATCTACTTATGAAGGTGGTGGGATATTGCGATTAAGCTGGTATGAAGGTTTGAAATGCAAAGGTCGAAGTCAATCTGGTTTCAAGCAAGATCGTGTTGAATATGTTCAGGGCTGGCAATCTATAGGGGTTGACCAGGTTGTTGCCCCTGAAAATGCCGTAAGCGCTCGAGTGTCATTTACTCGGGGTATTAATGACTCTGGGAATTTTGCCTATTTTGTGGATGATGTATTTTTTGTAGCGATACCCGAATGATTTCCTTAGAGCCTAAAGACGAGTAAATATGGCGCAAACAGAAGTTGATAACACCAGTTCAGTCTCCAAGCCGCGCATTGCTATTGCGTTGATAGGGCTTTTTATTGCTTTCTCGATCCTTTTGTTAAAGCCTTTTCCGGGCGATGTGAACCAAGGGATTTTTATATTTATCGTGGCCGCATCTTTATGGATCACAGAAGCTATTCACCTTACCGCGACAGCCTTGTTGGTACCACTCTTGGCGGTAGCGCTGGGTGTTTTTACAGTTAATGATTCTCTCGATAAATTCTCTCACCCCATTATCTTTATCTTCCTGGGCGGATTTACTTTGGCCGCGGCGCTGCGAAAAACGCAGTTGGATAAGGTAATTGCTAGCTATATTTTAAAGGTGGCGCAGGGTAGGGCTCGAATTGCCATTTGGCTTTTGTTCGTCGCAACGGCCGTGTTATCCATGTGGGTGAGCAATACCGCTGTTACCGCCATGATGTTACCGCTAGCGTTCGGATTAATTGCTTCCTTATCTAAGCACGATATAAAAACTACTTACTTTATTTTGCTCGGTACTGCTTATTCGGCAAGTATTGGGGGAATGGCCACTTTAGTTGGCAGCCCTCCTAATGCGATTGCCGGAGCTGCGTTGAATCTTACGTTCGTTGACTGGTTCTCTATTGGCGGGCCATTAGTTGTTATTATGTTGCCGATACTCTTAACCGTTTTGTATTGGGTGATTAGACCCAACCTATCCGCCAGCCAAACCGTTAAAATAGCCTCTTCTAAAGCCACAAATGGTAGCGGGATAGTTATCTTGATTTTTTTAGCTACTGTCGGTTTATGGTTACTAGGCAAACCTATTGGCACTGTTTTAGGTATCGCCAAATATTTCGATGCCTGGGTCGCTATTTCTGCCATTGTCGCGCTGCTGGTAACAAGAAGCCTTCTTTGGAAGGATATTGAAAAGGGAGCGGACTGGGGAGTATTACTGTTATTCGGTGGTGGCATGGCTTTAGGGGCAGTGTTAAAGCAAACGGGGGCTAGTGCATTTATTGCCACAGGCATGCAAGGTTTGTTAGACGGTATTCCCTTTTTTATGTTTTTAGTCGCATTGGTCACCTTTGTTATTTTTATCACCGAGTTAACCAGTAATACCGCTACCGCTGCTTTATTGGTCCCATTGTTCATCACCATTGCTGAACAAATGGGATTTGAAGTGAGTTACATCGTTATGGGTATAGGTTTTGCTGCCTCTTGCGCTTTTATGCTTCCTGTGGCT
>JAKSAW010000588.1 GCA_022361455.1 Pseudomonadales bacterium | reverse complement strand
TATTTGCGGAAGAAACTAAAGAGCTGCAAAAAGAGGAAAAAGAACAGGAGCGGAAAAAGGCTTTAGCTGAGCAACAGCGCGTAGCTGACGAGAAACAACGACTAGAGCTGGAGAAACAACAAGCGGAAGAAGCAGAGCGCATTGCCTCGGAATTGGATATGTTTAAAAGCCTAATACAGCAAACCATGAAGCGTTATTGGAAACAGCCACCCGTTGCGAGAGAAAACTTGGTGGTGAAACTTAATATTCGCTTGTTTCCGGGTGGCGAGGTTAACCGGGTGAAAGTGATTGAATCTAGCGGTAATACCGCTTTTGACCGATCTGCGGAAACTGCAGTGATAAAAGCAGGGCGTTTTAGTGTACCATCGGACCCAGCTCTATTTGATAAGCATTTTAGATCATTCATTATGATCTTTAACCCCAATGAGATTTAAGAACTGACATCACATGAATAAGTCGTCTTTTTACCAACCGCTGTTAGTCAATTTGATATGGTTGAGTTGCCTGTTGTTTTCCATAAGCGCAAAGGCTGAGTTGGTTATTGAAATCACCCAAGGCCGCGATGATGCGGTTTCTATTGCAGTCGTTCCCTTTGCTTGGGAAGGCCCAGGTCGCTCACCGGAAAATGTTGCTGGGATCGTCTCGGCAGATTTATATCGCAGCGGACAATTTAAGGTATTGCCGCCGGCAGATATGTTGAGCACACCGACTACAGAAGCTCAGGTTTTCTACCGGGATTGGAAAGTGTTAGGTGTGGAGTACTTGCTAATCGGCCGTTTGAAAAAGGGTCAGGGCGATACTTACCTAGTTGATTTTGAATTATTCGATATTTATCAGCAAAAAGTGATTCGCCATGGCAATGCTTCAAGCCGCAAACCTCGTCGACTCGCCCACTTTATTAGTGATGAAGTATACAAACAGGTGACTGGATTGCGTGGTGCCTTCTCCACACGTCTCGCTTATGTCACCAAAGAAAAGCTAGGTAAAGGTAAAGAGCGTTATCAATTGCACCGTGCCGATGCAGATGGCTATGCAGATCACGTAATTGTGCAATCTGGTGAACCAATATTATCTCCTGCGTGGGCACCTAACGGACGTCATATTGCTTATGTAGCCTACAAATCTGGTAAGCCTGCTATTTACATTGTGGATAGCTTTACTGGTGAAGATAAGAAAGTCGTGGATTATAAAGGTTTGAGCAGCGCGCCTGCCTTTTCACCAGATGGCAATAAACTTGCATTCGTTTTATCGAAAGATGGTGATCCAGAAATATATACACTGGATTTCAAAACCAAAAAAATGGAACGAATAACTCGGCATTTTGCTATCGATACGGAGCCTTCTTGGGCGCCAGATGGAAATAGCCTTTACTTCACTTCAGATCGAGGTGGTCGGCCGCAAATTTACCGTGTTGACTTGGGATCTAAGCGAGTAAGCCGAGTGACTTTTCAAGGCCGAGAAAATGCTCGTGGTTCATTAACTGCAGACGGCCGTTTTTTGGTGATGGCTCACTTGCACGAAGGTAGATATCATATCGCCGTACAGGATTTGGTGAGAGGCACGGTGAATATTCTGACGGCAACAGATCTGGATGAATCGCCTAGTATTTCACCAAATGGAGTGATGGTTATTTATGCAACTCAGAAGGGAAATCGGGGCGTGCTGGCTGCCGTATCGGTGGATGGTCGCGTAAAAGTACAATTACCATCAAGTCGAGGGGACGTAAGAGAACCAGCTTGGTCCCCATTTCTTTAATTAAGATCATGTAATGTTTGAAAAAACTTGCATAAACTATTATAAATTCGCATGCGTCCCATAGTTAGGAGTTAATCAATGTCAATCTTTACCCGTAAACATCTTATCGCACTCATGGCAGCAGCAAGCATTGCAGGCTGTTCTACAACACCAGACGACAGCACTGCTACTGAAGACACCTCTGCAAGCCAAGAAGCTAGTAGCGAAACAAGCTCTAGCGAAGCGACTTACGGCGCTGGAGATGACTCAGTAAGCGGTTCTACTCAAGGTGCCAGCTCTGCAGCTGATTCTTTGAAAGCCGCAGCAATGCAATCAACCATCGTTTATTTCGATTTCGACAAGTCAAACATTCGTCCAGATGCGTACAACACTTTGAAGGCGCATGCAGCTTATCTATCTGCTAACCCAGCCGTTAAAGTACGCTTGGAAGGCCACGCAGATGAGCGCGGTACTCGTGAATACAACTTAGCTTTGGGCGAGCGTCGTGGTAAAGCAGCGGCAAACTACCTAACTGCGAATGGTGCATCTAGCTCTCAAATCGATGTGGTTAGTTACGGTGAAGAGCGTCCAGTAGCTGAAGGCAATAACGAAGCTTCATGGGCTCAGAATCGTCGAGTTGAGCTTAAATACTAATTAATGAAGAAATTCGTTAGCTCAGTATTGTTGGTCGTGGCAGCCTCTGCGGCTGCCGCACCAGATTATCGGCCTCTCCCAATAGAGCAGCGTGAAGCCGCGCCGGCAGCAGTCGATTTTCCGCAAGCAGTTCAGTATCAGGCGCCTGCCACACCGTCGTCATCAGCTAGCCCAGCTAATCAAGTCACTACACCAAGACCAACGGCTCCGGCTGTAGAGTCTAATGTTCAGTGGGAGCTGTACAACCAATTGCAACAATTACAGCAAGAGCTGGCAGCGTTGCGTGGGTTGGTTGAGCAACAAAGTTATGAGCTTAATCAAATTAAGCAACAACAACGCCAGCGATATTTGGATTTAGATCACCGTATCAACCAAATAAAAGTGGCGCCTCCTGTGGTTCAATCTGAGCCAGCCAATAACAGTGACGTTCCTATTAGCCAAGAGACTATTGATGATAAGAAAGCTTATGATCAAGCGATTGGGTTAATGCGCGAACGGAAGTTTAACGATGCAATTGCGTTGTTAGAAAAGTTATTAGAGATTTCCCCTAAAAGTGAATTGGCGCCAAATGCTGAGTACTGGTTAGGCGAGCTTTACATGGTGTTGGATCCCCCTCAGCTCGATGTAGCAAAAAAACACTTCATTACTTTGCTAAGAGATTTTAAAGAGCATCAAAAGGTTCCGGACGCTCTCTATAAGTTAGGAAAACTCTATAGCACTCAGGGTGAGAAGGATAAGGCGAGAGTGACCCTGGAAAAAGTCATTGCCGATTTTCCAACTCGACAAGCTGCGAGTCATGCGAAGAAGCTTCTAGCGAAGCTTTAAGTTTCCAGGTGTCGTAACGCCTAGAACCAAGCACTGAAATCTTCTTAAGCAGTGAGGCTTACCTGCTCTCTTGTTTGGTTGAAATCTGTACTATAGTTGCCCCAGCTCTGGCTTTTCGAGTAATATTGCGCCCCTTTGATTTCAACCTATAAGCCTTTCTAGCGGAGCTTAATTCCTTGGTCAGCTTAAGAATCACGGAGATTTTTCACTCTTTACAAGGTGAGGCGCGAACTGTTGGTCGCCCAACGGTGTTCGTGCGCCTTACTGGGTGCCCATTGCGCTGCCAGTATTGCGATACCACTTATTCATTCTCTGGTGGCACTCAAATGGCATTGCAGGAGATTCTTGATCAAGTTGCGGTTTACAACGCACGCTATGTGACGGTGACCGGTGGCGAGCCTCTTGCGCAGCCAGAATGTCACTCATTGATGACTGCACTCTGTGATGCTGGTTATGAAGTCTCTTTAGAAACTAGCGGCGCGTTGCCCATTGGTGATGTGGACACACGGGTGAGTGTTGTTTTGGATTTGAAGACGCCCGATTCGGGAGAGTGTCATCGCAATTTGTATGAGAATATCCCTCACTTGAAATCCATCGATCAGGTGAAGTTTGTAATTTGTAGTCGCAGTGATTACGAGTGGTCTCGATTTAAAGTTGATGAATACCAGCTCACAGCCAAAGTTGATGACGTGTTGTTTTCCCCGAGTCATGGCCAAATACAGGCTGCAGAGCTGGCTCAATGGGTTTTAGATGATCAGCTTGATGTGCGTTTTCAAATGCAGCTACATAAGCTTTTATGGGCTGACGAGCCTGGCCGTTAGGTGGTCGTTGTATCAAGTGAGAAAATTTCGAATACTTCATAGGGTTTAAGATACTCATGGATCATAGCAAAAGAGCCGTTGTGCTGGTGTCGGGTGGATTAGATTCGGCAACCTGCTTAGCTATTGCCAAGTCAAAAGGCTACGAACTTCACGCCATGAGTTTTGATTATGGCCAGCGCCATCGGGCTGAATTGCAAGCAGCCGAGCGCGTGTCTGATGCGTTCGGTGTTGTAGATCATAAAGTGGTAAAGCTTGATATGGGTACCATAGGTGGCTCAGCGCTAACAGATGGCGATATAGCGGTTCCTGAAGCACCTAGCGAGGGTATCCCCGTAACTTACGTTCCAGCCCGTAACACGGTGTTTTTGGCGCTTGCGTTGGGTTGGGCAGAGGTGCTTGATGCCGATCGAATTTTTATTGGCGTCAATGCTGTGGATTATTCAGGTTATCCTGATTGCCGTCCGGAATTTATCTCCGCTTTTGAGAAAGTAGCCAACCTAGCAACTAAGAAGGGTGTGGAGCAGCATAATTTGCACATAGAGACGCCCCTAATTGATTTAACCAAAGCAGAAATAATCAAACAGGGTATAACGTTAGGGGTTGATTACGGATTAACCGTTTCCTGCTATCAGGCCGATGATGATGGTAGGGCTTGTGGTCGTTGCGACAGCTGCCGATTGCGTCGAGAAGGCTTCGAGGCCGCGGGGGTGGCGGACCCCACCAGATATTTATCTGTTTAATCAGTGATTTCGGAAAAATAATAAAAAAATCAAGACAATAAAGTTACAAAAAAAGCTTGTGCAATTGTTATATTTCAGTAATATACGCACCCGTTCGGGGCCGTTAGCTCAGTTGGTAGAGCAGTTGGCTTTTAACCAATT
>JAKSAW010000582.1 GCA_022361455.1 Pseudomonadales bacterium | reverse complement strand
TGGCTATAGCAGTTGCAATCTCTTCGTCTAATTGAAAATGAACATTCTTAATGAAAAAACCTCTTACCCGTCCAAAATTGAAACACCCAAAAAAATCCTTTAGATCGATATTAAGAACGTTTTTTTGATCTATATGCATCATTGCATTTGTAATTATTGAACGCTTTCTTTCGAAACCGTGAGAAAGGGACGGCTGTTTGGCTTTGGCGTTGGAGTATTTAATCTTGGGAATGCTTGAGTTATATAATTTGGGGTTCGCTAGTTCGGAGTCTGGGAACATCTCCCGGTTTATTTCATCGAGGCAATCTAACAATAATTTTGACAGCGATGCCTGGATAGATTTAAGTTGCCCATGCGGTGCGTCAATTTGTCTGGAGCCACCGCTCTTTTTTGAAACATGAAATTTGGTATATTGATTCTCAGTCCCAAGTTTGTAAACAGAATAGGTTAAAGTAGAGGGTCTAACTCCTAAAAGTTTTGCCAGCTCGGACTTTGTTGTTATTTTTTTGAGTGCTTCTAATTTCATTGGGTTCCGCATTGAAAAGCGGTTTATGGGCACTCGTACGCAAACGTGACAAGACGTCAGAAGGCATCAGAACACATGGAACTTAATAGGCAAACCATGTGACTTTGTTTTCACTGATCGCGAATCGCGACCCAAAATCTGCCCATAAACCAACGAAATCCTAGCCAACTAGGGGCTATAAAGCAATCATTTTTGAACGGATCTGATTGAAAGCATTCTATTGAATATAATATGAGCTTAGGTTTGGAGATGCTTGCCTCATGATGTTGCATCGATGCTTTAGAAATCTTATAAAATCAAATACCAAGCATTTGAAAACGGATATTTAGTTGTGTGCTATTGTTCAAACAATTTACTGTTGAAGGTTGTTGTTTCTGTCGAAGCCATCTGGTGAGAATTGCTGCAATCGATTATTCGAAAACGCACGTATGCAAGTGAATGTTCCCCTCAACGTCCGTTTATGGCCGAAAGGTTAAAAGGCCGTTGAATTACGCAAGCAAAGCTTGTCCGATTATCATCGTGCACGAAAATGATTTTCACGATGCAGTTTCGGATCATTAAGGTTACTTCTTGGCATCGATAGAGTAGATAGTCAGATAAATGAATCAAATCGCAGACGACAGAATCTTTTTAGATAAGCCTATTTTTGCGTGGTGCATTACAGGACTGATCTTACTTTCAGTCGTCTGTTTTTCGCTAGAAACTCTCCCTGACTTGAATGAATCAACCAAGTCATTCCTAAGAATTTCTGAAATATCAATAGTTGTATTATTTACTTTCGAATATCTTACTAGGGTATTTCTTTCAACGAATCGGCTACGATTTATTTTTAGTTTCTATGGCTTAGTGGATTTGGTGGCTATTTTGCCATTTTATCTAGCTTTTGCTATAGATCTACGTTCACTCCGGTTGCTCAGGCTTCTTAGGCTTGCCCGTATTTTAAAGTTGGCGCGTTACAATAGTGCGGTTCAGAGGTTTACGAGTGCTTTGTACCTAGCTAAAGAAGAGCTTGCTATTTTTAGTATGGCCAGTTTCATATTGTTATATCTAACTGCTGTGGGTATATACCACTTTGAACATTCGGCTCAACCAGAAGTGTTTCGTTCTATATTCGATGCGTTGTGGTGGTCTGTAGCTACTCTTACAACCGTGGGTTATGGCGATATTTATCCAATAACGAATGAGGGGCGTTTCTTCACTTTCATAGTTTTGATGGTAGGGCTTGGCCTGGTGGCTGTACCAACGGGTATTGTTGCATCTGCGTTATCTGCGGTGCGTCGGCAAAACGAAGCCGCCGACGAGTAGCGGCACTAGAAAATCTAGTCAGCAAAATTTAATCAGATTTAGAATTCTTCATCTGTTTTTTATTGCTTGAAAAACACCCAGCCAGTCATTAATATCATTTAAAAGCTTACGGTATATAGGGCTTTGTGACAGGGAGGTTTCAATGTTTGTCTTTGGTGTTC
>JAKSAW010000581.1 GCA_022361455.1 Pseudomonadales bacterium | reverse complement strand
TGTTGTAACAAATCTCTAAAACTGGTTCCTTCTTCATTCAGCTTTCTTTGCAAGGTTCTTGGCGATACGCATATGACTTCTGCTAATCGGTTCTTGTTGGCTTCTCCGACGCAAAGCAGGAAAGGTATTAAAAACAGGCAGCGTTCTGACATGGATTCTTGCTCGGGAAACTTCGAGTATTGAGATTCGTAATTTTGTAGTGACTTGATGCATTCCACTCCATCGTCATTGCCGGGTATAACCATGTTGCGACATTGAATTGGAAAATGAATGGTTGCTGTTTCCTGTTCAAATTTTGGTTCTAGTCCATAGAACTTTCGATAAATGTCTGAATTGCCTGATGGTTTGCTATGAGTGAAATCTAATTTGTTTATAGCGATGTTATTGTTTCTTTGTATGCTGTTCGCGATTATTCCAGTAACCGCTTCGTACTGATGATGGCTTATTGTTTCTGGTGATACTGGATTTAATCTAAATATGATTTCGCTTTTCGTTTCAATAATTTCGTAGTCAAAGAGATCAGAACTAATTCGGCTGTAGCGTGAGATCATTTTAAGAAAATCGATTAGATTCAAGCTAGCGCTTCGCATAAATAGCACCATGCGTTGATGAGTGTCCCCTAAATAGGGCACTATCTTCAGACCAAGATTAGGTTCTTCTAGTTGGGCCGCCAGTGCTGTAACGCCAACAGAAATGAGTTCAATGGGGACTCTCTCTGATGGAGGTAAACTTTTTAATAGGGTGCCGATTTCTGGTACGTTCTCTAGGAGCCTAGTATTGCCGTATGTATCTTGTAGATAAGCTTCAAGGGCAGAGTAGTTATTGGCTAGCGTCTCTATTGCCACTGTATATCGCTGATAGCCTTGCTGTTGTGATGGCATTTCGAGTAGCCCACGCGTGTTTAAAGCATTTATCTGAGTTAATATATTTAATGGAACATAAGTATTCCCTTTCGGATGCTACTTAAATTGGATGGACTTGACAACTATGCTTAAGCTGCTTGAAAGCTAAGAAATACAACGTCATTCAGAAGAACAGGCTAGCTGCAATGATTTATCGGATAAGGTAATGGCAGAGAAAACAATAAAGAGCGTTGCGAGAAAAACAGTAAAACCAGAAAAAGCTAGAGGGCGACCTAAAGGTAGTAATGCGGAGCATGTGATTTTATCGGGTGCCTGGAAAGCTTTTGCGGTTCATGGCTACCACGATTGCTCAGTGGCGAATATTCTTGAATATTCAGGGTCATCCAGAACTAATTTTTATCGTTTCTTTAAAAATAAAGAAGAAGTATTTGAAAGTATTTTGAAAAGCAATATAGAAGTATTAGATAAGTTTCTTAGCATTGCATTTAAAGAAGCTAAGAAAACCACTGATATAAGAGAGAAATTTGAAATTATCAACCAGTGCTATATCAATACTTGTTTTGCAGCGGGGGACATTCTACCTGTGCTTTTTCAAGAGCAGCATACTCTACCTGAGCATAAAGTAATGCGAGAAAAATTGTTTAATAAGATTCAAAAAGGAATAGAGGCAATGATTAAAGATGCGGGTCAAGAGGTACCTGACCCGCTTTTAATTCAAGCGCTAATGGCTGGAGTAGATCGAATTATATTGCAACTTTCTATGAAGCGTATAAGTGTTGACTCAAAAAAAGCCAAAGCGAGTGAGTTGATAAGCCAATTCTATGATCCTATTTGCGAACATTTGTTGTCATAATGAACATACTGCTCTTTGAAAACCGCGACCCGTCGTGTAACAAACTATAAAGTAATAGTTTCTACACCGTTTTCGCCACCCAAAAGCAGCACATCGGCACTTCGCCTAGCAAACAGACCATTGGTGACAACCCCCACGATATTATTGATCTTCTCTTCCAGTTCCACAGGTTTTGCAATCTGCATGTTGTGAACATCTAAAATAATGTTGCCATTGTCAGTGACAAAACCATCTCGATAAACTGGATCACCACCAAGCTTCACTAGCTCTCTAGCAACGTGCGAACGCGCCATAGGAACAACTTCAACAGGAAGTGGAAACTGACCTAACACTTTAACGTTCTTACTAGCGTCAGCAATGCAGATAAACTTCTCTGCCACATCAGCGATGATTTTTTCTCTCGTTAGAGCTCCACCGCCACCTTTAATTAGGCAAAGGTTAGGGTCGGCTTCATCAGCGCCATCCACATAAACCGGTACACGATCAACCACGTTTAAGTCGTACACTGGAATGCTGTGGCTTTGTAGCCTCTCTTTGCTTGCCTCTGAGCTAGCGACAGTGCCTTCAATACGGCCTTTAATTTCAGCTAAATAGTCGATAAAGAAGTTTGCGGTTGAGCCGGTTCCTACTCCTACAATCTCACCTTCAATTACATAATCGATGGCTTTCTTGGCAACTGCTTTTTTGAGTTCGTCTTGGGTCATGTTTGGTCTCTGAGCGTTTTGGTGGCGGAGGGCTGCTTTTATATGTAAGAACGAGCGCCATTATAGAGTGTCTTTGACCCTGACTGAACCGAGAATTACGTGAAAACTGGTATATAAACCTAACCTTTTCAGGTTGTTAAGTCGCCGGTTGGTCCTGCTTCTGTTAGTATAAATAGGTCAGTTAACTAATTTTGATTCATGTATTAATAGGCACTCCAAAAGTTCATGCCAGACACTTATCTCAAACGGATTTTACAAGCCCAGGTCTATGATGTCGCTCAAGAAACCCCTGTTGAGCCAGCGAGGTCCTTGTCGCGTCGTTTAGAAAATCAGGTTTTGCTTAAGCGCGAAGATCTGCAGCCAGTTTTTTCCTTTAAGATCCGTGGTGCCTATAACAAAATGGTGAAGCTTACCGAGGCACAGAAAGATCGAGGTGTTATTACCGCTTCTGCTGGCAATCATGCCCAAGGAGTTGCTTTGGGAGCGACGGGATTAGGAATCACTGCAATTATTGTGATGCCTAAAACTACGCCCGAAATTAAGGTCGCTTCTGTCAGAGCCTTTGGTGGGCAGGTAGTGTTGCATGGTGACACCTTTGATGAAGCCTATCAGCACGCCAAACATTTAGAAGGTTTAAAAGGCTACACTTTCGTACATCCTTACGATGATCCCGATGTTATCGCTGGCCAAGGCACGGTGGGTATGGAAATCATGCGCCAGCATGGTGGTCCTTTAGAGGCGATTTTTATACCCGTCGGTGGAGGGGGATTAATTGCCGGCGTTGCTTGCTATATCAAATACCTTCGCCCTGAGATCAAGATCGTGGGTGTAGAGCCGAAAGATTCTGCTTGCCTCCATGCCGCCTTAGAAGCTGATGAAAGGGTGGTGCTTGATCAAGTAAGCCTGTTTGCCGATGGTGTGGCGGTAAAACAAATTGGCGAAGAAACTTTCCGACTAGCTCGGCAGTTCGTTGATGAAGTGATTACCGTTACCACTGACGAAATCTGTGCGGCTATTAAGGATGTGTTTGATGATACCCGCTCTATTTGTGAGCCAGCGGGTGCACTATCTGTAGCTGGTTTGAAAAAATATGTAGAGCGCGAGCAGATGCAGGGCCAAAGCTTAATGGCCATTACCAGTGGTGCGAATGTTAACTTTGATCGCCTGCGCCATATTGCCGAGCGAGCAGAACTGGGTGAAAAGCGCGAGGCATTATTTGCGGTTACCATACCGGAGCGTCCGGGCAGCTTTTTACAGTTCTGCGATAGCCTGGGCAAGCGCAATATCACTGAATTCAACTATCGTTATGCCGAGGACCAAGAGGCCCATGTCTTTGTGGGTGTCCAGACTAGTGGCGCGTCGGGAGAGACTCAAGAAATTCATGACGCCCTAGAGGCCAAAGGTTATGCGGTAACCGACCTGACCAACAACGAGATGGCTAAGCTGCATGTGCGCTATATGGTAGGTGGTCATGGGCCATCTAACGATGGTAATGGCGTACCCAACGAAGTTTTATTTCGTTTTGAGTTCCCAGAAAGACCTGGAGCCTTGCTACAGTTTTTGATAAAGCTTGGTGCAAAATGGAACATAAGCTTGTTCCACTATCGCAATCATGGTGCAGCTTATGGTCGTGTTGTGGTGGGCTTGCAAGTCCCTGATTCACAAAGAGACGTTCTGATTCAGTACTTTAATGAGTTGGGATATCGTCACTGGGATGAAACTGATAACCCTGCGTACGGCTTGTTTTTGCGTTAGTCAGTGGAAAAAGTCACAAAAATTTCTGATGATCCTTCACATTTTGTTACCTCAATGGTAGCTTAGCCATCCATTAAAAAGCAGATGTACCTGGCTGATAAATAAGAAAATTGACCAACGGTTATAAAGTAGCCTCCGGTTCATAACAAATTCGTTTAAAAGTCAGCCAATTTATGTGAGCTACCACTCACATACCCCCTAGTTTTGATGATTACTTGGACTACACTGGTATATATGGCGTCTAGTATTGTATGCGCCTGTTAGCTCTGGTGATCGCTGCTGCTTACCTTGGGGTAACAATTTTGAACAGAATGTTTGCTTATTATTGAACCTGTTCGCAGTTAAATAAGCTACCCGTTGTTAAGATGCGCTTATAGGTTGATAAATGAGCAGTTGTAATCCAGTAGGTGTATTGGCATACAACTTGAAAGACCTAAAAGAGCAAGAAAGCTCAATTTCTCAAATGATCAGAAGAAACTCGATCGAACGGAGAAAGAGTTAGCAGAAGGATCTTACTATAAGCCTGGATGGCACAGCGTTTTAAAATTTTCTCAGCCAGTTGGCTGTTAGAGGCGAGTGTAAGCTAAATGAAAAAGAAGCCTGATTTGTTGCTAGTGCTCATGTTCGTGTTTGGAATTGGTGTTGTTGCCAGTGGCTATACATTAACCGAGCCAGACCCTGAACTAGTTGCCAGCCAATTCTCCATTCGATAAGCGTTATCGAGAGCAATAGTACTCAGTATAGCGCAATGAGCTAGGTAGGTATTCAACCAAGACTTGGCCCATTCAAAAAGTGTCCTCGCTCGTTCTGAGCCTAGTAAGATCTCTGCCCTGTAATAATTCCATCCATTGGAATATCCCAAGATTCCACGCTTAGCTGATCTACCTTTTGGCATTCGTGTGCCAAGCCGATAAGAGCCGGACGTCTGGGCTTGCTGTTTTCTCGCAGGAAAGCAAAGGTGCGGTCGTAGAAGCCGCCGCCCATTCCCATGCGGTTGCCATTTTCATCAAAGCCAACCAAGGGGGTCAGGATTAAATCTAGTAGCCAGGTGGGGCAGCGGGTATCACGGTGCGATATGGGCTCAGGAATGCCGAATCTGTTTTTTGCCACCGGTTGATTTGGCCTGTATTCCATGAATACTAGCTCACCCTTCTTGAGCGGGTGCAGTACAGGCAGAAACAAGGCTTTGCCCATTCCCCAGGCTGCGTGCATAAGCGGATCTAAATTGACCTCGCCATCGTTGCAAAAATACACCGCAATGCGTTGGCTCTTTTGAAATATCTCAGATGTCACTAGTTGCCGGCAAACACCTAAGGAAGCGCTTACTTGGTCTTGTCTGGATAGATTTCGTCTTGCTTGGCGGAGCTGTTTACGAAGGGATTGTTTATCTGTGTTGGAATTCATGGTGGGCTTTATGAGTTCCTTAAAGGAAGAAAGCCCCCCGAGCTGCCGTTGTCGGTGTTGGCCCTTGAACCCTTCGGTTCAAGGCGGGGGTATCTGTAAGGTGTTGGGCTTTCCGCTACGTGGCGGACTTGCACGCCAACCAAACAAGACACCTCCTGGGGTGTGAATATCGGCTCAGGGACGTTACCGAAATAGCGTACAAC
>JAKSAW010000320.1 GCA_022361455.1 Pseudomonadales bacterium | reverse complement strand
GCTTTCACCATGGTGGCACTGTGTAGAAAGGCTGAAACAGGTGTTGGGGCTGCCATTGCATTAGGTAGCCAAAAGTGAAAGGGGAATTGGGCTGATTTTGTGAAGGCCCCGGCAAGAATAAGCAGCAACATGGCGTTCACGAATCCACTTTGTTCAGTAATCGTTAGTTGCACGATTTCTGATAGTTCATAGGTGCCTGTTAAACTGCCGAGCATAATAAATCCGGTCATTAATAGAAGCCCGCCGCCAACAGTAACGAACAAGCCTTGAAACGCTAACTTGCGAGATTTCTCTGATTCATGATTGAAACCAATCAACATGTACGAGGTGAAACTGGTTAATTCCCAGAATACAAATAAGGCGAGTAAATTGTTGGAAGCCACCAGACCGAGCATGGCCGCCATGAATAGAAACAACCAGAGGAAGAACCTACCTTCATCTTTATGGTCCTTCAGATAGCTGCTGGCGAAAAGTACAATAAAAGTACCGATCCCAGTAATCAGCAACAAGAACAGTAATGAGAGCCCGTCGATATAAAATGACAGTGATAGTCCTATGGAAGGCATCCAATCGATGGATTGTAACACTGGGTTTCCTTCGGAAACTGGTCGCCACCAGCTGAGGCAATACAAAAAGCTGGCCGCTGGTATCAGGGCTAAAAGGTTGCGAGGTAATTGCCATCTGTAAGTCCAAAAAGGAGCAATACAAGCGGTAATAACTATCGCAATTAATACTACGATCAACACAATCTCCTTTGGTTCTGCAATGGTTGTATCTTGTGAGGACCAGCGTTTAATCCAGTCACTCATGGTGGTAATGTACTCACTCGTTTGAGCTTACAAATACACATACTATTTTTATCAGAATTAAGTGGATTTAAAATCAGAATTAACCTGCCTTCTAATCAGGATTAATCTGTTTTAAGCGTCTGTTATCATCGAATAAATCGATATGATGTCTTCTGGTATCTTGGTTTGGGGTCTTCGAGTCAAATTTATATGAAGGGAAATCAAGCAGATGTTTGTATTAAAGAATAAATATTTTTGGATATTGCTTTCGATCATTCTTTTTGTTTTCGTGGTTTCTTACTCTTTGCCGAAACCCATCAGCATGGATTTGAAACAAGTGGGCAATGGTCTAAATTCCGTCGTTTTTATTTATGACCTTAATCTTTCTGTTAGTAATCAACAGGCTACGGAAATGAATAAAGCGCGAGAAATTGTCGGTGATAACTACAATTTCTTGGTTCTTAAAGCTGGAAACCCCAAGACGAAAGATTTTAAGGATCAGTATCGAGCACGCGCACCTGAGCTATTGTTCTTCAGTGCAAATGGAGATCTGATTGATCGGAAAATGGGATTATTAAGTGCCAATCAATTAATTGAAAAACTTTCTTATACAAATTTGAAACAGAAGAAATGAAGGCTTTACAAAATACAGGCTTGTAGAAAATATCTCGGCCCGAAGATTTTTCTATCGTGCCGAAAAATTAAAATAATTAAGCCGCAAAATAAGCTTCAAAGTTTCCCTCAATGCCTTTCTCATCCAGCAGGTTTTTCACACGGGAACGATACTCTGAGTTTACTTCGTCTGTCAGTTTAGCCATGCGTTTTTGATCGTTGGCCTGCATCGCCGCTATCACCAAGCTAACTTCCTGTAATAAATCATCATGACTAAAGGCCGCAACGATCAAATCCTTAAGCATGTCATCATCAAAGCTTATGGTAAGGTGGGCAATTCGATCCTTGCGTTGAGCATAGGATGAAACCCGCAAATGATCGGTGGGATCACTAATTTCTTCCATCAGCGTTCGCACTTTATCTTCGGGTAGATAATCGGTGAAATCGCCCATGATATGGTAATCCTTGTTTTGCAAAAGGTTGCGTGTAACGCCTCGCATGACATCCACCGGCAGGGCTTTCAGCATATCTTGAGCACGTTCTGGAACCTGTTCACGGGCTACGTCGCTGAGGAATTCAGTGTCAAACATGCTAGCCATTTTCACTACTTTCTTTGTCGCGGTGTAATAGCCGATGTTGGCGGTGAGCGTGGGCCCGAACACCTTGCGAGCTAGTAGGGCGCTAAGAGAATCAGGCGCAAGCTTTCCACTGGCTGCGATTTTGGTAAACAGAGGGCTAAATTCGTCGATTAAGCTGTTTTGAATGAGATTACGGACTTTCTGCAAACCTGCTCCATCAAGGGAGGACAGATAATCAAGGGAGTCTTCATCCTGTTGAAGAAGGCGAGACAAACGGCGCATCTCTGTTGCTCTATCAATATTCATAGTCCGAAAATCCTTTTTACCGGGCCGCGCAACATGCGGGGAAAATGTTCCAGGGCTTGCTCCATGCTTTTGTAGATGTGCTTTTCATTAGTTTTATGGGCGTGTTGGATATGTTCTAGCAACTTTCGCTGACTAGTTTCATCCATTGCTTGCAATAGCTCCATGTTCTTTGTTGTTGTTTTAAGTTCTCTAGCGATCTGTTCCAGGTGGTTCATCTGGTCAGTCCTTTATAGGTGCATTAATTGTTTTCAAAAATCCGTAATGCTCCAGAACATAACGGATTATCTGCTCACCTTCCATTGGCTGTTGCGACCAGGCTGAGAGTTAAAACGGTTTCTTCGCAGGCATTCTGAGTTAAATATTCGGTGGTTGATTGCCTCTAGGGGCAATTAAAGTATGCCCAATGCTGTGACTGAGATATCCCTGTTGGGGCGTTGTCCATCTCTGGTGTATTCTGCTCCCTTTAAAATAAGATGTCTTCACCACCGCTGGGAGAGAACACATGAGCAGGATTAAAATTTTTATGCATGACTAAATGATTAGAGCTAAAGTGGTGTTATGATTCTTGCGTTGCGGATTTGTCGCTGCTGGATGGTTACAGTCTAAATCAAGGTAAAAAATGAAAAAGTGCGCTTTATATACTTTTCTAGCACTAGCATTCATCAGCACCAGTGTTATGGCAGAGTTATTAAAGGATAGATCTCTAGAGATCGATGGTACAAAACGCACTTATGATATCTTCACCCCTAATAAGAACCTGAAAAACTTGAGTCCTTTAGTCATATTGCTTCATGGCCATTTTGGCGATGCTGATACGATGACGGGGGAAAATGGTAAAAAGGCACCCTATAAACTATGGGTGGACATTGCTGACCGAGAAGGTTGGCATCTCGTAATACCTGAGGGGGAGTTTGGTCCTGACGGCAAACGAGGGTGGAATGATTGCCGAGCCAACAACACGATCAACCCCAAAACCAATGATGTAAAGTTTATAAATGCCCTTGTAGAAAAACTAGCGAAAAAATACCCCATTGATAAGAAACGTGTGTATGTTCATGGCACTTCCAATGGAGGCATTATGGCCTATCGTTTGGCACAAGAAAGTGGCGATAAATATCGAGCGATCGCGGCAGTTGTTGCCTCAATGCCAGAAAAAAATAAATGTGAACATTTGAGAGTGCCCGTTTCGGTTTTGATAATGAATGGTACTGAGGATCCGCTGGTACCTTATGAAGGTGGGGGTATAGGTCGAAGAAAGGCGCTTCATGGTGAGCGAGGCTCGGTTTTGTCTACAATTGATTCTATGGATTATTGGGTTAGAAATAATAACATCAAGGTTAAGCCCATTGTTAGGCAGATCCCGGACATCGAAAAGAGCGACAAAAGTACAATTTATGTAGAGCAGTACTTAAACCAGAAGAATAACACTGAAGTGATTTTGTATGAGGTGCGTGGGGGTGGTCATACTGAGCCTAGCTTAAGTGAGCACTATAGACGACTTTATAAGCTAATCGTTGGAAGGCAGAATAGGGATATTGAAATGGCCGAAGAGGTTTGGAGATTTTTCGACAGGAATCGATAACAAAAATGACTTATGAAGTTTGGGGATATGATTCCGTGCGTTCATTATTAGGTATTTCAAGCGCTTGTTATGTGACTATAAATTTATTGGAGTGTTTAGGTTGTCGGAAATAAAATTTGATCAAACTGAAAAGGATATTTTAGTTCAGAAGGTAAAGGCGTATTTCAGGGATGAGCTAAATCAGGAGATCGGTGGCTTTGATGCAGAATTTCTTATAGATTTCTTTTCCAAGGAAGTTGGTTCGTATTTTTATAATAGGGGAATTTACGATGCTCAAGCGATGTTAGCGACGAAGATGGAAGAGGTTTCTGAGTCTCTGTACGAGCTAGAGAAACCAACTGAATTCGCGAGATAGATAAAATATGTAGCTTTAAATGGCTTGGAATGATATCAATTTAGGTTCGTGAAATTGGTATTGACCTCTAATAAGTTTCATTTACTATTTTGTCAGCAGCCTTGAGTTTTCGTCTTTTTATGGGTTAACTCGAAGAAATACTTACATATTGCTTATCCGAAAGATAAAGTGCTTATGAACAATACTGTGATCATCGATTATTATTCCGATATTTTGTGTGTTTGGGCGTGGATCGCGCAGCGACGTATTGATGAACTCAATAAAACTTTAGGGGATCAAATTGAACTTCATTATTACTACGTGGATATATTTGGTGATGTGCGTTCAAAAATGGAAACCCAGTGGCAACAGCGCAACGGTTATATTGGTTTTGCAGAGCATGTGAGAAAATCTGCATCTGGGTTTGAGGATGCTCCTGTCAACGCCAAGATCTGGACCGAGGTTAAACCTGCCACTTCAGCGAACGCTCACATGGTGCTCAAGGCTATTGAATTGGTTTATGGCAAGCAAAAAAGTATCGATATGGCATTGATCATAAGAGAAGCCTTCTATGTTGATGCGCAAGATATTGGAGATCTTGGCGTGCTTTATGAGCTGCTCCAAGGTCATTCAATCGATCCTAAAGATATCAGCGCTATGGTTACTGATGGTTCTGCGATAGCTGCGTTAATGCATGATTATCAAAAATCTAAGCAGCAGGGAATTAAAGGTAGTCCTTCCTATGTTATGGATGGTGGGCGGCAAACGCTTTATGGCAATGTAGGTTATCGGGTACTTCATGCCAATATCGAAGAGCTTCTGAAAAATCCTGTTAACGAAGCTAGTTGGTGCTAGCAATTAAAAGCTATTGAGACAACTGAGCTCTATAGTCGCTAGCACTAATACCTGTCCATCCCTTATAGGCTTTTCTAAAGCTTGTTGTTTCTTCAAAGCCCACCAACGAAGCTATTTGATCAATGCTCAAATGAGTATCCCTTAAGTATTGCTGGGCTAGCTCCAATCTGATTTCATCTAACAAATCTCGATAAGTGGTGTTGTGTTGTTTCAAGCGCCGCCTCAGGGTTCTCTCGCTCATATTAAGCTTGCTGGCGGTTTCTTCTATGTTTGGGAAATTTGGTTTGGCGCTGATCAGTAGTCTGCGAATGGATTCTACAAACTCATCATAAGTCGTTAATTGTTTGATGAGCGCATCGCATTGCAACATACATAGCTTGGCTACTTGTGGGGAAGACATTTTCAGTGGCTCTTCGAGCACTGCAACGGGAACGTCAATACTGTTCCTGTCAGCGTTGAACGACAGTTGGCATTGAAAAACGTCTTTGTATTTCTCTGAGTAGGCTGGCTCTGGATATGAAAAGTTGACTTGCTGTGCTTTAAACTGATCACCTATCAAAAAGCGGCACAATTGGTAGATCACGCTCATGGATTCTTCGGCGATGTAGGGAAGTACATCGTTTAATGGAGTTCGTGGCGTGAATTCGAAAATCGCAATGTCGTCTTCAACATGGCTGCTGATATCTAAAAGTGATCCACTCAATACCCAAAACTCACTGCCGATTTTGGCTGCTTCGCCTAGATTTTTGCTGCTCATAATGGCGTAGCCGTAGGCATCATAGTCACTCAAAAAAACTTGCATGGCTCTGGTAAGCCCTAGGGCCGGGTTTTCAGTAAGCGCTAAGGCGTTTCTTACAAGGGTGCAGTAATCGCTAGACGAGATTAAATCCGTTTGTCGCTCAAAGTCTTCCGGGCTGCTGTAGGAACTGCCCTCTAACAGCTTAGGCATGGATATGCCCTGTTGTACCAAGTGGTGAGCTAGTAATCGTGCACTAACTGAAGAAACTTTGTTGCTAAGGTGTTGATTTTCCAATGTTAATTTCCGCTTGGCCGCTTTGCGCCTACAGCTGTCCTGAGTGAGCCTAGGTTTTGTTGACGTGTTCCCTTCTAATACAACCATGGGGTTAAAAAATGCCTGCTTAATAGTATGCCAAGCAGGGTGTGGGCTCAATACATGGTGAATAGAGGGCAGCGATAATGCATGCAACAGAGATTGAAAAAGAACAAGAAACTGAGGTTGGTAATCCTTACGGTTATCCGGATCAAGCTCGCAAAGTGCCTTTGTTGGATAGCAACAAAACCATGTTTGGACCTGTGACTTTAGAGCGTCTTCGCGCCAGCCTTATAAAGTATGTGGTGATATTTTTAATTGGGAATGCCCTGACGTGGTTTTCTAACCCGCATCTAGCGGCGTTTGGACTGGGAATGACTTTTCCTGGTGCCGGTTTCTTAATGTATGCCACCGGGGATTGGGTAAGCGTTGTAGCTCATGTGGGATTGTTTTTAGGCACCATTGTAGCCTTTGTATTGTCACTGTTTCTTTGGGTGGCCACCGGCAACCTAGTGGCACCAATCCTAACGTGGGTGGGCAGTGCACTCTACGCTGCATCCATGAGCCATCACCATTATTGGCCGCTAGCGCCTTTTATTGTGCCTGCAATGATCATGTCTGTAGGTGTATTATTTTTTTATCGCCATCAAGTTCGTTCCCAGCATTTAAAAAGGGAGCGAGTTAGAATCAATGAATATCTTGAGGAAAAAACAACGGTAGTAAGTACTATCGATCACCAAGGGTTGCCGATTGTTGATGAGTTACCGGAATCTTCAGCGCCTTTAATGAGATTCATTTTAGATCGTGCTTTGCAACCTATTGATACTTTCCATGGCTTTGATCGCATTGATGAATTCCGTGAAGCCGCAAAACGTTATCAGCTATGTAACTCGTCGTACGCATTAAGTTTGTTGCAATACAATCACACGCCTGCTTTTCGTGGGTATGTTAGCCAAGCTCAAGAAAATCTTGCGATTAAGATGCAGGACCATCGTTGCTGGAGTTACTGGCGTTATGAAAACCTATGGGGAAATTTCAGGAGTAATCCAGATCCCATGGCTTTTGATAATATTATGTATTATGGCTGGTATGGTGCCATGTTAGGAATGAGTGCATCGAATGAAAATAACCACCAGTTTAGTGAACCCGGTTCGATCAGCCTGAAGCACCCTAACGGAAAGGTATTTGAATACAGTTTCCACGATGTATGTGAAATTATTTTTAATAATTTTAAAAACTCTGAGTTCTGTTTGTTCCCTTGTGAACCTCGTTGGATTTATCCAATGTGTAATAACTTTGGTGCTGTTTCCTTGGTACTACATGATCGTTTGTATGGCACCGACTACTGGGCTCAAATTGGTGATCGTTATATTCAATCTCTCTCGGATGAGTTCATTACCTTAGATGGTCGGGTCTTGGCGATTCGCGATTATCGAACTGGCTTAACAGCGCCAGGACTAACATCCAGTATGGCTGATGCGGCAGCAGCATACTTTATGAATCCAGTGGCTCCCGATCTTGCTCGCAGAAGCTGGGAGATACTGCGTCATGATTTTATTACCCGTACTGAAAATGATATCCACCTGCAAACCAATGGTTGGGATAATATTGATTTTGGGAACTATCGCCGATCAAAAGTAACTACCTATGGTTTGATTGCCGCCGCCGCAAAAGAGGTGGGCGATACTGAAGTCTCTGATTTAATAATGCAAAAGCTAGATACGACTCACCCGAGTCGAGTTGTGGATGGTATCGAGCATTATGAAGGTGCCTCTGTGAGTGCGCACGCAGTAATCTTTTGTGCACGTAATATGAGACCCAATGGGTTACACGACTTGATCAATGTAGGTGTTCCCAAGCCATGGAGAGATGGTCCTATATTAGAGACTGCCGAATATCCAAATGTATTGGTTACCAAAGCAGTAAGTGATGGACAGGCATTAGACTTGAAGCTAGTATCTGGCGCTCAACGAAAACAAAACCAGCTGGGGCTGTCACAACTAAGGCCTAATAGCATTTACCGAGTTTCCGGCGCAGTGGAAAGTCAAATTAAAGCGGATCAGCAGGGTAAGGCCAGTATCAATGTTGCACTAGATACAGCTAAACAAGTTATCGTTACACCTATTGTTTGAGCGGAGGGTGGATCATGGCATGTTGCATTATTGGATCGATCCTTTTTACCTTGGTAGTGGGAATTGCTCGATGGGTTAAGAGTAGAGTCTTGGGAAAAAACCCTGAACAACCTGAGATGTGGCGATTGTCTGACATTGAGATGAATGACTAGGCTACAAATGAGTAGTTGATATCGGCATCTATCGCGATGGAGGTATTAGTATAAATAACTAGGTTAAGTTGATTGGAGGGATATGCTATTGAGCATCTATCTCAGCTAAGGAACATGGTGGTTTTGAGAACGCTAGTTATGATACGTTCATCGGTTAAGATAACAGCGACACTAGCATGGGATGATATAGCGGACTATTCTATAGACAAGGCAATGGCATACACTAAGTATCATAGCTATTGAAGATGGTATCAGCTTCTTTCGTGAAATCTGGGGTTGTACCACACCTGTTTAAGAGTATTAAGGTTATTCAATGATTATAATAAGTCGCTGTATATCAAAAGTCGTTATTTTCATATTACTAATGGGATTGGTAACCGTTGTAAATGCGGATATATACCGATATCAAGATGAAAAAGGTCGTTGGCATTTTACTGACAAGCCACCAGGGGACGATAAAAAGGCGGATGTAATTGATCGATCCGAGGAAAAGCAATCGAATCGGGAAACAGCGAAGGATAATTCAGTATCAGATATTCGTGATAAACTTTATAAAGAGTTCGATCCTCAAACACCAGTAGATAGGGCAACTTTGTCAGTTGTAACTGTTGAGACCGCCATGGGCACTGGATCTGGATTTTTTGTTAGTGAGGATTGCCACATTGTTACTAATAGACATGTGATTCGCCCAGTGGAAACTAAGACCTGGAAAAAACAGAACGAGAGTTTAGAAAAGGAAGGTACAGAAATCTCTAAACAAGAGGACGAACTGAAATCTGAGAAGGAAAGGTTGGTTCGTTATAAGCGATCATTGGAAAAACACAAGCTATACATTGAAAGCCTTCCACAAGGTTATGAGCGACGCCAGGAGCAAAGTGAATATGATCAATATAAAGAGATATATAAGAAAGATCTGAAAAAATTGGATAACAATCAGCGTACTTTAAAAGATCAAGTAGTTGGTTTTAAAAAGAGAATGTCCGAATTTTCGTTAGATAGCAGCCTCGCCGGGGTTGCTCGTACTTTCAAAGTGGTTTTGAAGGATAATTCAGAAAGGAAAGCACAGTTAGTTCATATCAGCAAAGAACTTGATTTGGCTTTACTTAGAATTAATGACTGCCGCTCGCCGTATTTAGAATTGGATAAAGATTATAAAGTGGTTCAAGGTAAACAGGTATATTCAATTGGTAGTCCCCTCGGGCAAAGAGACCACTTAACATCGGGTGTTATTACCAATGTGAGGGATGAGGCCATTACAATTGATGCACAAATTCTACCTGGCAACAGTGGTGGGCCACTGATAAATGAGGACGGGAAGTTTATTGGCGTTAATACGCAAAAGCTTTCTATGAATAATCCTAATTCTCAAGGTTTTGGTATCGCTATTCCGGCCACCCAAGTTGAAAAGGCTCTCTGGTCACATCTTCGATAGCTCTAGTTTATTTTCTATAGCTGAAAAAGCTCCTGCTAGTAGGAAGTTGTTGATTTTAGCTTAACAATCCATACCAAATCGGGTTATTGTACTCCCACCCAACTGGCTGGACCTGATTTTCTACTTGGTTTTAGTGGCTCAAGCTATGAGAGTAACTACCACAAATATTTTATCTCAGAATTTATCTCTGGCAGGGGCTTTACTGGTTTCAATAAGCTGCCTATCCGTTCCAAGCGTAAGCTATTCTGACGAGTTAAAACTCGAAAGTTTGAGTATGCGTACGCGTATGTCAGAGAAAACCGTGCTTGGAGAAGATGCCCCGGAGGACTTTGAAGAGTTAGATGTATCTGCAAACTTCAGATTGCCCTGGCATAACTTCCTCACAGAGAACTTGGGCGCGGATATGAGACTAATGGCTAGCGCAGGTATTTTGCGAGGTGCTGGTGATAATGCGCTGGTGTTGTCGGTAATTCCGGAGTTCGTTCTTAAGAGTGATAGTGGGCGTTTTGGTTTGGATTTTGGAGTTGGCGGCGTGTTTACTAGTCAGTACGAATTTGGCAGCCAAGATTTTGGTGGACCTTTTCAGTTCGCTATAACATTAGGGTTATCCGCGCCACTCTATGAAAAAATAGGGGTGGGATATCGGTTTATGCATTATTCTGATGCCGGTCTTAATGGCCCTGGCACCACAGGAATAGATTTCCACATGATCGAGTTTAGTTATAGTTTGTAATCTGTAGCTTAGACTGTTTGTTATGAGTGATTCGCTCTTACGTCATTTAGCGGGCTGTTAGAATCATAATCCCTTACCTTCAGCCAGTGTTTGATACTGCTTTCGATAGCATCGCGCTTAACGGGTTTCTGCATAAAATCATTCATGCCAACAGATAGGCAGTGTTCTCGGTCTCCAGACATGGCGTTGGCGGTAACAGCGATAATAGGAATGTCTTTGATCGCATCATCCATTGCTCGAATGGTCTCAGTGGTTTCGAAGCCATCTTTTATAGGCATCTGACAGTCCATGAAAATCAGATGGAATTTTTCTTTATCAAGCATGCTAAGAGCGACATCGCCGTTTTCGGCAATCTGGCATTGGTAACCTAGAGACTTTAATATCCCGCGCATGATCTTCTGATTCACAGCGTTATCTTCAACGACTAGAAGACTGATTTCGTCTTTGTCTAAAAGAGGATGATCGCTGTCACCAATCAGGATGTTTTCTTGGCTGGTTGCGAGATCAATATTGAAATTAAAGCGGCTTCCACCTCCAGGGTTAGAAACCATATTTAGTTCACCACCCAGCATTTTACTTAAGGCTTTGCTCAAATATAGGCCTAATCCAACACCACCATATCGGCGTGTATTTGAATTGTCCGCCTGACTGAACAATGAAAAAACCTTGTCGCTGTCTTCTTTCTCAATACCTATGCCTGTGTCGACGACTGAAAATGATAAAGTTGATATTCCTGTTTGGTCTTCATCATTAATTGCTACTTTTTCTTGGATAGTGACGTTCAATCCCACACTACCGGTAGACGTGAACTTGATAGAATTGGATAGCAGCTCGTCTAAGATCTGAAATATCTTTCTTGAATCGCCGATAAGAAGGTCGGGTATAGTGCCTTCTAAGCTAAACTGAAAGGCAAGTGACTTAGCTCGGCAGCTATCCCGATACTTATCCTTCAATGGGTCAAGTATACTTGTCAATTTAAAGGTGATGGGTTCAACGGTTAGGCTATCTGCATGAAGCTGCGAGAAATTGAGTATGCGATTGATCAACAGCAACATGTCGGCTGATGAGCATTCAATGCCCATCAGGTTTTCATTGTCACTTATTTGATCTTTTAAAAGTTGCAGGTGGCCGTTGATACCATTTAGAGGTGTCAGTAGTTCGTGGCTAATAGTAGAGAAAAACTCGTTCTTAACTTTATCCGCTTTTTGCAAGCCTTCTATTAATTTAACTTCGGCTTTCTCTTTAAGCTTACGGTCTGTGATGTCTACAATGGAACCCTCGATACCAATCACGTTTCCTTGTTGATCTTCTAGGTATCTGCGTTTTACTGCTAGCCACTTATCTTGATTTTGATTGGAGTGGATAACCTGTTCTTCGTTGCGCCGCAGGCGTTTGTTCTGCTCATCAATGGTACACACTGTTAAGCGCAGGTGGTCCATGACATTTTCAATAAACACTTCATCAGTGCTGCCATCAACTAGGTATTCAATACCATTCATTGCAGCAAAAGATTCATTAAAGATGATTGTTTTATTAACTAAGTCAATGTTAAACAAGCCTTCCAGGGAATTGTGATAGATGGCTTTATATTGCTCCAGATGCTTGGCATTGAGGGCATTAGCCTTTTTGGCTTCTTCCTCTGCAGTAATTTTTGCATCAGTAACAGCTTTAATTTTGGAAGATAATGCGAATGATAATAAGGTGATTTCAATACCTGTGCCAACTTGCCAGCTATTAGCTGTAAAGACATTCGTGGGTACGATGCCGAACTTGGTTAACGCTAAGCTCACTGCACCGCCAATCACGCCAATCCATGAAATTAGATATAACCTTGCCGAGTCGAAACTGTAACTAAGGGCACCGACTGCTGTTGCAACAGGCAGGGTTAAGAAGAGAATGACCGATAGCATGGCGATTTTGATAGCAATCTCGTAAGGCATAAAGAAAGACGCAATGGCAAGAACGCCTTGTAGCGCACAAGATAGCTTGATGACTTTTGACAGTTTGGGTCGGTGTGTCGCTACATTTAAAAACGCATTGGTGAATAGCAGCATGAAGGTTACGGTGGACATCATGGATGCGGGAATTACCGCATTATTCCACCATGTGGCATAGGGCCACAGATACTGGAAGCTTAAGCCAAGCATTGTGAGTTGTACGGTTAACACTGAAATGCCATAGAGCACGTAGTAGAGATATTCAGGCGTTCTAAAGACATACCAGAGAGAGAGGTTATAAAACAGCATGATGCCAATAACGCCTACTAGAATCCCTTCCATAATGTAAAAAGAAAATTCAGCTTTATGGTATTCGGCCTCTGAGAGCAGTTTCGTTGGAAGCTGTAAGGTGCCTTCTGTTTTGAGTTCGACGAAAATGGTTTTCTTGGTACCGTCTATATTCACTGGGAAAGCGAACTTATTGCTTTCCACGGGGCGCTGAGGATAGGGTAGCGTGTCTCCTGTTCTATAGTTGGCTTCAATCTCATTATTCGAGATAAGAAAAAAGTTCACAGAATCTAATACAGGGTAATCGATGACGTAGTAGTAACGACCTTCCTCTAGGGCCGAAGTAGGTAGTAGTTCCACTTTGAACCAATAAGTGTGTTTGGTGTAACCAAAGTTGGGGGTGTCTGAAGAGGGTTGGGACCAGCTATCGTTTGGTAAGTTGGTGATGTCATTAATGTTTGGGGAAGCTTCTAATGGGACTTTGTAGCTAAGTGTATGATTGGCCAGATTATATTCAGAGGCGTTGGTGTTAGGGCTGTGTAAAAGACAGGCGAGTGTTAGCAGGCACACTGCTATCAAGCCAAGCGCCGAGCTTTGTCTTCCTTGAATATCAAAACCAATTAAAACGAACTTCATATCGATTACTACAGGCTGCACCCTTTGCTAACTCGATCACTTTTGCGCAGTGATTAAAAAAAGTTTAGCAGCTGGTATTTAATTTGCTTGTTTGTGCAGCATCAATTTACTCTCGATCGAAAATATGTGAACTGTTCCGGTTGCTTGGGAATTTAGACATCGCATAGACACCAGTTAAATCAATTACCTAGCATCGTTCTAGCTACTGCTCAGCCTAATAGTGTTAGTTGGTGGTGGGCGGGTTTATAGTTTATTGGGGCGTCGCTGTTCTTTTGCCGCGATGGCCATTTCGGGTTAAGCCTTTAGTGGTTCTGCGGGTGCAAAAAATTCGTGGTTGGTGGGGTTGAGTTTCGAGGTTTCTATTTAATTGAAATAGATGTCTATAGAAATTCGGCAAAGCACAAGTCCCATTTTTAATTTTATTCGGTAGGTAGTTCCTAATGAAAACGCATCGCTAAAATTTTATGAGCGAATATAAATTGGAAATACCATCTGTCAGTTAAAACTGATTTATTAATGTTCAGATTAAAATAACTACGACCGAAAATGCTATTTATAATTCGCAAAAAAATATTTTTGAAATCGCTTACTTCGTTTTTATAGTGTGGTTATTTATTGAAATTGAATGCCTGTTAATCAAGTCAGTCATTTATTAATCAGCGTTAATAAAAAAATAAAGACATGGATCAATAAATTAAAATTATGCTCGATTGGGGGGTTGCACTGATTTGGTGTTTGGAGGATATTCGCAAATTAACAAGCCGCAAAAATAATTATAAGTCTTAAAGACAAGGATTGAGGTATCTGCGATGGATGAAATCGCCGAACAAGCTTTAATCAATATGACCAGCGTTTTACAGTCGTTTTTGCCAACTGCTGCTGCGTCTATTGATCAATCCTTAATTCTTATTCCGAAGAAAATTAAAGCTACTGGCTTGAGTGGTTATGTCGGCGTGCATGAAGATCCAGATGCTTCTCTTGTCGGCCGTCATATTCAAGCGATTTCAGAAGTCACCTTAATTAGTGATAACGGCATTGCGGATCTGCAACAGGCCGTTGGCAATCTCACCCATGAGTTATTAACGCAAGATCGTGCGACTTTAATAAATAACGGTATTTATAAGCTGCAATTTGATCAGGTTTCAGACATTGTGCACCAAGGAACGGGTAGCTCTACGACCGACACTCGGCTAGTGCGCTTTGATGTCGATTTTGAATTCGTTCCAGTGCCCATTGAAGAGGAAGGCACTATTGGTGAATTTATTCATAACTTTGATTTAGCCTTATCAAAAGGTAAAGCCAAGTTTCATCAGCTTAATTTTGCTTCGTTGAATAGTGCTGGTGAGAATCCATTAGATTACTTTGATTTTATTGATGATCCAGATGTTGCGGGATCTTCGCCTGTTGCAAGTTGGTCTTTTGATGCGGGTGAAGGCTATATCGAGCAAACCAATAATGTCCGCGGAGGCCCCGCCAATTCTGGTGGTAAGAAGGCAGGCGCGCATGCATTGGTTAGATTAGATGAAAGTGAATACCTAGCTGAAAACTTCATCGCCAGGGCCAATCTTAAAACCACTGATCCGGATGGCATTGGTTTAGTTTTTCGCAAGCAAGATGACGATAACTTCTATTACTTACTATTTTCTGCACGCCATGATTACACGCTTATTGGTAAAAAAGTAGCGGGTTCCTATTCATCAATTTCTATTGGTGGATTAAATGAATCTATTGGTCATACAGAAAATACGGTGATGGAAATTAAATTAGT
The DNA here is from genome assembly GCA_022361455.1 of Pseudomonadales bacterium. Classification (GTDB taxonomy): domain Bacteria; phylum Pseudomonadota; class Gammaproteobacteria; order Pseudomonadales; family Ketobacteraceae. The sequence goes on along the minus strand of JAKSAW010000320.1, from coordinate 22 downwards.
GGTGGATGGTGAAAGCATGGCG
>JAKSAW010000579.1 GCA_022361455.1 Pseudomonadales bacterium | reverse complement strand
TAATTCGAAAAAAACCCGACTCCTGCATTGCTGCAATCGTTTCTTCAGGTAATTTTCCTAGTTTTGCCGTTTCCGCTTGGCGTTCCTTAATGACAGGAACTAAAGCTCGGGCATCGGCGACCAATTGCGTTACAATTGCGTTATCAGTCATTGCGCTCTCCTTATTGAGGCAGTGCTTCTGTTTCGTTACTAGTTTCTGAATTACCCGAGTGCTGTGTTGCATGCGCGTATTTAATTTTTGTTTCGCGCTCTTTATAGGCTTGTAATCCTTTTGGGATCTCCGCCACGTCCATATAAAACTGGCTATACCATTTACGAACCATATTGACCGGGCCATCGCCATCACATAACAATGGATTATCAACACGGATTTTGTTGTTCCAGATATCCACATCTTGAACAAAAGACTCCACCGCCATATTGGTATATTCATCCACCATTGCTTGGTTTTGTTCCTCACTAACTCCCTCTATTTTTTTCATCATCACACCCAAGCGAATATCAAATTGCTCGGTATTAACGGGGACGTGAGTAACCAACAAGTGAGTGACAATCTCTTTACCTTCCATAGAGCCTGTCATAGTAGTGGTCATATAAGCGGGGCCTTCATAACGAGCCACGGAGGTAAAACCCTGACCTTCTTCCGCTAGAATTTCGTGGCCACCACTCATGAATTGAGTAAAGGTGTGACCGTCCTGAATATTTTTAAACGTTTGTACCGTTGAATAGTGGACTGGGCCGAAGTGAGCCATATCGGCCATGTTATCCACTAACTCTCGGCAATTAGAATGAATGGTAAATTTAGCGATGTTCCAGTCAGTCCACTCACCAGAATAATAATCCTCAATCCGCTGAGGGTACTGGTCAGGGATGGGATCATTTCCTTCAGGATCGTGCCAAACAAATACCAAGCCGTTCACTTCTGTCGTGGGATAAGAACCAATCACCGCCTTTTCAGGAATCTTGTCCGCATATGGAATGTTCTTACATTTGCCATCACCGCCCCAACTCCAATCATGAAAAGGACAATGAAGATTGTTGTTAGTCACCTTACCTCTGCTAAGGTCAGCTCCCATGTGAGGGCAGTAGGAATCTAATACATAGAGCTTGTTGTCTTGGTCACCACGATACACTGCCAATTTCTTACCGAAGTAATGCATAGCTTGTGGTTCTGAAGTGAAATCTGCGCTTTTGCCTAAACAATGCCAACCACGGGCATAACGCTCTTCCACAGGATCAGATTTAATGATGTACGGCTGCTGCTTAGCTGCATTGCTCATAAGCTGTTTTACCCTCTGCCTTGCATGTGTCGTTTTTGTTTCAAATTAGAATAGCGGCAATCCAAAGTACAAATTTGACCCATATCAATACTTTTAATTAGTGAATCCTAAGCCATTGTTTTTACTATTAAAATAAAGTTAACACCGTATACCATTTACAGTATACGGTGTATATTTGTCGATCTATAAGGCAGGGTTTTGAGCCATTTCTAGAAGCCGTATCCAATACAAGGATCGGAACCTGAATTGCGTTGCAGAGAGCGCTCAACAAGCCAACCAGATCACAGATAAGTACTTAGCAGTTGTTGATCCATGCTTGATTGGATAGCATCGACATCAATAATAAGAATAATAAGTACAGGTATAATATGTTGGCTCCTTTGAAATCTCTTCTATACAGATCGCTTACCCCCGTCACAATCGGATTGTTTTGCTTGATAGCCGCTGGTTGTGCGCCACGCCCTGATGCTGACAACAGCGCTGAAGTCGCCCGAGTTTTTGGCGAATGTGCCTTTAAAATTAACACCGCCGCCCTAGGCCTAAATGTGCTTCCCGACGATGATGTTCGAGTAACAGTCATTCAGGATATCGTTGATAATCTAATTGCTAGCCGTTACTCAAACTTTCCTTGGAAAATTAAAACCACTGTCTTAGAGAATGCCTCACCTAACGCTTTTACCACCGGCGGAGGCTTTCTCGGTGCCTTCAGCGGTGTTTATGCGATGGCAGATACTGAGGCTGCTTTAGCTGGGGTGATTGCGCACGAAATTGCGCATATGGATAAGCTCGATAATCTTGAATTGGCAGGCTATCTCGAAGAAATGCTAGCGCAACAATTTCTGCAAGATGGTATCGAAGATTACGACACCGGCGTTGCGGTCAATACAGTCGTGGATTTTTGTTTGGCGATACCAGGGCTAGTTAGCTTTAACTGGAAAAATGATATCAATACCGAAATCAATGAAGATAGCCACCCAGAATTTAATGACACTTCCCTGCCTTACATTCCTTTTACGTTTAGTGAAGATCCGGAAAGCCCCTACTCTCCAGAAGCAAGAGACCCTGATGGCTCAACCACAATTAGCACCTGCAACAATAAACTACGCGACGCCTACAATGAGTTTTTAGTCATTAATCCCGAATTTTACACTGCGGAATTTCCTAATCGAGATTCATTACCCCCAATCCCAGATGATATAACCACGGGACCAGGGGGACTTCCAGGCGTGCAATCTCTATGGGCAATTAATCCTTGGGTTGCGTTTCAGCATTCAGCGTTTAGTCGTTACGCAGAATGCCAAACCGACGAAGCAGGTATGCTGAATCTATTTTCCAGTGGCTATAATCCTTTAGCACTCAATAGCGCATTTCAAGCCATCTTAGATTTATTCGAGATAGACGAATCCGAGGATGATTTTCGTTTCCATACCCATCCTTCACTAGGCCAGCGCATTGAAGACAATACAAATTTTATTAATCTAAACAGTGAGGTGTTACCAAGTATCGAAGACATTGCTTCGCAGCCTCAACAATACCGGGATTATATTGTGATGGAAAACCGCATCAGTGAATTTGAGGGATTAAGGGATAATGCTAGAGAAGCAATATTTGGGGTGACAACAGCATCCACTATTAATACATCACCTAGACCTTTAGATTCGAAGACTGGTCAATTTGATCCCATCAGCGCTGCCGATATTGCCGTATTACTCAACAAATCACTGAGGAATAAACAACAGCAAGTTATTAGTCAACATGCTGAGTCTGGCAATCGTTGCGATATATTTAAATCTGTTTATCTTCAACTCACCGGAAAGCCAGCACCGGGTTGTAGCCATTAACTGTTTCGCCGTCTCATAGATTTATCAGTGAAGCCCACACTATCCTATTTAGGTTTTTGGGCTGCCCAATGTTTGACAATGTGATAACTATCGAAGTATCGTATTAACACTTTCAATAAACGAAACATATGAGGCTATCGCTGTGACCACTCAAATACTTCATCCCTGGGCAGAAGAACACGTCCCCGATCAATCAAGTAAAACGATTGTAGTGACCGGCGCTAATAGCGGTATAGGCTTTGCTGCTGCACAAGCGCTCGCTTACAAAAATGCCAAAGTCGTCATGGCCTGCCGAAACCTGTCCAAAGCGGAAGATGCTAAGCAACAAATTTTGGACTCAGTGCCAAATGCAGACATCGATATCGTTAAACTCGATTTAGCTGATTTGAAGTCAGTAGAGGCCTGCGCCAAGATCATCAACGAAAAGTACGACCAACTTGATTGCTTAATTAACAATGCCGGCCTTGGTTGGATCGAAAGAACAGAAACAGCTGACGGCTTCGAAATGCAAATTGGTGCAAACCACTTAGGTCACTTTGCCCTTACCAGCCAATTACTTGGACTGTTAAAGAGCACCCCAAATTCGCGGGTTGTCTCCGTCGCTAGCCTCGCCCACTATTGGGGCCGAATTAAGTTTGGCGATCTTCAATTGAACCAAGGTTATAGCCGTGTAAAGGGATACGGTCAGAGCAAGCTAGCAAACCTTCTGTTCGGTTTAGAACTGCAACGATTCTTTGAAAAGAATAGCTTAGATATCAAATCCGTTGTTGTTCACCCGGGCATGTCAGGTACCAACATCGCTAATTCAGCGTTGGAAGCCGGTAACCATAAACTCTTATCTAAAATCACCAACGCCATGACACCTTATATGTCGCAATCGCCACAGCTTGGTTGTCTCCCCACGTTGCATGCTGCCACTAGCGCTAATGTAAAAGGGGGCGACTATTTTGGTCCCAAGCACGCCTTTGAGGTATTCGGTACACCGGCTAAAGCTCGCATTGCAAAACACGCTAGAGATATAGCGACTGCCGCTAAGTTATGGACGCTTTCGGAAGAGTTAACTCAGGTAGATTACCAACAAGCTATCGCTTAGTGATGTGTACTAGGGTGTGCTGATACCATCACACCCTAGTAATGGCTGAAAGAATAATACTCTGCCGTCTATCATAGGCATTACTGATTACCCGCAACATCAACACATGTGCTACCCAAGCGACCAAACCACACGAAGACAAAATCAGTATCGCCGTTTGAAATTGCCCCTGTTTAAGCACAGACATGTTCAGCAAGATAAACGGTAACGCGCCTATAACACAGCCCGCAAACCCAGCTAAAGATACAAGCAATGGCTGTCGCTCTTTTCTATTCAAACTAGCATCAAACTTAACGGGGTAATAAACGGATACCCATAAGCCAATGGTGGTGACAACGGGAACAATCATCGCCACCCCTAGGAATGCTATCAACAGCCAATCTAAAGCAACGCCGTCTAAAACATATTGGCCATAGAAAAGGCTAGCCAGGCAACCCAATAATAAACTAACACCCCGATGAATCCGTGCCTTGGCAGAGAGTATTTGCTTTGGCGTTATGGGCGCATTGATAAGATTTAATAAGCCACGGCCATCGTAAGCAAAGGTATTGTGTGTAAAGGTAAGCAAAATTAATACGGCAGCATAAAACCCTACACCCGCCAATAACCACAATCGCGATAAATCGCCAAAGAAATGAAATATTAATTGATTTGCCGATACCAAATGCAGCACCACGATTAAAAAGAAAGGTACCACAGCTAATAAGCGAAAACGCGGGTTCCGCCAAAGCTCGAAAAGCTCGCGTTTGAGCAAAGCTCGATCTGCACTTCCCTTAGATGTAAATAGTAAGCCGCGATTTTCTTGGATTGCCTTTGTAGATGCTGATTTATAATTCGAGCCTTGCAAGCGGTATTTGGTCTGCAATAACCCTAGAAACGCGAGCGCACACAGCCCAAATAATTCCAATAGCATGTTATCGAAACGAGCTTCCTTCAGAGCCAATAGCCCCTCCCCTAAATAACCGGGGGGAACTTTTGAAAAAGCATTGGCGATATTAGCGAAGCGCTCTAACTCTTCAGAACTATCAACTCCTAGCCCACCACCTTGCTTGTAGAGCCAACTAATATCCACTTGAGGCATCAACATACCAAGCAAAATAAACACTAGCAGTGTCAAAGTTAGCGCCTGTCCATTACTTTTAGATCTTAGAATATCCCGAAGCCAATAGACTCCTGCCTGGCTCCAGGTGGCACACATGGCGATGAACGCAAGCAGCAACGCAAAAGACCAAGCAAAAGCCTGAAGACTTTGCCCTTGCATGGTTCCCAAAGTGGCACCAATTAAAGGAGAAAACATAAATAGTCCAACAGGTTTTAAAACACCGGAAATAATGGCCGCAGATAATAATCTAAACTCGGATATTGGGAATTGATGATATCGATCCCGTTCACTGCCATCTTCAACGCCTGCAGATAATACGGGCCAAAGAATCCAAAGCATTGCGGTAACAAAACAGAGTAGATTTAAATAAAACTGCGTGACGGCTTGCTCTTGAGCCACAGATGGATGGGACATGAACCAAAAGGCAAATCCACCTAATGTCATAGTGGGTAAAAACACGATCAGCGTAGAAATCCATTTACCGAATCGACTTCCGGAAGTCGCAGTGTTGTTACTCATCGACATTCTTAAGCGCCACAACAACACAATATGACTGATAAATCCTGGTAATCTAGGCCGCTTAATCAACTGTTCACTGTGACTCACGCAGTTGAATCCTCTTGATAAAACGACAGAGTTGCTTTGGAAATATCAGCTATGGGTACTAACGATTGAAACACCCCTTCTAGATCATCGCAGCCGTAACGGGCGAGTAGTTTATCCTTCTCGTCATGATCTAATATCTTCCCTTTATAGAGCACGCCAGCATGGGTAGCCAATCTATCGGCGATTTCTAAAATGTGGGTAGTTAGTAAAATGGTAACGCCTTGTCGCCGCAGCTCCTCTAATAATGCACGAATTACTTGAGCAGCAATAATATCGATACCATCAAAAGGCTCATCAAGAAAAACCAAGCTAGGTCGATGAATGAGTGCGGTAGCGATGGCTAAGCGACGTCGCATGCCTTTGGAGTAAGTGGCTATTAGTTGAGATCCCGCGGCACTGAGTTCGGTAAGACTTAACAATTCATCAGCTCGACGTTTAGTTTCCTTAGCCGTTAATCCATACATACGGCCACTGAACATCAATTGTTGCATGCCAGTTAAACGTTCGAACAACGCTAACTCTTCTGGAACTATGCCGATTCGACGCTTTACCTCTAACGGATCCTTAGCAGGATTAAATCCAAGCACTTTGACTGCACCCTTATCAGGTTTATAGATGCCAGTAAGAATGCCTATCAACGTCGATTTACCTGCGCCATTGGGGCCAAGCAATGCATACAAGGCCCCTTCTTCCAGCTCAATATCTAAGTCTGTCAGTACCTTTCCTTTGCCAGGATATTGCTTACACAGTTTTGTACCTGTTAGGGCCATAGTAGAAGAAATACGATTTAATGCGTTATCTTTTTGCATCAGCTAGTTTTTATCAGTCTGGTTTATGGAAGGCTTTTTTCTTAGCCATTGCAACAATTGCTCTGGGGCAGGTTTATAAACACGCCAATCGCCACGAAGCACTTCTTTTTCAAGCTGCTGAGCTTCCCAACCCGCATAACCAACAAAATTGGCCACAATGTTTTTTGAGCTGTCACCGCTAGGTTTAGAGGAAGTATCTTTCACCCTAATGTTACCCGACATTGAAACTTGATTATCTTGGGGGGAATAAGTCACATGAAAAAAGTGTGTCGAAGCAACTGGACCACCCCAAAATACGTTGTGGGACGTTTTCTGGGTATCCTTGAGCTGTTGACTACGAAGCAAATGATCGTGCTGCCCACTTTTCTTCTTTTCATATTTTTCAAATCGCTCGAACCTCTCAATTCCATCATCGAGGCTTTCACTGAGTACAACACCCGTTGAGCCTTGCGGCAAATGATCGATCAACAGTATGCGACTTTTTCTTAATAAACTACCGCGATTACGAGATGTGGCCTCTAGCACGACACCATTTTCTAGATCTGCAGCGTAATAACGGCCTTTTATCTTTGCTCGAACTAAAGGTACGCTAATAGCGATTGCGATCACCGCTATCCAGATTAATTTACTTAAAGGGCTCGACTTCACAGAATCCTACTTGATTATTTTCTACTTCTATTTGTAATTGTTATTTTTGCTGTTATCAATACTGCTGCTCTAGTTTGCAGTTATCGCAATGATTGCTCTATCAATCACTGATTCGAGAGCATCGGCAGTTGTCCCTGCTCTCGCCATTGCAGCTGTACCATTAATTAAGGTAACCAGAAATAAGGCTTTTTCGTGAGCGTCACCATCATATCTTAGGCGCACCGCCTCTTCATCTGTTTTAAAAAACTCGGTTAACATTATTTCCACATAACCGCCAGCTTCGGAGATAGTATCAAGAGCATCTTGCGGCAACGAGTCACCCGCTGCTTCAGCAACACACAATGAGATATAACAACCTTTCGGGTTACTCTTTCGACCTACACCACATTGCATGTTAACGACTGCCATCAAATACGCTTTTAATCGCTCATGCAAACTCATATTTGGTTGGTGCAGGTTCTCTATAGTGGGCTTGGCGTAAGTATCTAAATAATGTTCAGTGGCTTGAACAAACAGGGCCTCTTTATTACCGAAAGTAGCGTACATACTAGGCTTGTTAATGCCCATACCCTGGGTTAGATCTGCCAATGACGCACCCAAAAAACCCTTTTTCCAAAACACCTGCATCGCAGCTTCCAGCGCCTGGATTTTGTTAAATTCGAGTTTTCTACCACCAGCCATAATGCACCGTTTTCTCAGATATTACTTTTCGATGAACTAGCGATGGAACAGCTAGCCCCGAAACGGAACAATCCGTTTCAAAAACCACGAGTTGACACAATTATACCGATCGGTACAATTTAACTCAAATGCATCACGCAACATTAAGAATCGTCTCTTACCAACTTATTCGTCAAAAGAAAAACTGGAGAAGATTCAGCATCTTACCTAATCACAGCGAAATCGAATTTTTATTGAACACAAGCTAGCGAGAATTTTTCATGACAAATAACAACGCTGCACACAACGCAAACTATGAATTACCGGAAGTATGGGAATGGGAAGAAAATAATGGCGGCAATTGGGCAAGTATCAATCGTCCAATTGCAGGCGCTACCCAAGAAAAGGAACTACCGCTAGGCGAACACCCGTTGCAGTTGTATTCACTCGCTACGCCTAATGGCCAAAAGGTCACCATAATGCTGGAAGAGCTGCTTGTATTAGGTGAAGCAGGCGCAGAATACGATGCCCATCTGATTCGTATTTTGGAAGGGGATCAATTCACCAGTGGCTTTGTGGATATTAATCCAAATTCTAAGATTCCTGCATTACTAGATCGCTCAGGCGAAGAACCTATTCGCGTGTTTGAGTCTGGATCTATCTTGCTCTATCTCGCAGAGAAATTTAATAAACTGCTACCCCAGGATCCCAATGCAAAAGCACAGGCAAAGAACTGGTTATTCTGGCAAATGGGTGCTGGTCCCTATTTAGGTGGTGGCTTTGGTCACTTTTTTACTTATGCACCGGTAAAAATTAAATATGCCATTGATCGCTTTACCATGGAAACCAAACGACAATTGGATGTTTTAAACCGACATTTGGCAGAGAACACTTACATGGCTGGAGATGAATATTCGATTGCTGATATTGCGATTTGGCCTTGGTATGGTGGACTAATAAATAATGAGGTTTATCCCAACGCCCGTGAGTTTTTAAATGCTAGTGAATATGAACATGTAAATCGCTGGGCCAACGCAATTGCGGAGCGCCCTGCAGTACAAAGAGGCAAACGAGTCAATAAAACCTGGGGTGCAGAAGAAGAGCAGTTAGCTGAAAGACATAGCGCAAGTGATTTCGATTAAATGAATTCGCCGGCCGGATAATTACAAGATCCGACCGGCGAATAATCCGTTAGCTCATCGAAATATTTATTCAGTCGCTAAAACCCCGTTTTCATTCTCTGCAATTGGTTGTCGATCAAAAATACCAACAATCGGTGTTCCATAGGCTCGCAACACTGGTTCAATTTCAGCATGCACCGCGTGGTAGCGATAGAAAGGCACACGGGGAAATAAATGATGTATGGAATGTAAGTTCTGGCCAAACCAAAACCACTCGATGGGTTTCATCCATCTAGGCATAATTAAGCTATTCGTATTCTGATAACGTGCTGCATTCTGATAAGGAATATGAGGGCGATAAGCGAACCAATAGGCAGTGAAAAAACCACCCGCTAAAAAACCCACCAATAGCACAGTAACGTCCCACGGTTGATCCACCAATAGCACAAACGCCACGCGCCAACCAAGTGACAATGATACTTCTAAACAATAGGTCAAACGCTCTTTAACGGTGGCAGATGCCCAACCATACTTCACAAAGAAACTATTCTGTACCCAAAGAAATTTAACCACTGTTTGTAACGTTGCCAAAAAGCCATTGCCAATTTCACTGACAATAAAATCTGGGTCCTTCTCTGGCTGATTGGTATAGCGGTGATGAGTAAAATGTTCAATCTTATGGGACGCATAAGGAACTGCAATTAACGGCGCCACTAAAAACCCGCATAGATTATTCAGCCACTCTAAGTGGTCATGCTTACCATGAATATTACCATGTGCCGCTTCATGTAAGGGTGTATAAGACATGTAAGTAAATGCTGCCAAAACCACAGTAGCTAACCATGCAGGGATAATTTCCAAAGCAAACAACGCAAGATTGGCTATAAAGCCTGTTAACACAACGGCTACCATGACCACGGTGGGCCAGCTTACTTCGCCCATATGCTGCTTAGCAACTGCGATCGCCTGCTTGTTAAGTTTCGCCAAATCTGCAGAGTCTATATTGGCAGACATAGTCATCCTCTTCTTATTCTATGGTTGATGTTGGTAAGCTATCCAATCATCTTCCACACAAACAGGGCATGGCTGGCCAATCGATTTACACAAATGGCCAGCTGTGCATCTTTAATTGATTAGGCTAGAATCCCCCTATGTCTAAGCCCGAATCCATTCTGCATCCAGTCGCTATTCCTCAAGTTATGATTAACTTCGCCGCCAGTTACGGCGTAGATCAGGATACTTGTTTGCAAGGCACTGGTATCACTGAAGCTGAGTTATACGATAGCGAAGCACTGGTTACCCGCAATCAAGAAATGCGTTTGATCGAAAATTTAATGCTGGCACTACCAGATGTGTCTGCATTGGGATTCAAGCTGGGCATGCAATACAACATAGCGACCTTTGGTATTTGGGGTTTTGCGTTACGAACCAGCCGTACCCTACGTGACGCCGCCACTGTTGCGATGAAGTATCTACCTTTAAGTACCGCCTATTGCAAAGTGAGCCCATTCGAAACAGATGAGTACTACGGCATTTGTATGGATCCGGACTCAATCCCTCCCCACTTACGACAATTCTTATTTGAGCGCGACATGGCAACCGGATTGAACCTAATGAATGAACTCAGCCTTGCAGGGGTGAGCGTTACCGGATTGGAATTACAAGGCGAACCGCTACCTTATGCAGAGGAACTGGAAAAGCTCTGTGGCTTCAAGCCTAAGTACCACAGCACTAGAAATGCGATGTGGATCAATCTTAAGGATGTTGATCGCCCCCTTCCTACCTTTGATGCCAACTTGGTAAGAATGCTAGACGATCAGTGCAAGGCTCAATTAGAGCGTCGACAAACTGCTGGTCTTTCAGGACAAGTTAGACAACAAATTTTGGGACCCTTAGGGCTAGTGGCAACCCTGGATGATATTGCTGACGCCCTAGCACTATCACCAAGGAGCCTACGGCGAAAACTAGAACAAGAAAATACTAATTTTCGCGCCATCGTTGAAGAAGAAAGAAAGCAGATTGCGTTACAACTCCTCAGGGGGAGCGATATGAAATTGGAAGAGCTCGCCATACATTTGGGCTATACCGATACCGCGAGTTTTACCCGTGCATTTCGACGTTGGATGAATTGCTCACCAGGTGAGTATCGCAAAACAAATAGAAAAGCCAAGCAATGAACTGTTTAGTTCTCGAGCACATTTGTCTCTAGCTAGCATCCAACCTTTCTTAAAAACGCTTTTATCCAACTTCCCCATTCAATTTACAGATGAGCCGAGTTACACTCAAACCAGCCTGCTAACGTCGATAGGGAAATTGCTCATGAATTCTTTAGCAAAGATATTTGTCTTTACCTTCATCTTTATTCTTTCTGGTTGCGCAACAAATGATCGTCAACGAACTGAGATGGAAGGCCTAGCGCTCGGCTGTGGGGTTGGCGCCGCGCTGGGTAATCTAATTGGAAAAGATCGTAAATCAACAGCGATTGGGTGCGCTGCCGGCAGCATTGCAGGGGTTACCTATGGCAAACACGTTGCTAATGAGAAAGAAAAATATGCCTCGAAAGAAGAACACTTCAAAGCAGTTATCGTAAATGCGAAGAAAGTGAGTAGCGATGCCAGAGCATTTAACCGTCAACTCACAGCAGATATCTCCGAGGTCAAAAACGAATTAGCAATGCTGAAGAAAAGCTCAGCTAACTTAGCCAGTAAAAATACACAGCTAACCAATCAGCAAAAGAAAACTAAAGCACTTCTAAGCGAAGCAAGAAAGAAGCTAAACCAACTCAAAACGGAAATTCAAACTCAAAGAAAGTTTCTCGCTAATAATGCTCAAAATATCGATCCTAATTTAATTGAAGCTTCGCAGAAAGAAATATCCCAACTAGAAGCAGAAAACAAGGCTCTTCAGATCGCATTAATAGAGCTTCAAACCATTGATACTCGGAGAGCCTACTAAGTGAAGAGCATTGCATTTACTTGCTTACTATTGCTTGCATTAAGCAGCTGCAAAACCACAGGAGATCCAACTCAAGGAGGGTTGTTTGGATGGAGCCGAGACAAAGCTGATCAACGGTTAAGATATTATGAGCAAGAGGCAACTGCAGCTGAACGTGAAGCCTCCGAAGAAAATGCAAAGAGCAAACAACTCAGTGGCGACTTAAAGTCTAAAAATCAAGAGCTTGCGCATGAGCGCCAGCTGGTCGACGATCTGCTAACTGAAAATAACAAGCTTCACGAGCAACTGTTGGCGCTATTAAATTCAAAAAGTGAAGCAGCTGATAAATTGAGAGAATTAGAGAAAGATCGTAATGAACTTCTTGGCCAAATAATTTCCCAAGGGGATATGATAGTAGATCCCTACCAGTTACCAAACAATGCACCAGAAAAGCTAAGCAAGTTAAATATGCGTTACAAGGAAGCTATTTTATTTTTACTTAAATAACCTTTTCCCAATATCCAATGATACGCAGAAAAAAATATTACTGTACAAACACTCAACATTGCCAAAAAGCCATGAACGATTATGCCTTTTCGGAGAAGGAATACGTCCGACAAAAAGGACTTTGCAATGGTAGTACCGATTATCCTTGTAGCACTCCCTTAACTGAAGGCAAATCTAGCTTAAGGTTAGGTTATATAACCAGCTTTTTTGTTTTTATCATTACTTTCATCGTTGCAGCCAACTACCTTTTACATCATTTAATTCCTCAAATATATGAAGGCATATATTTCGACCACCAGTTTTCAGAAGTAAATGAATCTCAGCGAACATTAGCCGTATCGTTAAGCCGTGAAATGAGCGAAGAAGAAGTAATTCTTGAAGTTCTTATTAAGCCAATCACTGCTACTAATCACTCTGACTATGAGGCAGAATCAGGTCAACTTATTTTCGCTAAAGGCCAATTAACCGCTGAAATAGTCATTCCCATCTTGATGGACAACGACTATCGCGAAGGTCAGGAAATGTTCTCGATTCAATTGGCCAACGTAAGGGGTCAACCCACTCACCAAGTAATGATATTGGATGCTCCACTACCGGAAGATCAAGTTACCAAAGCCGAGGCACTCATTAAAGAACAATCTCGCTTGGCTGCTGACTTGGCCGGGTATATAAAAAAAGAACTGGTGATCAGAAAAACGATTACTAAATTACCAGCAGGCACGGAAACCAGGGAAATTTTTATCAAAGAGCTATCGAATAATATGGGCAACATGTCTAGGGCCCGTGATGCCTATGTCGCTGGATTTCTCAACCTAAAAAACCTTGATCAACTAACAGTTGGCTCAACTCTGGACAACTGGCTCGCAAGCTTAGAAAGGCGTAACCTGGAACAACAGTTAAGAGCGACTATTATCATGAAAGATCAGTATCAACGTTATATGCAACATAACTTGGTAGAAATGGATATTTGGTTAAAAGAACTATTGAATGCTGTCCCCCCCAATAAACAAGATACTCCCAACAACTTTCTCAAGATATGATTTCAAGGTATTCCCATAAGTCAAAGGCCCCTTTACCGCGGCCTTTGACTGAAATTGGGGTGTAACTTAAGCAGGCAATGTAGCAGACTCATTGTAGCGCTTTCGATTGTAGTGCAACGAATCGAGTAGTCCACCAGAGGTGAGCTTGTTGACTTTTTGTAGTGAAACCGAAACAGGAACAGCACCCGACATGGTCCACTCAAGCATTCCCTCATTATTCACTTGCGCACGTGCAACGTTCGCATTGTCCGGATGCAAACAAAATGGAACATCAAGCATACCCTTTTGGAAACCTTTTTGAATCGATACCTCCAAGCTTTCATCAAGCCCTAAAATAGCATCCACAATCCCCTTTGATTCAATGTAGATAGCGTCACTTAACTCTAGCTGTGTCGTGGTCATCGCAACGTTTTGATTTTCTTGTGCAACCTTGCTGCACCAACTCAATGCTTGGAGATTGCTCTCCACCGACGGAATTCCAAAGGCTTCATTCACAGTCTTAACAATAAGACGGTGCGCCCCTCCGACCACCGCCACACGTGCACTTTCCTTAATAAGAGCCTCAGCTCCCGGAGAAGTATCAGGAAAAACCCCCATCCATGTATAAGCCACGATATGCGTGCTTACATCACTAAGGTAGTCATCAATCATTGCGTTTAAGGCATTCAAAGCTGCGATATCCTGATCAGAATTAGTACCTTGAGCTAGTGAAAGGGAAATGCTGCGAACTCCCTGCTCTTTTATAAAACACCCCTCAAGAATACCCAATGCTATTAACATTGAGGGCGGACACATTTGCCCCATCATACAGCCAGCGAAGCTTTCCATATGAGTAGCAATACCTTGCTTCGCACCATACTTAGCCCAGTCTCGCAGAGCTTCGCGCCAAGCAGGAAACGTATCCTTCAAATATGCTCGACCATAAGGAAGCGCATAAGAAACGGGGCCACCTTCGATAGCTAGCAAATCGGCTGCTTTGGCAGCGTCAAACACATGTTGCGGAATGGGTGTGCCATGACGTACCTGCACCAAGAAATCATCAGACGCAATGCCCCCTAATAGCATATTGTTTTCCCTCTTACTATAAGAAGCCAGGGGATAACCATTAAGGCGCTCACCATTACGAACCGCTAACGCCGCTTTCTCGACAAGGCCTTGGCGCGTCATTGCATCTACCGTAATAGTGCCAACGGCAGGCACACCAATATTCTTTACTGCCATTAAACCTTGGCGCATTTCTTTCATATCGCTAAAGCCCATTCTAGGTTGAACAACTAACCCCTGCTTGAGGCTCTGAGCGAGAATATAATCATTAAAAGGATCTCGTAGTTTCATTTTCAATTCTCCACTAAAGGGGCCTCTTTCGAAGCCCCTTCGTAACATATTGGTTAAACGATAGCGCTCGATTTAACGCTTACTCATAGAAGTAAAACTGGCCAATAATGCGCGTCGATAGCCCCAAATTTCGTCATAATCATTTGGATGCTTAGCAACTTGTTCACGTCTTTGGGCAATATAATTCGGCCAATCACCTCTGGGCGATTGATGATGCCAATCGTGTGCGGCACCAGAATCGCCGGGTAACACAATCAATCGAACTAATAACACCGCCACCATGGCACAAGTCCAACGTACCCATGCAAATACATTATTCGTCTCAGGTGGCTCTGAACCTAAAAACACAGCCTGGGTCAACTCGAAGCTGTCTTCCCTGCTTCGGCGAGTCTCGGGACACATGTCCCAAGTATGCTCCACTACCAAGCGTAGTAAGGCAGATTGCTGATAGAGCACCGTTACCGGTATTAGCCAAGCGATTATCATGCCTATGGGATCGAGCACAGCGAGTAACACCGCATTGATGAACAAGAAAGCGATGACTACTACAGATGCCTTAACACTAGCTGAGTAGAAGTAACTCTTTAAACGCTCCCACAATGCCTTTCCGTGGTATATAGGCGACAACAACGCAATGAACAAATCCATCACTAAGCAACGCACGCTTTTACCTGCCTTAATACCTGCTCTCTCAAGTGACACAACTGTTGGATCCTTATCTGTCGACAGCGTATGCCAGCGATGATGATCCAGAGCGTGACTTGGACCGTAGTGCTCAAAGTTTTGAATCATTAAGAACGTCGATAACCAAAACCCTATCTGCGCATCTACCTCTTTGCGTTTAGTGATATTTTGATGAGACGCGTTATGAACAATCACCAGCTGCAAATATCGCATGCCATAAAGAGTAAAAATCCAACATAGCGGTACTAAAACGAATTGGTCATTCGAAACAGCGAAATATGCTGCTAACACACCAAAGAGCAATGAACCTAAAGCGATAATAAAGCACACATACCAGTTCATCTTTGGTAACAATTGCTCTTTTAGTGCAGCGCCTGTTAGCCAGGTGATAATCAGTTGGAACCACAACCAATTAGGTAATCGTTCTGCCAATGCTTCGCGGATCAATAGAGACGGTTTCATAGCTGCGCCTCCTGAAGATCAACCAACTGTTGCTGATGTAAAAAGCTAATCAAATCAGCAATTGCTTTTTCGCCCGAAAAAACAGCGTTATATCCACTATTAATCAATTGAGCACTGGCGGCTTCTACTTTATTAGGATCAGTGGTCAATAACCCACCAATAACGAGTGACACATCCCCTAACAAACTGCCTAAATATTCAGCAATCTCCTGACCTTCGATCGCACCATGACCGTTCACTGATGAAACAACGATCAATTCTATCTTTCGTAAACGTACATTTAACGCAACACTTTCGACTGGAACATTTGGACCCAGATTAATTACGTCGAATCCAAGCTCTTCTAACAACAACTCTAGATAAGAAAGATTCCAAGTATGAGCATCTGAGCGAACGCCTGTCAGCAATACTTGTTTCTTAACAGTACTTCGATTGGCTTTCTTAACGGCTTCAGCCAATGAATCTGGCGTGACTTCTTTTTTAAAGTCATTTAGTATCGATTTAACATTTTTCATTGTGATTTCCTCAAGTTGTTTGATGCTTACTTGGCGAAACCACGGCCGTAGTATTAAGGAATATCGAACTGCATTTCCGGATAAATCGAGATCCCCTCGCACGAGAAAAATGTTATTAAGTTTGAGTTGTCGCCACTACGCCATGCGGCGCCATCTTCCGACATGGCAAAGGATGGGATAGGCTGCGCCTCGCATAAATTTTGAAATGGACAGAGAATGTAGGTTGCAAAGCTAGAAAAGCCCTAGAGACACTAGACCACAGCAAAGTGGCACTACAGACAATGAGTCAATAGTCATCAACACAGTTTCCGATCACGGAGGATGAAGGATGTTGGATCTATCAGATAATAAAATTAAAACCTTGTTTTGTAGTTTTATGAAAGAAAAGATGCTTGAGCAGCATCTCACACCCCAGGCCTTAGCTCATTCGTCAGGTATCTCTGAACGTACCATCGACCGCTATGTGGCATTTGATTTACCTAAAAGTGCGATCTCTCAAACTACCTTTTTTACGTTGCTTGATAGCTTGCAAACGAATGCTGCTGAGTTTTCTGACTTCGTTGAAAAGCAAGCTAATAAAGAGAACAGCTCAAATATTAACGCCACCTCTGGCCCTACGATAAACATCAACACAGGAAATACTATCAACAACAGCCCAATAGGTACGCAGGGGAATGTGGTATTCAACTTTGGGAAATCTGAAGAATTCGAAGACTAATGTTGGGTAGATGCTAAATGAGCGAAGACTTGGACAACATCGTTGATGATAAAGATTCTGTAGAAACTGAACCAGAGGCGAAATCATCGAAAACAGGGGACTTTGTAAAAAGTCCCCTGTTTGATAAAGATAAACTACAACAGAGTAATTTATCTGAGCGAATTCTTAATCTACTCAACCAAAGCAAGAAGACCAGCGACTCAGTTGATACAAGAGCCAATCAACAAAGTGCCGAGGTGAGTCAAACCTGTTCAGTGGGCGACTCATACGATTTCGAGCATAGCGACATTCAATATGCAGCGTTTGGTACGGGGCGCGATGTTATCTACAACATCCATAACACCCATCAAAAAGAATCCATCAACCCACAAAAAGACCCAACTTGTAGAACCCATTCCCAACAAGAAGACGTCACACTAAGCGCTGACCAAGAGAAGTATGAGGAGGCGCTATCAACGCTTCGCCAGCAACGCATTATTGTTATTGAACAGTTTCCATATAACCATCAGCTGGTTAGCAATATTCTTCGAAAAATTCGCTTTGATCTCCAAAAAAACTACGTTATGCGAGATGTTAGAGGCGCCATTGATCTAACACAATATAGCGCCAATTTTGGCTACGAAGAACCGAATATTGTGACTGTTATGTTACAAAGAGAAGAGCATTCATTAATCCCATTACTTCATCTCGATGAATTCAATCGAATCACCGAACAGTTAAGCCAAGCTCAGAATCATCTTGTCATTATATCTCAGCTTTCAATTTCACAATTAAGACTCAAGTTCGAGCCAGCGGTCGATTCCAATCTCTACATTTGGACTCCCAAAAAATCAACGGCTTTTAGCGTCGAGAACAATCAAAACAAAGAAGACCACCAACGAATTGAAAACACGCTCAATGATGAACTAAAGTTAAAAGGATTCATCACATTTTTACTTGCTTTTTTCCCGGGCTTAAACGTTGATCAGTTTAATCGAGTAATAAAATATCAGATTGAGGCCCGACCAGAATTAATTCAGAAAGCAAAAAAGAAAGTTAAAAAGGAAGAAGGCGAAGAGGAAATTGTTGAAACTCCACCAACATGGGAGAATGAAGGCGATAGAATTATCAGGGAATGTGGAGGCGTTCTCACCAGAGACTCTGATTCAGGTAAAGGATACTTTTACGAAAAGCCACAAAAGTCAGAGTGGCTTCAGAGCTATCTACTGCAAAACTATCCGTATTTATGCCTGTCCAATCTAGAGTGTCTATATCAAGCTTACTTGGAATCCCCAGAAAACTGGTCGAAGTTTAGGGAGCTTTACTCTAACGCATTCTTGTTGCTGTACTCGAATGGTATTAAATCCATTGATACACAATGGATAAGATCAAGCTATGAGACTCAAAGACTCTTAAGAAACAGGCCAAATCGGAAGTTCAAAGCTGTTGTAGAGTTAATTAATGCACTAAGTGGTGACATAAAAGGGAAAGAGCTAGGTAAAGAATTTCACCTTTCACAATTGAATAGTTTGCTGACAAAACAAGCTAGCTGGAGAACCTTGTTAGAAAAACAAGGTGAATATGACAAACAGCAGTTAGAGCAATTTCAAAACCAAATTGCAGACTGTTTATACACCATATCTGAGACAGTTGGCTGGACGGAGGACTTTGTTATCGAGTGCCTAGCCAGGTGCACTGCTAGCAGTTTACTGCCGTTTTCACACCCAGGTCATAGTCAAAAAAACGATCACCTTGAGATAATATACACTCCCCTTAGCTGGTATGCTAAGGCACATTTTTCGATTCTGCTTGAGCAAAGCCCTAGTGACTTTTTTATACTTACCGAAAAAGTAAACAGTGAGAACGATAAGAAGATCAATGGCAAATCTCCACTTGAAACTCGCTGCACACTTTTTCAATGCTACTTAGCAATAGCCAATGCAATACAAGAAAAAGTGGGTCATCAAGAATCCTTTATATTAGAAAAAACAGACGAGCCTAGCCCTTCACTTCCCTTTTTGGAATCATTGCATCAACAGTCATACAACCAGAAAGCTTTTGTTAATTTGCTAGTCAATCAAATGCGAATTTTACGGGACATCGCATCTGAAGCTAGTTTCAAACAATGGCTTTCTTACCAAGTAGGCATTTTTGAAGATCTAATATTTCTGCAATTATGTAACACCCCTGAAGAAAGCCAAGAAAATATTCCCGAAGCTATAAACATGTTCATTCTTCTACTAAACGGGCTAAGCAAATTAGATGTTAAAACTATTAAGCAGCTCAACAAAGATCGCTTGATAGTTCTCTCAGAAGAAAAAGACAGCGCGATAGAGGAACACTTGAAACCGAGAATTCAACTATCGAGTAAAAGACTTAAATCTGCGCAAACACTGCGAAAGAGTCTTAAACAACAAGTTAAGACAAAATCAAATTGAGGTTTTAGTAAAATGACGATGCTAACAGATCAAATGATATCTACAGTGATTCGTGAAGTAGACACTACTAAGTTTAATTCCGAGGCTCATGGACCTGGGCAACTAGTTAGCTACAACCTCAAACACAAGTCAGCTTCAATTAGGGAAGGTTCCTTCTTCGATCGGTTTAAATTCAAGAAAAACGAAGCTTTTTATTTCCTTAAAAGCAATAGCAAAGCGGTAATTATCGAGAATATAACGTTCACATGGAAAGAAGGCACAAACAATATAGCGCTCGACTTTCTCGCCACTTTCCAGTTTAAAATAGATACTAAAAACCTCGATGAATATAAATCCTTAGTGGAATCACTACACAACCCTCAAGGTGTTGGCATTGCACTTTATGAAATTATAGATGGTTGTGTTGACCAGGTGCTATCAGACATATACCGCAGAAGCCAAACTCACGGCGAAGATTTATTAAGTATTTTTTATAAGGCCGGCGTACTACATCATGATTCCATTGAACTAAATAACGCTGTATCCCAAGCTGTACAATCTAAATTAGGTATCACAAATTTTAATATCGGATTACATCTTATCGATCTTCCACCCCAGTATTTAGAGATCAAATGTGAAACTCCGCTAGATATAAGAGATGTTGAGAACCGGACTTACAAAGTGAAAACTAAAGCAGATATCGAGATTTCAAATTATCAGCTTTATAAAATCCAACGTTTCGATAGCAACAAAGACATCAACAAGGCTATTGAGGCATCCATAAAACAAGACATTGATCGAGCCGTGAGAAAGCATGTGTTTAATTTCGGCTATTTTGATCTAATTGAGTCGTTCTATACATCAACTGTCAGCAATGCATCACAAGCCATATCAAAGCTAATTGAAGCAGATATCAAAACAATGGTTGCCAACAAGGGCTACAGTATCAAACTGTTCCATACGCTATGCGATATTCCTCCCCTGGTGCTCATAGATCAGGGGATGCGCTTTACCATGAGTCAAGAGTCTCACCAATTTAAGACTAAGGATTCAAATCTTCCTATTGGCTTAAATTTAACCCTAAGCCTGCATTTAAGCTCGTTTAAGAAAGTTAAATCTCTCATAAAGCCAGAACATGATACCGACCGCATTCGCAGTGATATCATGAGCCAAATTGCGATGGCCTGTAATGATGTTCTAACCAGTGCCAGCATTTATGAGTTTGATCTGGTATTTGATGAATCTCTGCGCCAACCCTTAATTGATTCTCTGCATACCAATCTAACTGACAAGTATGGTTTTTCTGTTGAGATCATCACCATGCAGCCCATCTTAAGTGAAAATAAGGAACGGCTAGACGCACTCATTAATGAGTCAAGGCCTTTTGCGCTAGAAATCTCCGCACAGGCAGATTCGGGAGATCGAGATATCGTTAACTACGAAGGAGCGTTTATTGTTACAGGCATGGACCAACAGGGGTACCATCGCTTTGTTAGCAAGGACTACGGTTTTTGTAAATCATCTTCCAAAAGAAGTGACATCGCGTATAAAAAGCTCGCTAGTGCTATTAAAAACGGGACCGGTCAATCATTTGATATAAATAGCGAAAGTTTTGAGCAGGAATGGAAACGGCATTGCATCGATATAGAGCTTCAAAATATCGCCTCAGGAATACAGACAAATGCCGAAGAATATTTCTCCAAGGAATCCGAAGTGGCGGCGAAAACACGTCATAGTAAAGCTAGCGAGCAACTAAGAGACATTACCGAAGGTATTGGGTTAACGTTTACACGTGCTGAATTCGGTCTAGAAATCGAAGTTACTCAATTTAAGCGTTTAGATACTGACACAGAAAAAGAAAATGCCAGTGTTCGTGATCTGAAACGCGAGAATCGTAGAATTTACCTAGAAAATGATGCGAAAGAACTAAAAGATAAACTTGAAAGCGATGCGGCCTATCGCAATCAGGCACTAGACCTTAAGTCAAAAGCTCTAAATCAAGCCTATGCTGAAGATGACTTAAGTCGAGAAGATATAGAACGGGAAATCCGACACAATGACTCCAATGATAGAGACGCTCTTTTTGAAGAACTGGAACAAGAAAGGAACAAAAGCATAGCTCTCACCAACTCAGAAGAAACAAGCCTGCTAGACGACAACCGATACACTGCCCATCTAGATCACAAGAAAGATTATCGAAATCATGCCTCATTAAGTAACGACCAAGAAATCAAAACGAGATCCTTGGACTCACCTAAGGCCTTCACGAAGGCAGATACGACTGAGGATACAGAGTCGTGAGGAATACACTTTAAACCAAAGGTTAGGCAGCTCACACGAGCTGCCTAACCATAGCATCAGATCCAATCTAACGAGGGGCAAATCTCTCATACAGTTCCTAATCGAGCTCCTGAAATCCCCTTATCAGCCAATTTAGCTCCATGATAAACAGAACCAGTAATAGCGATACAACGAATATGCCCCAACAAAGTAAAGGGCGAACTATTATGAACCAAACCAAACGCTAACTCTTGTTCCGGGTTAGCCCAGCCCCCTGCTCCACCAAATCCATAATGACCAAAGGCTGTAGGGTAGTTGCGAATAATGGCATCGGCACGGTGATAGCCTAAACGCCAATGCAAAGGATAAATAGCCACGCGATCAAAGCGCTTGGTTTGCACTTCTCGGGCTTTCGCAATAGTCGCAGGCGACATAAAACGATGGCCTTCAAACTCTCCCCAGTTTGCTAGCATCGCGTACATTTTGGCTAAGCTTCTTGCATCAAAGGTTCCATTCGCTGCAGGAATTTTTGCGCGATAAAATTCTGGATCACCAAAGTAATTAAAAATCTTTCTCGGCGTTAATCCTCTACTCAATACGCGACGCAGTGGGCCTCTAGGCACAAAAGGCGGAACACTGTAGCGATAGCGAATTTTCGAGTATTCACGAATAGATGGCATACCCATCAAATCAGAAAGCCTGGGAAAGTTTTGTTCCTCAACACCAATGACCAAGCCATCAACGCCTAGTGGATCTGTTAATCGTGTTTTCAGGAATGTTTCGAATTTCTCACCACTGATTTTCTCGATCAAAGCACCCACTAACCAACCAATATTAAAGGCATGGTAGCCGTTCGCTTCCCCTGGTTCATGAACGGGTTTTGCCCCTGCTAACGCATCCACCATGGCTTCCCAATCTAGGATATCGCTAGGGCGCTCGATCAAACCCAATACTTGATAAAGCCCCGCTTGATGAGACAACAACTGGCGCACGGTAATCTTGTCTTTGCCGTGTTGGGCAAATTCGGGCCAGTATTCAGCCACAGGTAGATCGTAATCCAGCAAGCCGTCGCTCTCTAACATGTGCAGACAGGTAGCTGGAACGGCTTTAGTAGCTGAGTAAACCAGCGCTAGAGTGTCCTGCTGCCAAGGCCTCTGATCATTGCCTGCAACACCACCCCACATATCCACCACTTTCTCGCCATGATGGTAAACACAAGCCGATGCACCACCACCAAATTGCTGGATCTGTTTAGCGAATTGATCTTTCAGTTTGCCGAATGCAGGATCGCAGGTACCAAGAATTTCTACCATGAAGGGTTACCTCAAATTTTCTATCTACCCAATGTATCAAAAACTAGACACTGTACGACTACCACAAATGGCGTATGACAAGTGCGTGAATTCATAGACATTTTCCCCGATTAACTAGCCTGATTAGCATCCATGGGTTATCTTGCCTAACACCAAGTTTGACGTTCCTGTGCCCACAATAATTAGAGGATTTACCCCATGAAATTGGAATCGCTAGCACTTCACCACGGCTACGAGTCAGAAAGCACAACCAACGCCGCTGCTGTGCCTATCTATCAAACCACCTCATACACATTCGATGATACGCAACACGGTGCCGATCTATTTAATTTAGCAGTAGAAGGCAATATCTACAGCCGTATTATGAATCCCACCTGTGCCGTGCTTGAGCAACGTATAGCAGCCATGGAGGGTGGTATCGGCGCGTTGGCGGTGGCATCGGGTATGGCTGCCATCACCTACACCATCCAATGCCTAACGCGTGCAGGCGACAATATCGTCAGCGTTAGCCAACTCTATGGTGGTACTTACAACTTATTTGCCCACACCTTTCCGCAACAGGGAATCGATGTACGCTTTGCCTCTCATGACGATTACGCCACCATGGAAAGTTTGATCGATGATAAAACTCGCGCGATCTTTTGCGAATCCATCGGTAATCCCCTTGGCAATATTGTTGACCTGGAAAAGCTAGCCGAAGTAGCGCATAAGCATGGCTTACCCTTAATTGTTGATAACACGGTAGCCACACCTTATTTATGTAAAGCCTTTGATTATGGCGCTGATATCGTGGTGCATTCCCTAACGAAATATATCGGCGGCCACGGCACCACCATCGGTGGCATTATTGTCGACTCTGGTAAGTTTGATTGGGCTGCAAACGCGGAAAGGTTCCCCATGTTCAATGAACCCGATCCTTCTTATCATGGTGTCGTTTATGCGGAAGCCATGGGGCCAGCCGCCTTTATTGGTCGTTGTAGAGTTGTGCCCTTAAGAAACACTGGCGCCGCACTTTCAGCCCATAGCGCCTTTATGATTCTGCAAGGGCTAGAAACATTGGGCCTACGCATGGAACGACATTGTGAAAATGCCTTGGCCGTGGCACAACATCTAAAATCTCATCCATTGGTAGAATGGGTTAATTACGCTGCTCTTCCAGAAAGTGAGTTCCATGATAATTGCCAAAAAATAACGAATGGCCAAGCAGCAGGGATTTTAAGTTTTGGTATCAAAGGTGGTGCTGAGGCCGGCGCGACATTTATTGATGCGTTGCAAATGATTCTGCGTTTGGTCAACATCGGTGATGCCAAATCCTTAGCATGTCACCCAGCATCAACCACACACCGTCAACTCAACCCAGATGAACTCGCAGCGGCTGGTGTTAGTGAAGGCATGGTCAGACTATCGATTGGTATCGAGCATATCGATGATATTCTTGCTGATATTGATCAAGCACTCGCTAAAGTAGAAGCATAAACAATACTGCTCGATAGCCATTTCTCTGCAATAGTGAAAAACGAATGAAATGGCTATCGAACATAACACTATCAGTTAGTTTCTACCGGCTATAACACCACCATCCACATCCCAAATAGCACCGGTTACCCAACTGGCTTGATCCCCTAATAAGAAAGTAATTGCATTAGCGACATCATCAGGAACACCTATTCGACCAATGGGATGAAACCCATTAAATCCTTCAAGCGCTTCGTCGACTTCCTGAGGATCAATAAACTCTTCATAAATCGGTGTTTTAACAACTGCAGGGGAAACGGCGTTTACCCGAATGTTATGATCTGCCAGTTCCATTGCCATATGCTGTGTTAACGCGTGCAGACCAGCCTTTGCCATAGAATAGGCCGATGATGGCGTTGCTTTAACTGCCTGCTTTGCCCACATCGAACCGATATTCACTATGGAACCACCATTATGAGCAACCATATTTCTAGCCACGGCCTGCGATATAAAAAATACGGCCTTGTTCAATGCCATGTAGGAATCGTAGTCTGCGTTATCATGCGCTAAAAATGCAGTGGGATTAAAATGGCCTGCCGCATTGACCAAATATTTAGTATGGCCATCAAAGCTATCAATAAATTCTATCACCCGCAGTATCCCTTCGCTGTCATACAAATCTGCCTGTAAGGTGTTCACATTGCCATGCTCAGATAAGTTGGACTTCACAGACTCGAGCTTTGTAGCGGATCGTCCAACAACCAAAATGTCTTGCCCAGACATGGCTAGTTGCTCAGCTACTGCGTAACCCATTCCACTTGAACCTCCGATAATCACTGCGATGTTTTCTACTGCATTTGTTTCGTTAATGCTCATTAGCTTTGCTCCTCGGTTAATTGCTAAACTGTGGACTCAGCTTAATAAACGCCCTAGACTCTTGAAAAGTAGGCACTTTTCGGTGGGGTAGGTACTTTTTGGTACATCTTTATGAATTCAAACGAGAAAATATTTTCACGAAAATCAGCGCCAGATAAGTCTGCCCGCATGGTGGAAACGATCTACGGGTGCAAATGGTCGTTAACCGTGTATCAACTACTGGCCAATGGGATCAATCGCCCAGGTGAGATGGTACGTAGCGTGGAGGGCCTCAGCACTAAAGTGCTTAATCAATGCCTGAGAAAAAATGTAGAATTTGGCATTCTCAACAAGGTAACTTACAACGAAACTCCGCCAAAAGTGGAATATAAGGTGACCGCCTTTGGTCAGAAATTTATTCGCATTTTAGACGAACTAGAAAAGCTGCAAGAAGAAATTTCTCAAGAAATCAATTCTCGGGAATGCTAACAATTTAGGAAATCGTCGAATTCAGGTTATGTAGATATGACACTCAATGCTCTTGAAAAACGTTGGCATTCGCTCTTTCCAAAAAACACTAGCATTTGTAATTTAGGCTACGGTTTCGAGTCTATTATCAACCACTACCAGGAACCACATCGCTATTATCATAATCTCAATCATATCAGCGCGTGCTTAAATCACTTAGATCAATTTGAGAATTTAGACTCACCACAGGATATTGAGTTAGCAATTTGGTTTCACGATGTTATCTATGATCCATTGGCTAAGGATAATGAGGAAAAGAGCGCTGAGTTTGCCATCATGACATTGGACAATCTAAAGTTCGATTCGGTACGTACTGAAAAAATTGCTCACCTTGTCATTCTGACCAAGCATCCCAGTGCTCCAACCAATCATGATGAGAAAGCGCTATTGGATATTGACCTGAGCATTCTTGGAAGTGAAGCAAGCTTGTATAGTGACTACGAATCTTGGATACGACAAGAGTATAAATCCGTACCCAATTTTTTATACCGCAAAGGCCGACGCAAAGTACTGCAATCCTTTTTAGACCAACCCACTATTTATTTTACGGATGTGTTTAAAAATAAATATGAAGAGCAAGCTCGGAAGAATCTACATGACGCTATTCAACAGCTGTAGATTCCACCGAGTTTTTTATTTCAACACTAATGCCAACTAGTAGGCGGGTGCCAAATTACCTTTATCTTTTTGGCTTTCTTGCCAATCGTTGAGTAACAACTTCACGCCCACATAACCGAATAATAATGGGAATACGATATATTGGTACTGAGTCCAAACTAGCGCCAATAAAGTATCCGCCGTGCCACCTACCATATTTTCGAAGTCAGCAAACACTTCAGTGAATGAGAAAATAAAGGTCGCTGCCACTGGTTCACCACATCCTAAAATAGGAACAAGGTAGCGATAAGGTGAACGTTTTTTGTGAAGGTGGAAAAAGTAAAAAGTAGAAGCCACATTAACGAAGGCATAGAGTTCTAACGTATAGAAAGTAGGATCATGATTGACGGTGCGTAGATCGACACAACTAAAAGATGCCAACATCCACCAATACATATTAAAGATGCTTTCACGCATAAATGCAGTCTGCGCGACAACGTCATCAATCGTATGTAAGTTCTCAAAAACAAAGGGTGAGAAAATTACCCAAGGGATTTCCCATAGCAAGTTGGTGAGCGTATAGGACAACATCCAAATCACAAGAGCATCATGATACAAGCTCATTTTTGATTGCTGGTCTCGATTCGGCAGCAAGAACGGCAATAAACATCCATTCAACCAAATACTAATACCGTAGAGCGGAAATTTAGTACTAGTCACGAAATCTATAGCGCCGAAGAAGAACAAGAAGGCAAATACGCCTACCCCGCCCCACCAAAACAAGGTCCATAGCCAAAAGAGCTTAAGTGCCGATGCTGAAGCGAGTCTTGGAGTCGCTTGCGAAACCAGGTCAAACTGGTTAGCCGTTGCGGTAGCAGTCATATTTCCCCCTTTATATAATGATTATTAATCTTACCACGCAGTAAGATTAATAATCATTAGGAAGAGAGTCAACTATTGATTGCTAAATTCAATTAAATACCGACCACCAACAATTAGCATGAGCTCAACAGGCCCATCTAAGTGATTCTATTTAAAAGGATTAACGGTAAATCGTTAATGTGAGCGGCGGTAAGCGGTGGGGCTCATACCGTACCATTGCTTAAAAGCACGGCAAAAGTTTGCTGATTCGCGATAACCCAAGAGCTCAGCCACATCAAAAACCGTGTACTTAGCTTCCCCTAGTAAGCGCGTCGCTAGCTCCGCCCTTTCCCTTTCTAAGATCGCAGCATAAGCAGTGTTATACGATTTAAGTTTTCGAATTAGCGTTCGCTCTGACATATGTAGCTGTTCGCTAATCAGCGAAAGTTTAGGTGGTGGGCTGGGTGGCAAATTCTCATTAAGGATGCGATCAAAATGCTTGTTTATAGCACTTTTTACCGCAAGATCTGGCCTTCCTTCCAAGTTGCGCTCATCCAAAAGCTGCTGACATTTTCTGATATTAAGTTCGTAGGAATCCTTATCGTAAAGCACAGACCGCGTGTACCAAAGCTCTTTGGGAACGACTAATTTATTGCACTCTGCCCCAAAAACCAAAGTGGAGTCATAGGCAGCTCTTAACTCAATTTCCACTGTATCTGCCACACGCTCCATATAAATTTCCGTGTAGCCTTTTGGTGGCTTGCCCATAATCAAGGTAATTAATATTTCAAAGGCCCGGATATAACACTCGAAGAAAAAGCGTTTAAAAAGAGGATGCCCGGTAATATCCTCAATGATAACTTCCATACGATCTTCTTGCTCAACTACCTCACCGGTATAACAAGCAAAGCGCACTTGCCCCCACTCAACGAAGGTAGCAATGGCTTTACCTAAGGTGGGCGCACTAATAGTCGCGTAGCCCAGAGGGCCATGATTGGTCACGCTCAGGTGAGCACCAAGAATGGTGGGCCACAATGGTGTGCTGCTGTACTGATTCAAATTACTCAGCAGCCTAATCGCCAGTTCAAACTCAATCTGATCCATTTTCTCGAGTTTATCTAACGTTAACCCTGTGTTTTCAAATGCTTTTTCTTGAGTAACGAACCCTAGATTCAGGGCAATCTGTACGTAAGTTTTGCTCAAGTAGAGGTTGTTAGCCATAGATCACCAAATAACCAGTCATGTCAGTTAATGATAATAACAATGTCAATTTAAGAAAAGCAAAGTTTTGCTGACTCCGTTTAGAGTAATGACATAACGAGGAGGGATTAACCATGCAAAACTCAGAAACCATAACAAAGAATGCTAGTGAGCAAGCTTGGCAAGCTGCAATGCCGCAAGTAGCTTGGGGTACGATTTTTTTGTTTTTAGGCATTTTACTGGGCTATGCTGTTGTCATTCCAGCCGCTGTGTCTGGTGAAATTTCCTATCCTTTAGCGACGTTAATTTGCAGCTATCTAGCCTTCGCGAGTTTCACTGTTGCCCATGATGCGGGCCACGGAAATATCTTTCAACTAGGCTCCCCTTTAAAGCCTTTGGAAAGCGTTATTGGCTGGGCAGCTTCTGTTCCTTTAATTTTGGTGCCCTATCGCTTTTTCCAGAAGATTCATGATCGTCATCATGCCTTCACTAATGATCCTGGTCGTGATCCTGATTATATGCCAGATGCAAACAGTTGGTTGGACGTTGTAAAGGGTGCTTATAGCGTTCCGTTTAAATACCATTGGTTGGCACTAACAAAACTAAAAAACGTTAAAGTGATTCGAGACACCTACCCGAGCACCGTAACTTTTATACTATTGGTTATGGGAACACTACTAGGCTTAAGCCTCAACGGCTTCGCATTAGAAGTATTATGCTTTGCAATTATTCCCTTAGTTGTAGCAATTTTCTTCTTAGCAATGTTCTTCGACTATTTACCGCACCATCCCCATAAATCACTAGCTCGATTTCAGAACACTCGTATCTATGAAGGGCGACTATGGAATATCCTTTTACTTGGACAAAACTATCATTTGATTCATCACTTGTACCCACGATTACCTTGGTACAAATATCAACAAGTATTCTATAAAACGCTTCCGGAATTAGAAGCGGAAAATGCTCCCCTAGAAAATATCGGTATGGGCGCTCGCCCCCGCTTTCTCAAGTCGCCACATGCGGCTGG
The DNA here is from genome assembly GCA_022361455.1 of Pseudomonadales bacterium. Classification (GTDB taxonomy): domain Bacteria; phylum Pseudomonadota; class Gammaproteobacteria; order Pseudomonadales; family Ketobacteraceae. The sequence goes on along the minus strand of JAKSAW010000579.1, from coordinate 3,755 downwards.
GCCAGGACAAAACGCTGCTTCTATCCACCAATTGTTAAAAGTGAGTGAGATTGAGCGACTAACATCAGATGCAGTATCCATCACTTTCGAGATGCCTGAAAATAGCTCATTGAACTACCAAGCAGGCCAATATATTACCGTTAGCAAATGGCTTAATGACGCGCAACAAACGCGCTGCTACTCCCTTTGCGAAGCACCAGGTGGTGACCAACTAAAAATCGCCGTCAGAGAAACACCAAACGGCCTAGTTTCAAGCTACCTCAATCAAATGCTTTCGGTGGGAGACGAACTTATCGTAGAAGGACCCTTTGGAGATTTTGTGTTTCCACCTAAGGAACACAAGGATATCTACGAATTAGTATTAATCGCCGGTGGTAGTGGTATAACCCCAATCCTTGCCATCGTAGAAACCGCATTGAAGTCGGATCCAGCGCTTCCAATACACTTAATTTATGCTTGCCGCGACAACCAAAGCATTATGTTTTTTGAATACTTGCAAGCACTAGCAGCCAAACACCCAGAGCGTTTCAAGATCAGTTATGTGATTGAGAATCCTGGTGATTCTGTTATCGGTTCCGTGGGCCGACTAAATGAATCGTTACTTGGCGATCTACTAGATCTTGAAGTCAATGACCAACTAATAGAAAACACTACTAAAACCGAGTTTTATATTTGCGGCCCGGAGGCCATGAAAGATGCTGTCGTAAATAGCCTCACCACTTTTGGCGTGAATCAACAACGAGTGCATATAGAACAATTTGTGGCGACAGTAACCGCCCCTATTGGTGAACTTAAAGCCGTTGAAATCTATACCGCCAACGGCCATCTACATCAATTACAAGTAGCATCCAATCAAACTGTTCTGGAGGTTGCTAAGCAACAAGGGGTTAATATTCCCCACGCCTGCGGCAACGGAACATGCGGTAGCTGTAAGCTTAAAGTTGAAGCGGGTGCCAGCAATGAGATTCCAGATTCAATACCCGGAATCTTAGAAGAGGAAAAACAAGCAGGCTTTACACTCGCCTGTCAATGCAAACCTCTAAGCGATCTAACACTCACAGAACGAACCAACTAATTCAGCGGGAACAACATGAAAGACCTAAAAGATAAAGTTGCAATCGTTACCGGTGGTTCCAAAGGTATTGGAAAATGCATCGCGAAAGGCTTACTTGAGGAAGGGGCAAAGGTAGCCATTGTTGCATCAAATTCAACAACGCTCTTAGAAGCCACGCAGGAACTGCAACAATTTGGCGATGTTGTTTTGCCTTTTACCTGCGACCTTAGATGCAGTATCAATTGGCAAGAAACCTATCAAAGAATTGTCGACACCCTTGGGCCAGTCGACATCTTAATAAATAACGCCGGCGCCGGCACCTTCAAGCCAATGGATCTACAAACCCATGATGAAGCCATGCTACCGGTTCAACTGCCCTTTGGTGCAGCTGTTGCGGCATCACACTCAGTGATTCCGGATATGTTAACTAGGAAATCCGGGCATATCGTCAATATGATCAGCCCGGCTGGAATTTTACCGATTCCCAATATGATGCCCTATACCGCATCCCGTTATGCGATGGTGGGTTTATCACAATCACTGTATGAAGAATTACATCATCAGGGAATTGGCGTCACCATGGTTTGCCCTGGTGAAGTGAATACCGGTTACTTTGAACAAAATGATGCAGATATGGATTGGTATCCAAAAATATCTAAGGTATTTCCTGTTCTTGAACCTGAGGAAGTGGCGAGGCAAGTAATTCGTGCAATAAAGAAAGACAAGCGCGAGGTGATTTTTCCTGCCTCCCTTAAAGCAACGTTAAAAATATATGGTGTAGCTCCGCGCTTTTGGATTAAGGCATTCGATACTTTAGGTTTATGGAAACCAAGCATTAAACAAGCGGATTCCTCAACTGCTGCGTCGAGTTAAATTAGATTGAGTCGATGAATTTAGCTTGAGTAAAGATTTACCCTTTGCCAAACCTAGCTTAAGGGGTACCTCGGTACCCCTCTTTTTTTAGCGAAGGCTGGCGTTAATTGCTTTTAGAGACTGACTACCAGGACATAGTTCCATCTCAGAAAGACTGTTTAAAGGCTTCTTGGAAACATTAAGCATTTGATGCGTATCACTGGCATCTGGTTCCACATAGAGAAGCCCTGTTAGAATTTCACCTTGTTTCTTAAACTTTTCAATTTCCGAGAGCGCGGCCCAACGATCAGTGCGATCAAAGTAGTTGTCGTCCTTATGAAAATGCAACACTGAGCCATCGTGCAGGGTAACTTCTTGAGTTTTACCGGGCTCATACTCCACACAAATTTCTTCTTCCATGGGAATAAAATCTGATTTACCGGTTTGCTGTATATGCTCCCTCACATAATCAAAACTCTTCATGGAGCCAGGATGATTATTAAAGGTTACACAAGGAGAAATGATATCGATAAAAGCAAATCCCTTATGGGACATAGCCGCTTTCAACAATGGCACCAACTGTTTCTTATCACCAGAAAAGCTTCTGGCAACAAATGTAGCGCCTAGTTGCAATGCCATGGAAACTAAATCAATGGGCTCATAAAGGTTTTCCTCACCTTTTTTTGACTTAGAACCGTAATCTAAAGTCGCGGAGTTCTGCCCTTTGGTTAAACCATACACCCCATTATTTTCCACGATATAAAGCATATTCAGTTGGCGGCGCACAACATGGGCAAACTGCCCCATGCCAATAGATGCAGTATCACCATCTCCAGATACACCGATATAGAGCAAGTCTCGATTCGCTAAGGCTGCACCAGTAGCTACAGAGGGCATGCGCCCATGAACCGAATTAAAGCCATGGGACTGATTGAGAAAGTAATTGGGTGATTTAGAAGAACAACCAATACCAGACATTTTCGCCACTTTATGAGGCTCTATATTTAATTCAAGACACGCTTGAATAATGGCATTACTTATTGAATCGTGACCACAACCAGCGCATAAAGTTGAAATCGCACCTTGATAATCTTTACGGGTATAACCTAAGTCATTCACATAAAGCCGAGGGTGTTTGGTGTTAGGGCGTGCGAAAGACATGTTTTTTACCTATCTGTACTTGTTATGCTAATTCTGCTGCTTCGTTTCAAATGTGTGCCGGTAACCAAGGCTTTAATGCTCACCAGCAGCCCGCAAGGGAGTAGGCTCATGAACCTTGTTGCAAATTTCATCCGCGATCAGAGACGCAACAATCGGCATACCATCAAAATTCAACACTGATTCTAACTTTGCGGGATCAACGTCTAGCTCGTTCACTAATAGAGTACGCATTTGTGCATCCCTATTCTGATCCACCACAAAAATCACTTTATGATTTTCGATAAAATCGCGAACCGTATCATTAAACGGGAATGCGCGAATGCGTAACGTGTTCACAATGACATTCTTATCTGCCATCAGCGCTTTCGCTTCGGCAATAGCAAAATCGGTGGTGCCATAATAGATCACACCGATATCCGTTTTCGTATCCGCTTCATTTACCTCAGGAGCAGGCACATAGCTTTCCGCCGTTTTAAACTTCTTAGTCAGGCGCTCCATGTTTTCAACATAAAGCTCACCTTTTTCGGTATAGATCGCATAAGGGTCACGTGAAGTGCCGCGGGTAAAGAAAGAACCCTTAGTAGGATGAGTGCCAGGATAAGTGCGATAACAAATGCCATCACCATCGACATCCAAGTAACGGCCAAATTTTTCAATTTTATCTAAGTCATCAGCGTTTAGGACTTTT
>JAKSAW010000170.1 GCA_022361455.1 Pseudomonadales bacterium | reverse complement strand
TCCACCTTCATCTCGAATAGGAGAAAAGCCGATATTGTTCATACCGAAATGGCGAATAAAACCTTCCCATAACCAGGGGCAATGTAATGTGCATCCACGTAACACTTCATCCCATAGGCCTAACGAAGAAATAATGTCAGGGTCTTGGTGTGAGGAAAATAAATAGCGAATGTTTTCTACGGGTACAAACTTGAGCACCGCCGCCAACATGGGGGCAAACAATTCAATACCACCTGGATCTAAGATAATCGCCTCGCGACCACTTACCACCATAAATTGGTTGGTATCGATCAGGTTGTCTGGTTTTTCAGGATCACGCCCAAAAAGAATCCACTGATGCTGATCGTCATAGATCACCTTTGCTTCCATGTTAATAGCCTACAATTTGAGTAAAGTAATCGAGTTGGCTACCAAACTCTTAATCTGGTTCGCCTGGTCTTGAATATTTTCCGCCATTTGCATCAGGCCTTCTTTAAACTCACCTGTGCGCTGGGCTTCTAATCGGGAGGTCACAGCAATGACATCAATTGCACGCATATGCTGCTGAACTTCATCAAGCTTTTCATTCAGATGTTTGAGCAATTCCAAAAAATCACTCTCTAAACGATCAAACTTATCATTAACGGAAAGCATGAAAGGTTCTAACGAAGCTTGATGGTCTGTGCCTTCTGCTGTCTCATATGCCCTAGTGATTTGTTGCTTAGCCACACTGGTACGCCACTCTGTAACCGTGACGCCAGACAATTGGATAGCGGTGCCGTTAATTGAACGTGCCAAGCTAATAGTCTTGTTAGCTAGTTCATCATAAAAATTGGCAATCACTGATAACCCCGCAGCACGACTCCCCGCCCTTAGCACAATGGCAGCAGCATTTTTGGCAGAAATGGTTAAGCGCTTGGCTATCAGCTCAGCATGATGCAGCTCCGCTGCCACTGTGGCAGCAGAAATTGCCAAAGCAGTATGATCAACCTGCTTCTTCTTGGACTTTTTTAAAGGCTTGTTGGGTGATGCAGCTAATACCAATGGACTCTCCTCTTATTAATAAAAAGAATAGTCCGAATTACGATGTTTCGCTGAGAAAAACCACCAATCCTTATGATCGAACGGCCAGCCCAGCTCAGTGCCATCCTGGCATCTCTGCAACACAGGTATGCGCGTCCCATAACGTTCAATGAGAGCATCATCATCTGCGATATCCTGTTCTTTTACTTGAAAAAACTCAGGATTTAAAGTTTCTGACATTATTGCTTTTGCCTGGTCACAAAGATGACAACCCAGCGTCGTATAAAAGATCAGAGTTTCCGCTTCAGGAGCTGCCTGTTCACTCATCAACGTTAACCTTAGCAGGCTCAGCTCGCTTCCAGACACCACCCTCGCTAAAGCACAGCCAAGCCCATTTCATCCATCTTAAAATGGCCACCGCTAACCATAGAGACCAAAGCAACATCATTAATCGATAAGCCCACAAAGGTAGCGATACCCACCAGATAGAAGGTAGGCCATTGGCAATCTCATCTTGGTACCAATGCAAGTAATAATGACTTGATCCATTGCCCACGATTCCCATGTCAGGACTACCCATTAATCCCATGGGAATAACACCTAACATGGTTACGAGCGCCGCTAACGTTAACAGCACGAGACTCAACTGAAGCAAATTAAATCTTAGTGGTGTTAGCTGATCTACCATTTGACGACGTTGACGTAATGCCACAAACCACACAACCACAAGCACAGCCGCTTCAATCCAACCAGCACAAAGCCCCATGGCTAATAGCACCCACTCATAGGTTTTTAATGGAAGCCCAGGCAGACGAGACAAGCCCAACGCCAAAAGAATAACGACCAGCAGCTCTCCCCATATCAATACCGCAGGCCCAAGTTGTGGTCCACCCAACAACAACACCCATTGGCTGCGGGGCACTTCCACTGTTAATTGCACATTCGACAACAGACCATCAATCTCCAGATCAGGTCCGCTAAAGCGAAATTGCCCTACCGTAGGTTCGCGCCACTGCACGTTTAAATGATGCTCACCAGGATTAATAGGAATCACCAAATGAGTGCCATGCTCTTGAGAGGGTTGAGCTTCGCCATCAACAGTCACTGATAATATTTTCGCTTGATCATTGAGTTTAATGCGCTGCTCTGCCCCCTTGGAACTACGCACATTTAAATCCAATTGAAAGCTTGATTCCTGTTTACCAGGGCGTACCAACAATTGCGCTTGATCCACTGTGGTGGTAACACCTGGCGCGGATTCAGGCTTAACAACATTCATCATCACTTTCTCGCCCGGTAATGGGAACCATTGGGGCAAGAAACGGGTTTGTTGTGATTTCGGTTTTATGGCCGCTAAACCAGAGAATTCAACATGCCAAATCGCCGCATTCTCCAATTGCCAAACCTCTACCCAACTGACTTGTTCCGGAGCTAAGAGCTGCAAAGCGCTTTGCTTATCGAGTGATGAATACCAAGTAAATTGTTGTTGTCCTGGCGCGAGAGAAACCGTGACTGCAGAATCCTTCACTGCCACATTTTGCGTAGTTACCGATTCCCCAGAAATTAAAGGGATCACCAATTTTATAGCGCCATCCGATGGTGCCAATCGCTGGACACGAGTTTCCACATACCAATTTAATCCCAAGCGCAGCGTACGATGCACTTTTGCAAAAGGCTGAATCACATTTGGAGGTAATGCATCAGAATCGGTTTTCTCAGCTTGGCGAGAAGCGTCTTTTGGCTCCAAATACAAAGCGCCACCCATCACTCGCCCATTATTCATACCCCGCACCAACCAGTCGGGCGCGACCAAAGACAAGTTATTCACCTTGCTGGGAAACTGCAGCTGCAAAGTTTGCGATCTATCGATACTCCCTTGCATCACTACCCGCTGTGTGCCGGGCTTTAAGGCTAACCAAACCATTTGATTATTGGATCTTAATGGTGCCGGCTCTCCATCCACAAACACCCTTGATAAACGCCATTGAGTTTTGGCATGAGGTAACGCTATTTGTACTTTTTCGAGAGCATCGACTTGCATGATTAAACGCATTTCGGTGCCATTTATATTTAATCGGGCTTGATTAATGGCGAAGCAATTAGGCGTGCAATTTTTAGCTTCTAACACGCGTTTCTTCAAGGTATCCAATAAAGGTTGTGTCGGAAAATCCTGACTTAGTTTAGCGTTAACTGACGCTTGATTGTTGATAGATTCAGGAGAGACTTCTTGGCTGGCAACGGCATTGGTTGGGGTAAACCACTGCATCATCAGCACTAAGGCTAAAACAGAAAATAGAGACGTTGCAGATCCTGCTTTTGGTGAGCGACCTAAACCTCTAAACAAGCCAATAGTAATAGCGCACAAAAGTAAAACCCTTGCCAACGCGACAATACGAGATTCATGGGGTTTCAATAGGTACAGAGTGACAGTCTGATCGGAAGTAACTGGTCCGTTCCAAGAAACACTGGCACGATGCCAACGCCATTGCGGCACACTGGGTCCAGTTTGAGCTGCTGCGTTGGGATCAATAGACACCAAGCGCTTTTGTTCCTGTTGCTTAGAATAGCGCCTTTTCGAATAGCTAGGTTTTGATGAAAAAGCCCTAACCTCTTCTTCCATGATGTCAGCCGGCGCAGCCATTTCCATCTGCACCTGTTGACCAGCCAGATGCATATTTTGAATGGGTTGATAACCACCTGTCGCAGAAGCGTAATAGCCCCGTTCTAATTGCGGATAAAGTGCAGTACGTGCTTGCTTGATGAGAAACGGAATACACACCAGCAATAAGATTAAAATGGAGGCTCGCCCATAGAGTTTCACGAACCGTTGAAAGCTTCCTTCTTTTAACACGGTTGACAAGGCTAAAACGGCAATCACGTTTAACCACAACCATAAAATACTCGGCTGCTCAGGATAAATCAGGATAAAGGCTACGGCACTTAAACTAGCCACAAGAAAACCCCGTAGCTTGATCAAAGCTGCCGTTGTAATCAGTACTAAAAATACATCCCAAACTTTCCATTTATTGAGCCATGCGTTCCTTACAACATCTGCTTGGGAAGCCGCCAATAAACTCCATCCAGGAGGAAGATTTAAACTGAGGGAAACACGATCAAAGTCTTGTTGCCAACCAGATGCCGGCAAACTTAACGTTCGCCCAATCAGCTGATCAACTCGACTTACAGCCAACACATCGGTTTGTACTTGACGCAATTCAATTCCCCTGGAACCTTTCAACTCGGTCACCACTTGAGGCTCACCATTTGCAGTGACGCTCCCCAAATCGTAAGGTGCTGCCATATTTAAGCGCCAATCACGGGATAATTTGCCATTAATTTGATCCTGAAAAATGAGCCCCTCACCTTCGAAATCTAACCATGCGGTTCGCGATAATTGCAAACGATTGGGGGCCGCTTCAGGATCTCCGCGGCGAATTGTCACCAATTTAAGCACCTGTCCCGGAAGCAAACGATAGGCTTTCCAACCCTTCCAATTATCGGGAATATTGGTTTGTTGTGGGTCCACCGCTTCTGCCCCTTCGATACGCACTAAACGTAACTCTGGCTGCGGTTGAAAGCTCCACAACTCTTCACTGGGCCAAATGCTTTCAATTTCCGGGAGCGGTAAATCAACAACGTCACTGCTAGCTCTAGTAACAACCGTTAAAGTCCAACTTCCGGGTCGCAATTGAATACGCAACCGACCGTTGTCTTCTACACGAGTAGGTAAAGGCGATTTCACCGACATTAATTCATAGCCCGGTAAACGCACTAAACCCAGTAACGCTTCTCGAGGATTACCCGATACTTCCAAACGAACTTGGGTTTCTACAATGAAAGGAATACCGTCCTTCAAATGCCGATACACCGAAATTCCCAACTTATCTTCAGCCTCTTCTTGCTGAGATAACTTTTGCTCCACTAACCACAAGCGGCCATTTTTGTCTTTTTTAGGAAGAGCAATAGCTTGATCATTCACTTGCAGTGAGATCAGCCCAACATTGCGGGGAATAAGTAAGGAATTTGGAATCTTTTGCCAAGGAATCTGGCCTTGGATTTGATAGCGCCCGGCCTTTAAGTAAATTGCTGGCCGATTTTTAAATTGCACCACTGGCATAAGCTGATCATTGACGGTAACAGCAACAGGCCAAAATCCCTCACCACCAGGCAAGGTTAACCATCCTGACGCATAGCTATAAGAAAGCAGCTCAAATTGTAATTGCTGGTCGTCGGCTTGCAGATCTATGTAAGATGGCCAAAGGCATTGAGTTTGCTGGGCTTGCTTTGCCTTAAAGGGACAGTCATGACTGGGCTGATCATGCAGAACCCAGGGCAACCATAGTTTTAATGATTCAGGTAAAGTAGCGTGATAATTTGGCTGATAAGCAATCGCTACCAGAGAAAAAAATTGAATACACAGAAGTAAAATTAAGCGGTAACAGCCCATAGCCCCCGAATCCCTTATTGCTCTAGGAAATTACCGCTTAGTATACGCAATTCACAGCAAAAGTTGGTGATACGCCTAACTATTTACAAACTTACCGAAACCTTTGAATTCGCGATTAAGCTAGCACTGAATCAACAAAGTCATTGAAGGCTGATTTGTTGGGTGGCAACCCTTGATCCAACTGTTGCTTTTCGAGCGCTTCGCGATCTGGAACCAACTCTTTCAGCAACTGACTTAACAAGCTATCTTGCTCACCGGCTGCTTTTGCACCTTCGAGCAACGAATCACTGGCCTTTTGTACCTTGGCAGAAAAGTCAGCTAGCTTATCCATCATCGCTTGTAGAGGATTCTCTGTCACTGGCGAGGGTTCACCATATCGGGCAACTTCAGCATAGGTTTGACGCACAGCAACCACTTCAGAGCGGCGCATATTCACGGCAAAGCCAGCAAGCTCAGAAGCATCGTAGCCAACATCTAGCGCTTGATTGAAAGCCGCTTCCACATCACCCGCATAAAAATCGTCGGCAATATCATTCACCTGAGCAAATAGATCATTTAAAGCTGCGAGCTCCCCTTCATCCAAATCACCTTCCACAGAAAACGAAAACCGCGAAGAGCTTGAGTAGCTGGATTCAAATCCTGAAACAGCCACATTATCGGTAGCTCCAGCAAAGGAGGAAGCACTAAGGGATTCAGCACTATTCACTTTAATCGTTACAAGGTCGCCATCTTGAGTTTTGACTTGCATATCAAAGGAGCGTTGTTGATTGTAGTAAAGCTCGTTACTAGCCACTGCCACGTGGTTGCTATTTTGTGGTGAACCGGTAAAGGCAGATTTAATAACATCTGGAGCTGATTCTTTGCCAGTAAAATCCTGCTCTATTTCATCTAAGCCCTTTTGGACTTTAGATACGGTCGCCAGATAGTTATCTTTCACTTCATCATTAAACAAGCCTTGATCGGCAATGATATCTTTCGCCTCAGCAAAGCCTTTCTCTATGCCTGATTTAGCCTGCTCAAATAGCATTTGCAGGCGTTCATCTGAGGCGCCATTTGCCTTTTCTTTAGCTAGACGATCCTTCACAAAACCTAAAATGCGATCGCTCACGGCCTCCGGAGAGAAGTCGTCTGCAGGTGCAGCTTTGGGCGATTGGAAGATTTGCTGTGCCGAAAAGCGACTTTCAACAGAAGTTTCCAGGCGTGCGAGTAATACCCTACCAGCAGCGCCCGTATCTGACTCAGGCGATTTTGCTGGCGCTAAGCCATTGTCAGAATTAGAAAAACGTGGAAAACCATCATACTTAGGTAAACCACTTTGAAGATTCGGATTGAGGAGTTGAGGGCCAAACATTTTTAACCTCCACTATGTCAGTGCTGTAAAGGTTGCCTATCAAATACCTTATCGGCGCTAAGCGACAAAACTTTAGTCCTGAAGAATCAAATAACTCCTCGACATTTCAATAGCTTAGCGAACATATTTCTCGCAGCTTTAAAAATTTGAGCCATACTAAAATAATATCCGTAAATAGAATTGGAATTCATGGACACAACAACCCTGCTGATTATTGGACAAATCGCCCTACTGCTATTGGTAGCAGTGGTGTTTTTGGCGCTGTATGCCAAGCGCCAAAAAAAGGCTGTGGAGCGCCTGCAGGATTTGCTGCGCGAGTACCAAGCAGATATGTCTGGGGACAATCTCACTCGCTATTTTCAACTGGCCATCGATGACACAACAGCCCATTGCGGACAAGAAACAGTTGCCCTAAAACCTGATGCCGTTCCAGATCAATTAGCCATTTCAATACGCCATGCAGCGCTCGCTGCAGAGCTAGGCCAACTGCAATCGTTTAATGGTGAGTTATCCCCCTGGAAAACGGCTATCGCCCCTTATATCGAAGTGGCCAATGATCTATGTAATCACATGGAAGGCATTCCCGATGCGGTCAAAGCCCAACTGCTACCGAAAATAGATCAACTAGAGAAACAGCTTACTGAAGCCAAATCGCTATATGAGCAAACCAAAAATCAGCTCGCAAGCTATGAGAAGTTGGAGAGCGTCTACCAAGACGCCACTCAAGAAGGTGCCGACAAACAGCAAATAGAATTACAAATGCATCAAGCCTTGATCGCATTAGCTGAGAACGTGGAGCAAGGAGAAGCGCTACGAGAAGTAATCTACCTGATGCACGAAGGATACCTCAATGCTAAAAATGGCGGCGCAGCTCCAGATGCTGAAGCGCAACCTACGGAGGACGTTGGCTTCGAAGAAACTGAGCAGAGTGGCGATCCAGAAGAGATGTACAAGCTCATTGAGCAATTTACCGAGGAAAGCGCTGAATTAGTTGAGCGTATTTACATGCTCAACAACGAAAACAAAATGCTATCTACTGACAATGAAGATCTGCGTAAACAAATCAAAGCTTATACGGAAGAAGCAGGGGCAGACGAGGCATCCGCCCCTATGGTTGCTGGCTTAAAAATGAAAATTGAAAGCCAAGTCGAAGAGATTCTGTCGTTACAAAGCAACTTTAAGCTGCTAGAAGAAAAATACTTAAAGCTCTATATGGAAATGCATGGCGTGGCACCACCGCCTTTAGATGCAGAGAAAGACGCATTTGAAGAGGCCTTGGAAAACGCACCCATAGAGGAATCTGCGGAAATTCATGAGAGCGAAGCTGCTGCGCCCGCAGAGCCTGAGCCTGCGCCCGAACCTGAGCCTGAGCCAGAGCCAGAACCTGAGCCAGAAGCCTCAGCCGAAGATGATGACGAACCTACTGTTTTTGTAGCGGAAAATTCAGACTCTGAATCATTAGATGAAATTGAGTTCGCCAACGCTGAAGAAATGAAGAAGGAACAGGCTGGCAAAGAAGAGTCTGTAAACACTATAGATCCCGATGCGATCCTCGCTGAGATGGATCAGCTCTCCGGCAAACAATAAATCAAACCCTGGCTTTTACTCGAAGAACATAAGATACGTCCGTATTCTTCAATAGAGCGTCCAGCCCAAATTACTTTTTAAGTGTCGATACAACTTTAGAGACGTTCTTAACGAAACTGGTATCAACCATTTTTTCCATTTCAAATAGCGACCCTAAGGTAGTATCGATTTTCTTGAGCGCTGCGTTTAAGCGGGCACTTTGGGGACCACCGGGGCTGATTTGTAATTGTGTTCTCAATTCAGTAGAAAAATTCTTAAGGGCATTATTGGTCACAACTTTGTTGCGATCCAAATTAGCAGATAGCTTAGCGAAGACATCATTCGATCGAATCAATAGAGCTTCCATGCGCTGTTTTTGAACTGCTGCAGTTTGGTCAAGCGCTATTAGATTGGCGGAGGTTTCAGCAGCCTGCATCAGCGTATTGATGTTATCTCTTAGGCGTCCACAACGTTCCTCGTCATCCGTGGGCATGTCTTTTACAAGCAAAGCCGTTCTGTCATCGTAAATAAGGTATTGATGCCCTAAATCTACGATTCGCCCTTCATGGGAATTGTTTTGGAAAATCATCTTATCACCGTCACTGACTTTACCATCGCCAAAAAAGTCAGTACTGCTATCTGATTTAACTCGGAATACCGACGACAACCCATAAGTTTTCAAGGAACGATGAACTTCAACGCCTAGCTGATTAACGTTTTTGCATTTGAATGCTGTGAGAATGAACAGTATCACGATACCTAAATCGGAGTTCGCCATAAAAGCGTTATAGGCAGCACTAGAAGTATTTTCCAAATCTCGTTCAAGCGATTCGATTTTCAACTGCAACTCATTTTTGTCGGCATCCATATAGGCATTAGGAGCCGCCTGAGCTGGAGCAGCTTCTACTACACTGTTTTCTGCGGGCAGCGCCTCTTCTGTATCTTGAGTCTGTTGTTTGTTGGAAGCATCAATAGAGATCTTTAATTGCAAGTTTTCGGTACTTAAACGATCGATCTCTGCGAGTAACTCTGCTTGCGTCGCCTCCATATCTTCCATGGATTTTTCATGGCGGAACAAATCTTCTTGTTGTTCCTTAATTTGCTTTTCTAGTCGCTTTTCTTTGCGCTCTTGATCCTTGAGCGATTCCTTCAGTTCATTAATAACATTGGCTTGAATATCAGCGATACCACTAGATCCGTCCGGACGGCTTTTTTCCGTACCAAGCGCAGCTTGCTGCACCACGACCTGACCGGCACCATCCCGCTCTTGTTCTTTGAGATCAAAAAATAAATCTTTAAATTGCTCCGTAGTCTCTAAACGCTGCTTGTATACCTCCATCATCTCTTTGACTTTTTTATCAAGCGCGTCGCCATCTAAACTTTGTACAAATTTTTCATGGGTAAGATAGGCTAAAATCATGGGCTGAAGACGGGCCCTCAGCATTCGCCAGAAATTCGGATCATTGTGCTTAAAGGTTAAAGCGCTACGTTCCCCTAAAAGGTAGTTGTAGCGGAGGATCGCTATTTGACGATCAAAGGAATCCTCCGGATCGAGCAGAGAATCCTTGGTTAGCCCTAATCTTTTAAACTGCGTTTCTGTCTCTTCAAGACCCAAGCTCAAATACTCGCTCGTCTTCAGATTTCCCAGAAACTTAAATGCTGCCGCCTGTTCGCTCATTAAGCCATCTCAAAAAACACTTACCTATTGAAAAGACTAGCAAAGATATTGGATAACGGGCTGTATGTAGCGAATGTCTAGCTAAAGATGCTGGATTTCGTAACAACAATGAATAGCTTTGGAGCGTTTAAAGTCCTCCGGTATTGATGGCGTAGTTACGTCTGTCACTTGGTATCGCTGGGCTAGTGTCTCGTCCAACTTAAAGCGCTTAAAGTTATTAGAAAACAGAAGCTTACCACCGGGCTCCAGGCGTTTCATAGCGGCATCCACCAACATCACATGGTCCCTTTGAGTATCCAGCACGCCTTGCATACGTTTGGAATTAGAAAACGTTGGCGGGTCCATAAAAATCAGGTCGAATTGCTCTTTACTTTGGGTTAACCATTTAACGCAATTCGCTTGAATTAAACGATGGCGATCCTCAGAGAAGCCATTTAAAAGCAGATTTGATCTAGCCCATTGTTGATAAGTCTTTGACATATCAACACTAACTGTAGACTTAGCACCCCCATAGGCAGCATGAACCGATGCTGTCCCTGTGTATGAGAATAAATTGAGAAAGCGCTTTCCGGCCGCCTGCTGTTGGATCCAGCCTCGAACTGGTCGATGATCCAGAAATAATCCAGTGTCGAGATAATCTTTTAGATTTATTAGCAACCAAACACCATTTTCCAAGATAGGACGCATCTTCTTTTCTTGATTGAGCTTCTGATACTGCCCCTTACCCTTCTGCTTTGAGCGGGTTTTTACTTGAATGCTTGATTTGGGAATATCAAACACCTTCACTAAAGCCTGAAGCGCCCAATCAAGACGCTGCCTTGCTTTGTTTTCATCAACGGTTTTAGGCGGCTTGTATTCTTGCACGTGCAATTCGCCATCGTACCAATCAATGGCGAGATTAAATTCAGGCATATCGGCATCGTAAATGCGATAACAACTGATACCTTCCCGATCAGCCCACTTTCGTAATGGTTTAACATTTTTGCGTAAGCGATTTGCGAACGCGCTTAACTCTTGGGGCAATTCGGCATCAGTCACCTTGATACTATTAAAAGGCACAGCAGTAGGCTTATTCCCCCACGGGGCACAACGAAAGTAACAACGTATTGGACCATTGCTAAAGCGATATCCTGTTGAGGACGCAATTCCTAAACGATCAATATATTCCGCATGATTACTTAAAACACCCACCGACCAATCCGGCAATTGTGGCTGCAATAATCGACCAAACGCAGAATATAAAAATTGAATCGCATCACTATCCCCAATTCGCTCCCCATAAGGTGCATTGGTAATAATTAGGCCCTGATGCTTTTCTTTAATACTCTTGGTGAGTTTCAAAGTACCCAACTCGCTACGCTCTACATGGATACAATCAGTTAGACCAGCCGCTTGAATATTTTGGCTTGCAGCTTTGATAGCATCAGCATTAGCGTCAAAGCCCCTTATTAGTGGTATTTTTTCCTCACTTACTTGTTGCTGTGCAGCTTGCTTAACAGTTTCCCAGAGTGAAGCATCGAACAAACGATAGTTAACTAATGAAAACGATTGTCGCAGCAAACCAGGCGCCATATTGCGCTTAATCATTGCTGCTTCAATTAGCAAAGTGCCCGAGCCACAAAACGGATCCAGCAATGCTGAATAGTCTTTGCTATGCCATTCACTCCATAATAAAAGCGCGGCAGCTAAGGTCTCCTTTAAAGGTGCTTGCCCTTGAGCAACGCGATAACCTCTTTGATGAAGCGGCGCTCCAGCAAAGTCCAAACTAAATTCAACTTCACCATCATTCCAAAAAACATTGATCACCACATTGGCATCGTGCTTAGTCGCAATGGGTCGCGAGCCCTGTGTAGTTTGAAAGTAATCGCGAATCGCATCCTTTAAGCGAAAGCTCGCAAACTGCGAATTCACTGCGTCATTTTTGACAACATCTAAATTGACTCGAACACTGGTGTCGCCGGGAAAATAATCACTCCAAGGCACGGCTAACGCGGCCTCGTAAAGCGCATCAACACTGTCTACTTTCGCAACAGCAACACGCCAAAGAACTTTCGATGCCACCCTACTCCAAAGACATATTTGATACGCTGCCTGCAAATCACCCACACAGCGAACTGCTCCAGAACTTTTTTCACAACCCACGGCTCCAAGCTGTTGAATTTCTTCAATTAACAAAGCTTCTAAACCGGTTGCACAAGTTACCACCAAAGGATTCGGCACGTTTTTGTCAGTGCTCACTAATAAATCACTCACTATCTATACAAGTTAATAATCATATAAAAATAGCCCATTAAAAAATATTTTTAGGGCTGAATAAGCTATTAATGCTGCGATTCCTTTTGCACTAAGGTTTGTAAATCAAGCAGTTATAACAGCCATTTTTTACTATTACTTTTGAGACTAAAAAAGTAATAGTTTTATGCCATTTTAATCATCGACAAGTTTTTAAAGTTTCTGTAACAATGAATGTCCCTGTCACATTAGCGTAAAGGAGGACATCCTAGCTTTACCTACCTTTTTAGCAGCTGGATTGACGTGAACATTCACAACTAGATCTTAGCGTGCAAATGCAAGTTTCACGTGAGATCACTCGCAACATACAATAAAGAGGCATACTCTATGAGAAGACAGAAGCGCGATAAAGCTAACAGGGCTTATTCACGAGGATACAAGGCCGGTCTAGATGGCCGCACCAAAACGCTTTGTCCGTACTCTGATGTTACTACCCGCCAATTCTGGCTAAATGGGTGGCGCGATGGCCGCGAAGATAATTGGTCAGGTTACAAAGGTGTATCGGGGATACACAAAATAGCAATAGGTTAAGCTTTACATTTAAAACTTAACCACGCACAGATTAACCAAGTTTCAATATCAATTGATCACCCCTCGAAACGAATATCAATTGATAACAGCACAAACAAATTCTGATAATAGATGGTCTCCCGCCATCTCGTGGGTATAACCCATCAGACGAAGGGGCTTCGCAAGAAGCCCCTTTTTTATGTGCAACTAACTCATGTGTTGCTGAATTGCCTTTACTGAACCGGATATTAATTCCGGTCCTTGATAAATAAATCCTGAATAAACCTGAACCAATGAAGCGCCCGCCTCGATTTTTGCCACTGCATCTTGCGGCCTGGTAATTCCGCCCACTCCAATGACCGGTATTTTACCTCCCAAAGCATCCGCCATTTGCGATAACACCTGAGTGGATTTTTCAAACACCGGAGCACCGCTTAAACCACCTTGTTCTTGGGCTTCTTTGTAGCCTTCCACACCCTCACGAGAGATGGTGGTATTAGTCGCGATGACACCATCCATTCCATAGCGCAGAAGTTTATCTGCCACCACTTTCACTTCATCTTCGCTCATATCAGGGGCAATCTTTAACACTAAAGGCACATAGGTAAGCTGCTCTTTCTCTAATACAGCTTGCTCCTCTTTCAAGCGCCCCAATAATTGGTCAAGTGATTCGCCAAATTGCAGAGTTCTTAAACCAGGGGTATTCGGGGAGGAAATATTGATCACGATATAATTGGCATACTCATACACTTTGCGCATGCAAATTAAGTAATCATCAAGAGCATTTTCAACCGGCGTATCAAAGTTTTTGCCGATATTAATACCCAAAACACCGTCATAACGGCTCTTTTGAATACGATTAACTAGATAGTCAACGCCCTTATTGTTGAACCCCATTCTGTTGATAATGGCTTGTTTGTCAGCAACTCGAAATAGCCGTGGCAGCGGGTTTCCAGGCTGTGGCCTTGGGGTGACAGTCCCCACTTCAACAAAACCAAATCCCAGCGCGCCAAGCCCATCAATATAATCGCCGTTCTTATCAAGACCTGCCGCTAAGCCGACGGGATTCTTAAATTCCATGCCCATCACATTCACAGGTGCATACTGGCGATTGAATAACAACGGGGTGATCTTCAGCCTTTCCGCAGCACCAATAAGATCCAAAGCAACATGGTGAGAGGTTTCCGCAGGGAGAGCAAAAAGACAGTTACGCAGCAGCGGGTACAACATTGAGCGCCTCACAGATTGTGGGTTTGACCTAAACTGCGGCGCATTATACCTGATTTTTTAGCGAATTCGCCGGATATCCTTGAACTTATTATTGTCGTCAAAATAGATGTTAAAGGTACCGGACACCCCTTGGTGAGTGACAAAGGGTTGTAAAATCCTCGCTGGGAAGCGAACTGACTTCCCAGCGGTAGTTTGAGCATAAACAGTACCTGCAGCCCCTTGATACCACTTCAGATACTCATCTCGCGTGATATGTATAGAAACCTGTAGACTCTTCACAGAGTTATTCCTTGCCCATCCCTTCTACCATGGACCTTAGTCACTTAGATATTAATAGGAGCTCCCAGAATCAGTATGCAATGTGGTTTGTGCGATATCCATCAGCTCCCTTAAGGCTACCCCATACATGGAAAATTCCTTAGTATCCGTTGCCCTAAATTCACCAACCATGCTGCGCCAGCGACTTATCAATTCTTCATGCTTCTTGGCCCATGTTTCGATACGTTCTTCGAGATTGATCGCATCCATTTGCATTTGTAGCACACCAACCGCCAAGGTACGTTGCTGCCATTCTAGATCATCGCGATAGGCTTCTCGCGCCAGGGCCTGCCAATGGTTCTCAATATTGAGATCATTGATCTCTTGAGTAAACCAGTACAGATCTAGTCGATTACCCACTTCAAAATAAGTAGTGGCCACCTCTTGAACTGGTTTCTGGGTAATTTCCGCCGCTTGCACGATGCCCAAAGCAGATTGCATGCTGTCTGCCCCAGAGATAAAGGTCGCTAAGGTGGAAGGCACTCCACTTTCTACATAATTGTTATGGCGTTTTTCCCAAACTTCTCTGCGAGGACCACGCAACACACTAGGTAAGCTATCGGTAACGGCTTTAATGCCTGGCTGATATCGAGTCACCATTTCTTCAACGTTGACGCCGCAGCGATTATTTCGCAACAACCAGCGAGTGGCTCGACGAATCATGCGAATCAACACACGCATCATTTCCATCTGGCCTTCGGTAACGACCTTGTAATCAAGAGCCTCAATTTGATCCCACCAAGACTCCAAAGAAAAGATATCTCGTGCCGCCAAAAAGGCCTTAGCAATATCAACCACGCTAGAACCCGCTGCATCTTTCATTCGATGAACAAAGGTAATCCCCATGTAATTCACCAAATCATTAGCAATTTGCGTGGCTATAATTTGCTTACTCAGTTTGTGGTTAGAAATAGCTTGGTTATATTTCTTTACTAAGATTTTCGGGAAAGGACGCTCTATCTCCCGACTGATATAGGCATCCTCGGTAAGATCAGCAGAAGACAACTCATCTTTAAGTAAAGCTTTTGTGTAAGACAATAGCGTTGATAACTCAGGGCGAACCAATCCTTTGCCATTTACCAAACGCTCATGAAGTTCTTCATCGTTAGGTATAAATTCTAGCTCGCGATCGAGCTTACCTTCATTCACCAATGCATGAATATAACGCTTGTATTCACCCATACGATACACAGATTCGGTTTGCGCAACGCTAATTGCTTGAACCTGGCGGTAGTTGTTCTTTAACACTAAATCAGATACTTCGTCTGTCATATCGACCAATAGTTTATTGCGCTGTTTGAGCGTCATATCACCATCGGTCACAATGTCATTGAGTAATATCTTGATATTAACTTCATGATCCGAACAATCCACACCGCCGGAGTTATCGATGAAATCTGTATTGGAGCGACCGCCTTCCAAACCGAATTCAATACGGCCTAATTGCGTCGCGCCTAAATTCCCGCCTTCACCAATAACTTTCGCATTAACCTCATGTCCGTTGATACGAATGGCATCATTAGCTTTGTCGCCCACATCGGAATTCAATTCTGTGGTGGCCTTAATATAAGTACCGATACCGCCATTCCAAATTAAATCAACAGGAGATTTTAACAAAGCAACAATGAGTTCATTTGGCGTTAGATTATCGGCACTAATATCAAAACGCTCTTTCATTTGTGGCGAGATAGCAATCGACTTACTGGACCGTAAAAATACACCGCCGCCCTGTGATATTAAGTCTTCGCTATAATCTTGCCAGCTCGAACGCGGCAAATTGAACAACCTTTCCCGCTCCACATAAGACTGTTCAGGATCCGGCATGGGATCAACAAAGATATGCATATGGTTGAACGCAGCAACTAACTGCGTGTAGCGGGAACGCAGCATACCATTACCAAAAACATCACCTGCCATATCACCAATGGCTAAGGCCGTGAAAGGTGTAGACTGAACATCGATACCCATTTCACGAAAATGACGCTGCACAGAAACCCAGGCGCCTTTCGCGGTGATACCCATTTTCTTATGGTCGTAGCCAATACTGCCGCCAGAAGCAAACGCATCACCCAACCAGAAATTGTACTCTTGAGCGATTTCATTGGCGATATCAGAAAACGTAGCAGTACCTTTATCCGCTGCCACTACTAGATAAGTATCGTCACCATCAATTCGAACGACTTGTTCTGGCGGCACTACCTCACCATCTACCAGGTTGTCGGTAATATCGAGCAAACCTCGAATAAAGGTTTGATAGCAGGTAACGACTTCCGCCATTACCGCATCTCTGCCACCAGTTTTTGGTAACTTCTTCGCAACGAAGCCACCTTTTGCTCCCACTGGCACAATCACCGCATTCTTAACTTGTTGCGCTTTTACCAAGCCTAACACTTCAGTACGAAAATCTTCTTTGCGATCAGACCAACGCAATCCACCCCGAGCAACTTTGCCACCACGCAAATGCACACCTTCTACCCTGGGTGAATAAACAAATATTTCAAACTCCGGTAATGGCTTGGGTAGATCTGGGATTGATTTAGGCGAGAGTTTCAAAGATATATAATCTTTGAACATGCCTTCTTGATCTAACTGGAAGAAGTTAGTGCGCAAAGTACCCGCGACCATATCGAGATAACGTCTCAATATTCTGTCTTCATCTAAGCTATCAACTAGCTCTAAACCTTCGATCACCTCAGCAACGACTTGTTCTTCTCTTTCTTTATCGCAACGATTGTCCGCTGCAAATCGGGAGTAAAATAAGTCCACCAATAAGCGGGTAATGGCAGCATTATTAATAAGCGCTTCTTTGATGTAGGTTTGACTAAACGCAAACCCCGTTTGCTTGAAGTATTTAGCATAAGCACGCAACACTGCCACTTCGCGCCAATCCAGTCCAACCGCTAATACTAAGCGGTTAAAACTATCGTTTTCCGCATGACCATTCCAAACCTGATCAAAAGCATTTTGTAGCTTTTCTTTGACGGCTTCTAAATCAGTAATGTGTTCGCCACTATAGCGAACACTGAACTCATAGATCCATATTTCTGCGTCTTTGCAACGAATATGATAAGGCCTACCCCCTAATACCCGTAGCCCTAAATTTTCGAGCATAGGCAATACATCTGAGAGCGGAATCTCTTCGTGTTTACGAAATAATTTGAAACGTAGGGCATCCACATCTTCTTCGATGGCTCGATAGAAAGACACCGAAATATCACAACCTTCAACCAAGGTTTCCATGTGTTCAACATCGGACACTGCCGTACGTGTTGAAATATCTTCCCGATAACTCACCGAAAATGCATCAGCATATTTTTTGAAAAGCGTACCCGCTTTTTCTTCACCGACCGATTCTACCAGGGTCTCATGGAATCGATCGTGCCAAGAACGCGCCAACGACACTAAGCGTGTTTCCGCTTCAGCCACATCGAATTCATAACTTTTGTCATCGGCCACGCGCATTACGATATACAATCGAGCCAGAGTGGATTCCGTGAAATACGTATTGAACTCTAAATCAGTGGCGTCCACGTACTCAAACAAGACCTGCTGAAAGCGCTTACGCAATCCGGTGGAATACCCTTCTCTCGGTGTATAAATCAAACAAGTGACAAAGCGACCAAACTGCCCTTTGCGAACAAATAATCGCAAGCGACGGCGTTCTTGTATTTGCAGAATACCGACAGCTGTTTTTAGTAGCTCCTCGGTGGGCGTTTGGAATAGTTCTTCTCTGGGAAATGTTTCCAGGATCTGAAATAAGCGCTTACCATCATGACCAGAAGGATCCAGTTGCGAGCCTTTAATAACATCATCCACTTTACGGCCAATAATCGGGAAACCCCGTGGGCTATTATTAAAAACTCGCGAGGTATAAAGTCCCAGTAAGCGGTATTCACCAATGACATGGCCCTTATCATCGAATTTACGAACAGCAACGAAATCCATATAAGCCGGACGATGAATTCGAGATTTGGTTCCAGACTTTCCAAACACCAATAACTTATTGGCAAGCGTTAATGGGCCACCAGAGCTTTCCATTAAATCAATGGGCTCTTCGCCGCGAACAATACCTAATGATGTTTCAGGTACTAATTCCAAGTGCTTGTGAACCCCAGATTCAACCACTTTATATTCTTGCATTCCCAAGAAGGTAAAATGATTGTCCACCAACCAATGCAAAAAGCTCTTTACTTCTTCAAGACCCAGATCTTTGTCAGAGCCTTCGTTTTGCAAACTATTGGCAATGAGCTGTGTACGATCGAGCATTTCTTTGAAATCACAAACAGCAAACTCAAGCTCATCAATAATGCTTTCTAAGTGTGCAACAACATCTTTGATTTCATCTTCATCGGTTTCTTTGTCTACTTCGATATGAAGCAGAGCCTCTGGTGAACCAACGCTTTTCTTACCCGAGAAATCAACATCAACCAGCTCGCCTTTATCATTACGCGCCACATTAAAGACGGCATTCATGACCGAATGAATGGATACGCCACGGCGAGTGAACTCCATCATCATGGAATCAACGATAAAGGCTCGGTCGGGAGCAATGATTTCTACAATGGTGTGAGCACCTTGCCAACCATGATCCTCAAACTTGGGATTAAACACTCGAATCCGCGGTTTATTCTCCGGGCGATGCTGCAAAAAATCCCACAGAGCAATAGTGGCGCCATAAAGGTCGTCGATTCGCTTGCGTGATAATTCTTCGAGCGGGGCTGTTGCATAAAAAAAGCGGGCAAAGTCAGCGATCTGTTGCCGCACTGCCGAGTTAGCTCGGTCAAAGCGTTCGTTTATTTTTTCTTCTAAGCGCTCCAGGGTAATTTCGTAATCACCACCCAAGGAAAGGTTAACCATGTGTTCACTCCCGTTGTTCGTGCGAACCAAATTTTTCTAGGTCATAGGGTAAGCTTAGATCAGCCTTAAGCAATTGAACATAACGTACTCTTATTAAAGACATTTTTATTATGCAAACTGGAACCTAATCCCCATAATAATGGTCAGACCCATAGGCAATGGACCAGGGCCAGCGGTGAAAATGTGATCAAGCTTCGCTTTTCGGGAACAGCGCTAGAAATAGCTGTCGAGAATGGGCATAATTCGAAGAAAAAGAACAACATATCACGCTGTCTTAGGTACCATTTCAAAAACAAAATAATACTGACAGACCCTGATCCTTGGAGTACAGCACCTCATGTCTGAACGAGCCGCCATAAAAGCGCTAAAGGAATCCCTTTGCTCACAAATTATTGGCCAGTCCCATCTAGTTGACCGCTTACTGATCGCCCTACTGGCGAACGGCCATTTATTGGTTGAAGGCGCACCTGGATTGGCAAAAACCAAAGCCATCAAAGCCCTGTCAGAGCGCATCGAAGGGGATTTCCATCGTATCCAGTTCACCCCTGATTTATTGCCCGCGGATGTCACCGGTACGGAAATCTATAGGCCACAAGATGGATCATTCCATTTTCAACAGGGTCCTATTTTCCATAACTTAGTGCTCGCCGATGAAATCAATCGAGCACCGGCTAAAGTTCAGTCAGCATTACTGGAAGCTATGGCAGAACGCCAAATCAGTGTCGGCGCACAAACTCACCCACTGCCATCACTATTTATGGTTATGGCAACGCAAAACCCTATTGAGCAAGAGGGTACCTACCCGTTGCCTGAAGCCCAGCTGGATCGCTTTTTGATGCATGTGACTATCGATTACCCCGATGCAGAATCAGAAAAAACCATTTTGCGTCTGGCACGACAGGAAGCAGAGGCTGAAAACCAATCCAAGCAAGAGACTGTTGAGCACCAAATCACGCAAAGCCAAATCTTTAACACTCGCTCCCAGATATTGAATCTGCATATGATTCCTGCAATCGAGGAGTACATTGTTCAGTTCACCATGGCAACTCGCTCGCCGCTTGCCTATGGCGATGATATTGCTAGCTGGATTGAATATGGTGTCAGCCCTCGGGGAACTATTGCGTTAGATGCTTGCGCTAGAGCTCACGCATGGTTGCAGGAACGAGATTTCGTGACTCCTGAAGATGTGCAATCGGTTGCCCATGATGTATTACGCCATCGTATCGGCCTGACCTTTGAAGCCGAAGCCAAAGGCGTTACTCCAGATCACATTATCGATGAATTACTAGATCGTGTGTCTGCCCCATAAGGGAGAACGTCATGGCGAACCAACGTAAGCAGTTACTTCGCGAACGGGAAGATATTAGCAACTATCGTGGTGTTTACATCTCCATGGAAGAGCTAGTGGCGTTGCAATCTCATCATTGCAATTTGGATCTTCGCGGCCGCCTTAAAGCGCTAACGGCTATTGCTGGTGGCCATCAATCATCCTTCCGCGGTCGCGGTATAGACTTTGATGAAGTCCGCATTTACGAGCCCGGTGATGATGTCCGGAATATTGATTGGCGGGTAACAGCCCGTACCGGAAAACCACACACCAAGTTATTTCGTGAAGAGCGAGAAAGACCCATCTACATTGTGGTGGATCAAAGCCAGTCGATGTTTT